>NZ_JAYMRY010000011.1:0-194696 GCF_038900695.1 Paraburkholderia sp. JHI2823 | reverse complement strand
GTCCGCCTTGGCTAGCGGGCACCCTCCCGCCCTGACTTGCCCCTTATCTAGCGGATACATTGATCAGACGAATGTCCTGGTGAAAAGTATGCCTGTGGCGCGAGATAGTCTTGCGCGTGGAAAACTTATGCTGCAGAATGCAACGGAAATGCCACCGATCGTCTGTGGCATACAAGTGTCTGTTCTGCGAATACCTATTGCCTAAGCTTTTGAGCCACCACAAATGAAAGAGCTGACAGCCGAGGACGTCGGAGCCGGGTCTGAACTCGCTCGTATTGCGGCTGGTTTCTGCCGCTTCTCGAAGGCACGGATTAACCCGTTTGCTTAACTGTACGTATGAAATTTACGCTGAACCGCAAGCTCATTTCGATGATCGTGGTGCTGTGGATTGGCCTCCTGCTGATCGGCGCGCTGGGTGCATGGCGGACACGCGCGACCATGGTGGCCGATCGCGAGGAGCAGCTGCGTTCACTGGTGCAGCAGGCTGACAGTATTGCAACCCACTATTATCGGCTCGCGCAACAGGGCACGTTCGGCGAAGCGGACGCCCGCAAGCAGGCGCTCGCGGCATTGGCGGATTTGAGGTATGGCAAGGACGGCTATATCGCCGTCATTAACTCGCATCTCGTTATCGTAATGAATCCGTTCCTGCCGCAAATGAACGGCAAGGACGCAAGCGGCATGATGGACGGTGAGGGAAAGCCGCTGTTTCCGAAGCTCGTAGCCGCCGGCAATGAGCCGGGCGGCGGCTTTGCGGAATACGTCGGCCGGAAACCGGGCAGCGGTGTACAGGCGCACAAGGTGAACTACGTGATGCGTTTCGCGCCATGGGACTGGTATCTCGCAACCGGAATGTACATGGATGATGTCGAGGCGGCCTTCACCCACGACCTGCTCTGGTGGCTGTTGACGACAACAATGCTTGGCGGCGTCTGCACGCTCGTCATGGGTTATGTCGTCAGGAGCGTTCGAGGTGTACTTGGCGGCGAAATGGAAGTTGCAGTGGAGGTGGCGCGGCGAATCTCGCAGGGCGACCTTGCGATGAACGTACCCGTGCGTGATCGCGCGCGCCCGAACCTGATGCTGGCGCTCGCCACCATGCGAGACGGTATTGTGGAAACGGTGTCGCGTGTCTATGCGGGGGCGGAAAACGTCAACGTCGGTGCACACGAGATCGCGTCGGGCAACTCCGATCTGTCGCAGCGCACTGAAAGGCAGGCGGCCGCGCTGGTTCAGACAGCCTCGAACATGGACGAAATCACCGCCAATGTAAGGCGCAACGCGGAAAGCGCGGAAAGGGCGGCGCGGCTTGCGGGCGAAGCGGCCGCCGTTGCACGAAGGGGCAATCAGGCCGTGGACGGCGTCGTGCGGACGATGAGCGAGATCACCTCCAGTTCGCTGGAGATCGGCAACATCATCGGTGTGATCGACAGCATTGCTTTCCAGACGAACATACTCGCACTCAATGCGGCGGTCGAGGCTGCGCGCGCCGGCGAGCACGGGCGCGGCTTCGCAGTGGTGGCGTCCGAGGTACGTAGCCTCGCGCAACGCTCGGCGTTGGCAGCGAAAGAGATCAGGGATCTGATTGGCACGTCGGTCAGAGTCGTGGAAGCCGGTGCGCAGCAGGTATCGAACGCGGGTGCGACCATGACCGATGTCGTGCAGGCAATAACCGGCGTCTGCACGATCCTCGACGAGATCAGTCACGCTTCGCAGGAGCAGAGCGCGGGTATCGAGCAAGTGAACTGTGCCGTCGGGGAAATGGATCAGGTAACGCAACAGAACGCTGCGTTGGTCGAAGAGGCAGCAGCGGCTGCGCATTCGCTGCGCGATCAGGTAGGCGGACTGCGCGATGCGATCGCCCGATTCACATTGCCGGGGCGCGAACCAGGCCGAGGCACTGCCTCCCGGCTATCGGTTTTATAAATCTCTGATATTTCTGGTGGTGAGGGGGCGAGATGAAGGTGCTGGTCGCGGTTAAGCGCGTAGTCGATTACAACGTGAAGGTTCGTGTGAAGTCGGATGGCACGGGCGTCGACATTGCGAACGTGAAGATGTCGATGAACCCGTTCGACGAAATCGCCGTGGAAGAGGCGGTGCGCCTGAAGGAAGCGGGCGTGGCGACGGAAGTGATCGCCGTGTCCGCGGGTGTCGCGCAAGCGCAGGAAACGCTGCGCACGGCGCTGGCGATCGGCGCCGATCGCGCGATCCTGATCGAGTCGAACGAAGACCTCCAGCCGCTGGCCGTGGCCAAGCTCCTGAAGGCGCTGGTCGACAAGGAACAGCCGCAGCTCGTGATCCTCGGCAAGCAGGCCATCGACGACGATTCGAACCAGACCGGCCAGATGCTCGCCGCACTGGCGAACCTGCCGCAGGCGACGTTCGCATCGAAGGTCGTGGTCGCCGACGGCAAGGCAACGGTTTCGCGCGAAGTGGATGGCGGCGCGGAAACGCTGTCCTTGAAGCTCCCCGCAGTCGTCACGACCGACCTGCGCCTGAACGAGCCGCGCTACGTCACGCTGCCGAACATCATGAAGGCGAAGAAGAAGCCGCTCGAGACGATCAAGCCCGAGGACCTCGGCGTCGACGTCACGCCGCGTCTGAAGACGCTGAAGGTTGCCGAGCCGCCGAAGCGTTCGGCTGGCGTGAAGGTGCCGGACGTGAAGACGCTGGTCGAGAAGCTGAAGACCGAAGCCAAGGTGCTGTAAGGAGAGCAGACGAAAATGACGAATCTGGTGAATCTCATAATAGCTGAACACGACAGTCAGTCGATCAAGGCCGCAACGCTGAACACGGTTGCCGCAGCACAGAAGATTGGCGGCGACGTGCACGTGCTGGTCGCGGGCCACAACGCACAGGCCGCAGCAGACGCGGCAGCAAAGATCGCAGGCGTTGCGAAGGTGCTGCTCGCCGATGCGCCGCAACTCGAACAGGGTCTCGCCGAGAACGTCGAAGCGACGGTCCTGAGCATCGCAAAGAACTATTCGCACATCCTGGCTCCGGCAACGGCAGCGGGCAAGAACGTCACGCCGCGTATCGCCGCGAAGCTCGACGTCGCACAGATCAGCGACATCACGGCAGTCGATTCGCCGGACACGTTCGAGCGTCCGATCTATGCGGGCAACGCGATTGCGACAGTGCAATCGGCCGATGCAATCAAGGTCATCACGGTCCGCACGACGGCGTTCGATGCCGTCGCGGCCGAAGGCGGCAGTGCGGCGGTCGAGAAGCTCGAAGCGGCAGCAGACAGCGGCCTCTCGCAGTTCGTCGGCCGTGAAGTCACGAAGCTCGACCGTCCGGAACTCACGAGCGCGAAGATCATCGTCTCGGGTGGCCGGGGTCTGGGCAGCGGCGAGAACTACACGAAGGTACTGGAGCCGCTCGCGGACAAGCTCAATGCAGCGCTCGGCGCATCGCGCGCCGCAGTGGACGCGGGCTTCGTGCCGAACGACTACCAGGTCGGCCAGACCGGCAAGATCGTCGCGCCGCAACTGTATGTGGCCGTGGGCATCTCGGGCGCGATCCAGCACCTGGCCGGCATGAAGGACTCCAAGGTCATCGTCGCGATCAACAAGGACGAAGAAGCACCGATCTTCAGCGTGGCTGACTACGGCCTGCACGCAGACTTGTTTACCGCCGTGCCAGATATGGTCGCGGCCCTTTGAGCAACCGGGAGCGGCGGCACGTCCGGTATCGGCCGTTGATGTAATGCCGCGCCGTTCGTGCCAGATACCGCGGAGCGATCGATGGTGATGGACCAGTCGAATGAGCACCAGGGCATCTCATTTAGTGGTTCTGGGAAGGAGAAGCGAATGTACGCCAGTGATACATCATTGCGCGCGATGGTCGAAAAATGGCTGGCTCCGGCCGCAGCAGTGCCGGTGCGGGTCACGCGCGTTGCCTCGACGCATCTGCGTCGGATGCGCTGCGTAAGAGTCGAGGCGCAAAGGGCTGAAGGCGCAGTGGCGATTCTTTTCTTCCTGCACCGTGACGGCGCCTGGCGTGTGTTCCCGCCCGAGGCGAAGTACCCTGCAATGCAGGCCTGGTAGGCGCGTTCATACTATTTGAGCCCGGCGACGACTAATGCGAAATTGATGAAACCGAGGATTCGCTTTGTGCAGCATTGTGTTCAATTTTGCAGGCAGGTGGTGTCGTCGAAACCGCTGACGTCCATCTGGCGGAATCCGCCCGCGATCGGGCCCGTCAGATGGCGGATTTCATCGTGGACCAAGTCCCGGTACGTCACGTGCGCCGATGGATATTCCGCCCGCATTTCGGCTATCACGGCGGCGGAGCGTTCGCGCGTGACGAGTTGTTGCCCAGAACGCTTGCATCGAGATGGAGGATATTCATTTCAGCCTCGCTGTCAGGGGAGATATGAAGTGCTTTAAAACGCGGGGGAATTCATTGCGATGCCTTTCGCGCGGCTTGATCGATCAGCTTCGCTATGTCGTCCGGGTGAGACAGCATTGACATGTGGCTGGAGCGAATGGACGTGACCGTTGCCCCGATGTGCTGCGCAATGGCTTGCTGCACGGCGGCCCTGAGCGCGTTGTCGTTGGTTGTTCGCACATACCAGACGGGTTTGTCGTGCCACGCCGCATGCTGGACCTTCCCGGTGAAGCAGGCCGCCGCGACGGGTTGCTGAACCGATGCCAGCTTACGAGCTTCCGGAAACGGAATATCCGCCGCCATGACGTGCTGAAACTGTCGGGCGTCGTCGAGCCAGATCAGCCCCTGGTCGTCCGGTGCGAGTCCCGTCATTGGCGCGTCGAGCCGTTGCAGCAGGTCAGCGACGGACTCGCCATCATCCGGTACCAGCGCGGACAGATAAACAAGACCCTTCACGTTGGCGGCGTTGCCAGCCTGGGTAATGACTGCGCCGGCCCAGGAGTGGCCCACCAGCAGCACGTCGCCGGATTGCCGGCGCAGGACGCTTTCGGTGGCAGCAACGTCGTCCGCGAGCGAAGTGAGCGGGTTCTGCACGGCAGTAACGTGGTAACCCATGCGCTGCAGCCTGACGATGACCGGGCTCCAGCTCGACCCATCGGCAAAAGCACCATGCACGAGCACGATGTTGTGTACAGCCGGTGCCGTAGACGCTGCCACATGAGCCGTGGCCAGCGTCGCCGTGACGGCCACGGCAGCAGCGAGCCGGCTGAACCATACGGACCGACGGCGCGCCCTTGTCGCAAGGAGCGAATCCGGATGCCTGTGAAGAGTTGGGAATTTCATGTGGAGGCGAATCATTGACAATGACGCGCCAAATTTATCTGGCTTCAACGAATAGTTGCAGGTGGCAAACTCGCCATTGTTCATGCAAAATTCGCCAACCGTAACCGATGCATGGAGCGCGCCGTGCGCATAGGAATCGTGGCAGTCGAGGGCAGCCTGCTCTCTGCCATTAGCGGCCTTGCCGACCTGTTCTGGATGACGGAGCAAGCTTTGCGCGCCCCGCCGGCTGGCGCATCGTATGGCGTGCGCGATCAGGCCATTCCCACCTTCGAGACCACCATCGCAAGCGCGGACGGCAAAACCCTGCGGGACGCGCAGGGCCGGTTGATTCCGGTCGATACCTCGTTTCATGAATTGACGCACTGCGACGTGGCACTCGTCACGGGGATGGCGCTCGGACCGCACCGGCTACCGCCGGTATCTGCGACGGTCAGGCACGCAGCAGCGTGGCTGCAGGAACGCCATCGAACGGGGGCGTTGGTCGGCGCTGCGTGTGCCGGGACTTTTGTGCTGGGGGAGGCCGGCTTGCTGAACGGAAGGCGCTGCACCACCACGTGGTGGCTCCACCATGCGTTAAGGCAGCGGTTCCCCAAGGCACGCCCGGTGTGGGGCACTGCAGTGGAAGAACAGGATCGCGTCGTCACGACAGGCGGGCCGCTCTCCTGGGTCGATCTGGCCTTGCACGTGATCAGGAGCGAAGCAGGGCCCGAAGTCGCCCGCCTGGCTGCGGATATCTCTGTGGCAGACAGCTTGCCGCTGCCACAGCTGGTCTACGCGCCCCGCGGATTTGTCAACGCCAACGACCCGCTACTGCTGCAAGCGGAGCAGATCGTCCGCCATGCCAGCCCCGGATTCACGGCTGAAGCTTTGGCGAGTACGCTGAGTCTCAGCGAACGGACATTGCATCGGCGGCTGAAGAGCTTGACCAACGAGTCGCCCAAGGGGTTCATCACGCGCGTGCGAATCGAAATGGCGTGCGTGCTGCTCGAGCGGCCTGGGGCAAGCATCAAGCAGGTCGCACTGCAATGCGGCTACAGCGAGGAAACGTCATTCCGGCGTGCCTTCGGCCAACTCACCGGGATGACGCCGGCCGACTACAGGCGCTGGTCAGATGCACGGAACCCCATGCGTCCGGCTTCCCACGAAAGCTAGCCTGGCCCGGATTGACGCTGCAGCAGACGTGTTTGCAGTGCATGCCAGTGCTAGCCGCCCGGCATTGCGCCGCCACTACCCAGCAATGTTCTCAGGTAAGCCAGTACGTCGGCGATCGCCGCGTCGCGAGCTTGCGCGTTGCCGCCAACGTGTGGGTCGGTCTGAACGCACTCGTCGTGGAAGGAAAAGGGCGTGCCGGTCGCCTCGTTGATCAGCTCGCCACTTTCGTTCTCGAAGATGCGGCATGCGCGTACCGTCTGCGCGCCCTTTGCGACGACAGTGGGCATCGCGTATGGCATATCGAAGGCATGCGATGCGTGCGGATAGACTGTCATGATGGCGTCGCTACCCGCCTTTTGCAGCCGTTCGATGTATGCCGCACAGGCCGGTGCAGGATCGTAATCGTCGTCGGCCCCATGGAATTCGCGAATCGGTCCATCAACCACGGTGTCGTCGCGATAACGGGTCATGCAGTCGGGATAAAAGGGCAAATAGGCGCGGAAGCGAGCGCCTGACGTGTTCCACAGGCGGTTGAGCCGCGTCATGGCCGCGTAGAGGGTCGCCTGTCCGCCTCTCGAAAAACCCATCAGCACGATCCTGTCCGGATCGACGCGGGAATCACGCGCGAGTATGTCCAACGCCCGATAGGCGTCGAGAATGAGGTTCAGCCGGCCGAGCTGCGACTGATCCTTGCTGGTGGACGTGATGCCACGGCCTGTGAAGCCATCGATGGCGAACGTCCCGATACCGTTCTCGTTGAACGTACGCTCCCACATTTCGATGTTCGCGCCCATTCCGCTCGAACCATGTATCAGCACCACTACCGGTTGTTTTCCGGCGTGCTTCGCAAGACGCAGGATGCCGGCGATCGTCACAGGTTTGCCGTTACGATCGCCAGTCAGCATCTGACTGTCACTCAGAGTGAGCGAGGGAATCTGGTGGATCTCGACGTGGGCGGCCATGTCGAGGCCGCTCTGCGCGTGTGCACACTGAGCGGCAATCCATAGCGCCGCGACAAACAGCGTTTTGATGACCTTCATTGATGTGTCTCCCGAGTGGCAGGCTCTTGGACCGATCGCTCGATTCTTTTGTTTACTGTGTGCGGTCATGCTGTGCGCTGAATTAACTCGAAGAACACGGGCCCGAGCAGCGGTTGCGAAAAGATCTGCAACAGCAATCGCGGCTTTTCGTCTGCCGTGCTGTCGTCGAGCAGGATGCCGCGCGTCTTCAACTGATCGACCGGCTGGCCATGGCCGGGCAACCGAGCTTCCAGCCCATCGTAGTAGAAATCATTGGCGCCGTCATCAACGGCACTCCGGCCAATTGCAGCCCGTCGATCGTGTCCACGAGGTTGTCCGTGGAGAGGGCGATGTGCTGGATTCCTTCGCCGTTGAACTGCATCAGGAATTCCTCGTTTCTCTACCGCCGGCCACTTCGCGCACCACTTCGGCCCGCGGTTGTCCACCCTCCTCAGTGACGGTCACTTTCGACGCGAACGTCGCTCTTTGCCGAGACGATTATCTTCACGTTGCTTCCATTCAGTCTTTCAAAGAATCCGGCCAGCATTGAGCACGCCTGCCGGGTCCAGCAAGTTCTTGATTTCCTGCATCAACGCAATCTCGTCAGCAGAGCGACTATGGTGCAGAAAGTCTCGCTTCACGACCCCGATGCCATGCTCCGCAGAGATCGAGCCACCGACATCAGCGACCGCTCGATAGACCAGGTCTTCAACGCGATGCAGGTCCTCCGCGCTGTCGTGGGGCCCCGAGAGCACATGAAGGTTTCCGTCGCCGATATGTCCAAAGAACAGGTGACGTTGGTGCGGAAACTGCTGCGTGAGTGCTTTGCGCGTCGAGTCGACGAAGCGCTCCATTGCTGCCATCGGAACGCCAACGTCGAATGCGGCGTGCGGCTTGAGATGAGACAGCAACTCGCCGACGGTCTCGCGATAGGCCCAAAGCCGCTGCGCGTCGTCCATCGACTGGGCCACTATGGCGTCGGCGACGAGCCCGCGGTCGAACGCATCCGCGAGAAACGCCTCGAGTTGCTGCCGTTCGCCAGCTTCGTCGGTGCCGAGCGTTTCCATCAATGCATACACCGGCGCAGGCGCGTCGAACGCGGGCCTCAATGTCTGGATCTCGCGCGCGGCGACCATGAAGTCGTCCCACATGACCTCGAATGCGGAGAGGCCCGGCAGTCTCGCGCGCGCGTCGCGAACGAGCCGCGTTGCGGCATCAAACGACGGAAGCGCACAGAGCGCCGTGCATGCGTTCGCAGGCTGGGGGGAAAGCTTGATGACGAGCCTCGTGATCACGCCCAGCGTACCCTCGCTGCCGATGAACAGGTGCTTCAGATCCACGCCCGTCGTGTTCTTCGTGACGCGATTGAGCATGCTGAGCAAACGCCCGTCGGGCAATGCGACTTCGAGGCCGAGCACCATGTCGCGCATCGTGCCGAAGCGGATCACCCGGTTGCCGCCGGCGTTGACGGCCGCGTTGCCGCCGATCTGGCACGAGCCGCGAGCGCCGAGATCGAGCGGGAAATACCAGCCTTCTTCTTCGACGTGTCGCTGCAACTCTTCGAGAATGACGCCTGCCTGCACCGTGGCAGTGCCGCCTATCGTGTCGATTTCCTCGATCGTATCGAGCTTCGATAAAGAAAGCGCAACTTCGCCTTCGCGCGGCGTCGCGCCTCCAGCGAGTCCCGTCAGGCCACCTTGCACGACGACGCGGCGACGAAAACGGCCACATATCTCCAGTGTCACGGCCACCTGCTGCGGTGTGCGCGGAAACACAACGATGCCGGGCGTGCAGCGTGCCGCTTCACTCCAGTCTCCGGCATGGGCCGACGCGACTGACGCATCGCGGACGACCGAAGCGTCGCCGAGTACCGTGGTGAGCGCCGCGACGAATGGGTCAGGCTGATTGATGTTCGGGGTCATTGCGTTGGTCCGATGTTGGATAGCCGATCACGGCCGGCATTGCGCGGTAGCCCAAAAACGATGCCTGCCGACAACAACAGGAACGCCGCGATGACATAAAGCGCGACGTTCGCGCTACCGCTGTGGTCCACGATCCAGCCAATCATGTAGGGGCTGACGAACCCGGCGAGGTTGCCGATGGAGTTGATCAGTGCGATGCCAGCGGCCGCTGCAACTCCACCCAGCAACGAGGTTGGAATGCGCCAGAACACGGGCGCAAGGCACTGCAATCCCATGCATGCAACGGTCAG
Organism: Paraburkholderia sp. JHI2823; assembly: GCF_038900695.1. Lineage (NCBI taxonomy): Bacteria > Pseudomonadati > Pseudomonadota > Betaproteobacteria > Burkholderiales > Burkholderiaceae > Paraburkholderia > Paraburkholderia sp. JHI2823. Next base: position 185,078 of record NZ_JAYMRY010000011.1, on the reverse strand, counting down.
CGCGGCAAGCGAGACCAATTGCTGCCCGCTATAGAGCGCGGCCACTGCCAGCCCAAGCGCAGCGGCAGCGCAAGGTACAAGGTAATGCCAGCGATGCTCGCCGCTTCGATCTGCGCTGCGCCCGACCGCCAGCATCGCGACGATGCCGAACGCGTATGGAATCGCTGACAACAGGCCGACATTCAGCGTAGAAGCGACGCCCATATGCTTGATGATCGACGGCAACCAGAAACCGAAACCGTACTGTCCCATCGCGGAGCCGAAGTATGCCAATGCCAGCAGCCAAACTGCGGGTCGGCGCAACGCTGCGGGGAGCGATACCGTCTGTTTGGTCTGTGACTCGGCTTCGATGTTCGCAATCAGCCGGGAACGCGCTTCGTCGTCCAGCCACTTCGCGTTGCGGATACTGTCGTCGAGATAGAACAGTGCAACGATGCCGACGATCAGCGACGGTACGCTTTCCATCACGAACAGCCATTGCCATCCGGAGAGGCCGGCCAACCCGTGAAACGTTGACAGAATCCATCCTGAGAGAATGCCGCCGCTTACTCCGGCGATTGGAATCGCCGTCATGAACGTCGCGATCACGCGGCTCCGACGCCTCGCCGGATACCAGTAGGTCAGGTAAAGGATGATTCCTGGAAAGAAGCCCGCTTCCGCAGCGCCGATCAGGAAGCGGACCACATAGAAGGCCGTCGTCGTGTGAACGAATGCCATGAGGCCTGTCAGCACGGCCCACGAAATCATGATCCGGGCGATCCATCGACGTGCGCCGACCCGATGCATGATCAGATTGCTCGGTACCTCGCATACGAAATAGGCGAGAAAGAAGATGCCGGCGCCGAAGCCGTAGACCTGCTCGCTCCAGCCCAGCTCCGAGACCATCTGCAGTTTCGCAAAGGCAATGTTCACGCGGTCCAGGAATGCGATGACGAAGCACAGACAGAGGAACGGCACCAGCCGCCAGGTAACGATCGAGTAAGCGCGTTCTTCGAGCTGTTCCTCCTGCTCGAGGTGCGCGGTGAATGGGTGCGCCACGATGTGTCTCCTGAGTCGGAATAGTCGGTTTTTGTGACGGAAGTTTGCGTCGGGCAATTCAATAAGACAAACGATGATTTCTCGCTTATTATTGAGAAAACCTGTTCAATAGAGGTCGTTGTGTCCGGTGCCCGATTTACGCCAAAGCAACTTGCTGCTTTCCTTACCGTGGCGGACGTCCGCAATTTTGCGCGGGCCGGGGAGCGCCTGAACCTGTCCCCGTCTGCCGTGAGTTTGCTGATTGCGGAACTCGAAGCCGGTGTGGGTTTTCGCTTGTTTGATCGCACCACGCGCAGCGTTGCGCTGGCACCGGCGGGGCGGGAGTTCGTCGTTCACGCGAGGACCGTGTTGAGGAATATCGAACTGGCCCAGGCCGCGGCGGACGATATCCGGAATCGCGCTGCGGGGATCGTTCGGATTGCGGCCCCGCTTGTGATTGCAACGACGATGTTGCCTGTCGCCATGAAGACGTATGGGCAGAGCCATCCCAAGGTGGTTATCCGGATTCGGGATACGGCAGTCGATGATCTCGTCGACATGGTAGCCAATGCAGACGTCGATCTCGCTATCGGGCCGGACCAGGTGGTTGGCGATGACGTGACACGTATGAGTCTGTTCAAGAGCCCGTGGGTGCTTTGGTGCGCCCCGGAGCACGACTTCGCAAAGCGAGCCCGGATTACATGGGGCGATTTGCGAAAGCAACCGCTGGTTGCCGCAGGCCGGGACTACGAACGTAATGTGTCGCTCATGCACACCGGCGCGGCAGACGACGAGCGCATTGCCCCAAGGGACGTGGTCGACAACATCACCACCGCGCTCGGCATCGCAGCGGCCGGCCTGGCGTTGACGCTGGCTCCGGCCTACGTTGGCTTGCTGGCGAGGCCGCTTGGCCTTGTCATGCGCCGCATCGTAGAACCGGAAGTGATGCGTGAGGTGTGCCTCTACCACTCTTCGATCCGCGCAGTCTCCCCGGCAGCCGAAGGATTCCGTCAGCATCTGGTGGACTCGCTGAAAGGGAAAGACAAGCTTGGAATGCAGGGGAGACGTGCGGGCGTTTGACCGTCGGACCCAATGCGTGCCACGAAACGCCATTCGCTCGCGCCAGCGTTCCGGGCGTTATCACGTAGATTCGCCGACGACACATGTGTGCAGAGGACACGCTCGAGCGTCATTTCGCGCGCTTCGAGCACGGCGCGGCGAAAATGGCGTCGCCGTGACCGTATTGCGCACAGTCCGAGAGGATTGACTGTCAACTCGCCTCATTTCGTGGAGCAGCCCTACGGATCGTCGTGCAGGCGCGTGCTGTTAACAGCACGCGCCTGGCCATTCACAACTGCAACGACCACGGTACTGCTGTGGGAACGACCCACTTTTTTTCGCCGCACTGGCAAAATTCAATGTCTGATAAGAAGGGTGCCACGTTGTCGTCGAAACGCCGAGTGCTCGCATTACACACGTCCTGCTCCAAAAATCTGCTTCCGCCATCCTTCTGCACGACGCTGAATTCAATCAGCCAACTAGACACACGACAAGGAGGAAAGATGAAAAGCGCAAGAATCGCGTACGTACAATGGCCCGAGGGCCTGCTGCCGCAGGGTGACGCTTGGGAGCAGATCCGCCGTGCGGTTTCTGCTGCGAACGCGGATCTCCTCGTCACCAACGAAATGCCATTCGGAACATGGCTGCCAGAGCAGCCCCAATACGATGCGGCCGCTGCGCAGCGCTGGGTTGAACTGCATGAGCAGGCCCTGGGTGAACTAAGTCGACTGGATGTCGGCGCGGTGATTTCGTCGCGCCCTGTCTCGTTCGGTGACCGGCTCGCGAACGAGGCGTTCGTGGTCGAAGGCGATCGCTACCGCCCTATACATCACAAAAAATTCTTCCCGCAGGAACCCGGCTTCTTCGAGGAAAGCTGGTTCGTGCGCGGCATGGAGGGTTTTCATTGCGTCGACATTGGCGCCGTCAGGGTCGGTGTGCTGCTCTGCACCGAGCTTTTCTTCAACGAGCATGCGCGCGCATACGGCAAGGCAGGTGCAGACGTAATCGTCGCGCCTCGCGCAAGCGGCACATCGCTGTATCGCTGGAGAACAGCCGGCTCGCTGGCCGCCATCGTGTCGGGGGCCTGCTTCGTCAGTTCGAACCGCCACGGCACTGCGCCACGAGGACAGGTATTCGGCGGCGTCGGCTTCGCCGTGTCGGCTGACGGCCAGCCAATCGGCGAAACATGTGAGGAGACGACGCTCCGCATCGCCACGGTGGATCCTGAGGCTACGCGCGTGCAGAAGCAGGAATACCCGTGCTACGTGCGCGAGTTAGCGCAATCCTCCTGATACGTGAACCAGCTTGCCACACCGGGCTGGCACCCTGCGCACCAGCTACCTACTTGTCAATAGATCAAGAGGTTGTTGCGAAATTAGTGAACAGCGGGCGTGCCCTGCTAAGGCTTGACGAACTTGAGCGTCATTCGATCCGATTCTCCGATCGCGGCATAACGTGCGCGGTCCGCGTCGCCACCCTCGTAGGTCGGTGGCAGCGACCACACGCCATGCGGATAATCCTTCGTGTCCGACGCGTTTTCGTTGATCTCGCTGCGCGCGGCGAGTACGAAGCCGGCCGCCTGCGCGTGCGCGATGACGAAGGCCTCGGTCACGTAGCCAGTATCGATCATCTGCTGCACGCTCGTGCCCGGCCGGGCGCGATGCTCTTCGACGCCGAGTTCGCCACCGGATTTCAGCGCGCCATAGAACGCGCGCAGGTTCGCATCGAGCTGGCCATCCTTGATCCAGTTATGGATGTTGCGAAACGTGAGTACCCGGTCGAATCGCTCATGCGCGTCAAAGCCGGTGAACTCGCCCGCGTGCAAAGTACCGACCACGACATTTCCATAGATCGCCGGGGCGCTCGCGAGCTTGCGCAGATACGCTGCATCGGTTTGACGGTCTTCGGATCTCAGTTCCGCTGAGGTGCTGACATATTGAGCCTCATACAGATGACCGGTGTCATGCAGAAAAGGCGCAAGAATATCCGTGTACCAACCGCTACCCGGTGCGATCTCGAGTACCGTTTGTGCGGGACCGAGGTCGAAGAACTGCAGGGTCTCCTTCGGATGACGATAGACGTCGCGCGCCCTGGCGCGCTCGGCACGCTGCGAACTGCCGATCGCAGCATCGAGGGACGTCGGACCGGGAACAGGTGATTGCGAGGCGTTAGAAGAGGGCGGTGACGGGGCAACGCATCCGCTGATGGCCATCGCGATCAATGTCATGGCGATGGTGATGGCGCGCGGTAGCGAATGCTTCGCCAGTGCCCGGTGGCGGCAGACTGGATTCATTGGAGATACGCAAGTTCAAAGTATGAAACAAGATACGCCTTTCCTTGATGGTTCGCTGGCAGAGCATGGAAGGCTCGACACGGGCGACGGCGGCAAGTGGCGAGGGCCAGGTTTAGGTGTGGTTTATGTGGCAGCTCCGAGCGGCCCTTCAATTTCCTGGAAAGCGGATCGGGAGCGATGACACCGCCCCTATGTGGCCATTCGAGAACGCCATTAGATTGTCGATTTGCATCGGGCACGCTGAAAAAGCCTGTTGGCCGGCGTCTGCCTGGCGGGAGAGGCGGCCAGGGCATATATTTGAATTGTGCAACAGGAGTCGCGCGGCGCTCAAACCAGTTAGCGACCTCAGCGGGACGGCAAACCTGAAGGAGGCCGGCAATGGAGGCAAAATTAACAGGCACAGCACCAACTCAGCGGTCATCCAGGCTGGGTATGGTGCTGCGGGTCACCAGCGGAAATTTCCTTGAGCAGTTCGACTTCTTCCTGTTCGGATTCTATGCCACCTACATCGCCCACACTTTTTTTCCGGCCAACAGCGAGTTCGCCTCGCTGATGCTGACCTTCGCCGCGTTCGGCGCCGGTTTCCTGATGCGTCCGCTCGGCGCCATCATGCTGGGCGCCTATATAGATAGGGTCGGGCGCCGCAAAGGCCTGATCGTCACGCTGTCGATCATGGCCAGCGGCACCATCCTGATCGCGCTGGTACCCGGCTATGCCGCCATCGGCCTGCTGGCCCCGCTCCTGGTCCTGATGGGCCGCCTGTTGCAGGGTTTTTCCGCCGGCGCCGAACTGGGTGGCGTATCGGTCTACCTCGCCGAGATGGCTACGCCGGGACACAAGGGCTTCTATACGGCCTGGCAGTCGGCGAGCCAGCAGGTGGCCATCGTAGTGGCCGCTGCGCTGGGCTACGCACTCAACGCTTATCTGACGGCGCAGCAGGTGGGCGCCTGGGGCTGGCGCATCCCCTTCCTGATCGGCTGCATTATTGTGCCCTTTCTGTTCGTGCTGCGCCGCTCGCTGCAGGAGACCGCGGAATTCAGCCAGCGCCGTCATCATCCGGCCACCAGCGAGGTCTTCCAGTCGATGTTGGTCAACTGGCGAACCGTGATCGCCGGCATGATGCTGGTGGCAATGACCACGACCACCTTTTACCTGATCACGGTCTACACGCCTACGTTTGGCAAGACCGTGCTCAAGCTAAGCACTGCCGATGCACTGATCGTCACGTTGTGCGTCGGCATCTCCAACTTCATCTGGCTGCCGATCGGCGGCGCGCTGTCTGACCGAATCGGCCGCCGCCCGATCCTGCTGACGATCACCGTGCTGGCACTGTTCTCGTCCTGGCCGGCGCTGTCCTGGCTGGCGGCCGCGCCCAGCTTCGGGCGCATGTTGCTGGTGCTGCAGTTGCTCTCATTCTTCTTCGGCATGTACAACGGCGCGATGGTGGTGGCACTCACTGAGGTGATGCCAGTGGAAGTGCGGGTGGCGGGCTTCTCGCTTGCGTACAGCCTGGCCACCGCCCTGTTCGGTGGCTTCACGCCGGCGATCTCGACGTACCTGATAGAGGCCACCGGCGACAAGGCAGCACCCGGCTTCTGGATGGGGTTCGCCGCTGCATGCGGGCTGGTGGCGACATTGGTGTTGTATCGGAAGCGGCGCAGCTGAGCGCCCTGAGTTGACGCCAACTCTGACCTTGTCCTTTGGTGCCGTGGAACGAAGCGACACAGAATTATTTCGGATCGCTAATTTGGAATCGAGACCTCTCTGGCATTGGTGATCGCGCCGTCACGAGGTCGGGGTGGGGAGCATCAGGCGACAGCTGTATTGCGTGTCAGTTTTTGGCGGAAACATCTGGCAGCGAAATAGCCGTACGATAGCGCGCGCTCGGCGCCAATGCGCATCGTGATGACGAAATGATGCTCATGCTGATTTGCTAACGCCAAAGCATTCTTTGGCGCCGCGCGCTTCTTGCACCAGGATGAAGTGCTGCGGACGCTCGTGTCCGCGAGTGTCTTTATGGGAACCTTCATGCGATACAAGGGATACAACGTCGAACCGTCCGCCCATGCGTTGCCGAGCGGACTGTATGCGGCGAACCTGACGATCGGGAACGGGTCGTCGGCGACTGGATCGTCGTTTTCTTTCGAAGCGATCGATTATTTTTTCGAGGCCGATCACGCCATTGCGTATGCCTCCCGCTGGGCTCGGCTATGGATCGACCAGCGCGGCAAACCGGCTGCGTGTTGACGCGGCGGCCGTCTCTTCGCGCGAGGATATTCTTTGCGCATCTTTCGATCTGACTGATTCTTGGTTCCGCTTTGCGGCAGGGCTTTCTATGCTGGCAGGCTCGACGGGTATGCCGCGTGGCGCACGCGGCTCCTCACGCTACAAGCCAAAAAAAGAGGAAAGCACATGCAGAACCAATCGACGAAGACGCCGCTGCGGCGGCATATCGGCCAGTCGCTGCGCGCCTGGCGCAAGCTGGCCGCACTGTGGCTGCTCGCGGCGGTTGCAGCGCCGGCAGGGGCCGCCGCCGCCGCGCCTGCGGAACTCAAGATCGACTACGCGTACTACTCGCCGGAAAGCCTGGTGATCAAACGCAATGGCTGGCTCGAGCAGGAGTTCGCGCCGGATCACACGCAGGTGCGCTGGGTGTTGAGCCTCGGCAGCAATCGCGCACTGGAGTATCTGAATAGCGGCGCGATCGATATCGGCTCGACCGCCGGCCTCGCGGCCGTGCTCGGCAAGGCGAACGGCAATCCGATCAAGACCGTGTATATCTTTTCGCGCCCGGAGTGGACGGCGCTGGTGGTGCGCAAGGATTCGCCGCTGAAGTCGCTCGCCGACCTGAAGGGCAAGAAGATTGCCGCCACGAAGGGCACCGATCCCTACCTCTTCACGCTGCGTGCGCTGCATACGGTGGGCCTGACGAAGGATGACGTCGAGATCGTCAATCTCCAGCATCCGGATGGCCGCACCGCACTGGTCAACGGTCAGGTCGATGCGTGGGCCGGGCTCGATCCCCACATGGCTGCCGCGGAAGTCGACAACGGCGCGCGGCTGCTGTACCGCAACGTCAATTTCAACACATGGGGTTTCCTGAACGTGCGCGACGCGTTCCTGAAGCAGTACCCGGACACCGTAACGCGCGTGCTCAAGGTGTATGAGCATGCAAGAGAGTGGATCGGCGCGCACCCCGAAGAGGCGGCGCAAATCGTCTCCGAAGACTCGAAGGTGTCGCTCGCCGTTGCCAGGCTGCAACTGAGCCGCAACGACTTCAGTCACCCTCGACCGGGCGCGGAACAGATCAAGGCGCTGGAAGCTGCCGCGCCTATCCTGGTTCAGGAGCAACTGGTCAAGCCGGGCACCGATCTGAACCAGGTGATCGAATCGCTGATCGATGCGCAGGCGTCGCAGCCGGCGCTCGCGTCGGCTCAACGTCAGTAACCACGCGGGCTGACATGGCAGTCGAAGAAGCGGCCGCGCGCTCGCTGGCGGAATCCGACGCGATCGGGGCAAGGCGAAGGACAGGGGCTTTCGCGCAAGGCGACACACCACGCACCAATGTGCCGGCGCAGGAAGCGGGCGCCCAGGCAGAGCGCGCGCCGCGCGCCTGGCGCATGGCGGGCGCGCTGCTGCCGGTCGTATTCCTGTGCGTCGTGGAAGTTCTCGTGCGTGCCCGGGTCTTGCCGGACAATCTCGTGCCCGCGCCTTCGGAAATTGCGCAGGCGCTCTGGCAGCTCGGCGGCGAAACCTTGCTCAAGCACATCGTCCAGAGCACGGCGCGCGTGGCGGCCGGGTTCGCCTGCGGCGCGCTGCTCGCGGTGGTCGTCGGCGCGGGGATGGGCTTGAGCCGCCGGCTCGACGCACTGCTCGATCCGAGTTTTCAGGCGCTGCGCGCAATTCCTTCGCTCGCGTGGGTGCCCGTGTTGCTGCTGTGGATGGGGATCGACGAAGCGCCAAAAATCTCGCTCGTCGCGATTGGCGCATTCTTTCCCGTGCATTTGAGCGTACTCTCTGGAGTCCGAAACGTCGACCGGAAGCTCGTGGAGCTAGGCGCGGTCTATCGATTGTCTTCGTGGCGGTTATTCGTGCGGATCCTGTTGCCCGCTGCGTTGCCGCATGTTTTCACGGGGCTGCGCACGGGGCTGGCAGTCTCGTGGATGTTCGTCGTCGCGGCCGAGCTGATCGCCGCCACGCGTGGCCTTGGCTATCTCCTGAGCGATGGCCGCGAGACGGGCCGACCCGATATCGTCTTTGGCGCCATCATCCTGCTCGGATTGCTCGGCAAGTTGACGGACAGCGCAATGAAGGCACTCGAGGCGCACGTGCTGGCCTGGCGCGATACGAGTGTCGAGGGGGCGCGCACATGATCGCGGCTTCGTCGATCAGCGCGGCGCGCGATCCGCAACCTCCGCGCCCGCCCCTCGTCGATATCGACATCCGCTACAAGCGCTACGGCGTCCGGCCGATTCTCGACAGCCTGCGGCTCACGCTCGCGCCCGGAGAGATCGTGGCGCTGCTCGGCCCGAGCGGCTGCGGGAAAAGCACACTGCTGCGCATTGCAGCGGGGCTGGATCGCGATTACGCGGGCACGGTTGCCTACAACGGCGAAGTGCAGCGCGGGCCGTCACCGCTGGCAGGGGTGATCTTTCAGGAGCCGCGCCTGTTGCCATGGCTGCGGGTGGCAGAGAACGTGTGCTTTCCGCAACGCGCACGCGGCGACGCGCTAGCACGCGCGAGGTCTCTGCTCGATGAGGTCGGGTTGCGTGCAGAAGACGGCGCGCTATGGCCCAAGCATCTGTCGGGCGGCATGGCTCAGCGCGTGGCGATTGCGCGCGGGTTGTTCACGCAGCCGCAACTGCTGTTGCTCGACGAGCCGTTCAGCGCCGTCGACGCGATGACGCGCATGCGCCTTCAGGACTTGCTGCTCGCCATCGTGGACGCCCATCGAACGGCCGCGCTCGTCGTCACGCACGATATCGACGAGGCGCTGCATCTGGCCGACCGGATCGTGTTGCTGGAGCCTGCCGGCGGAGCGCGGGCAAGACCTGCCAGCCGCATTATCGAAGTCGGCGGCGCGCGTCCGCGCCAGCGTGAGGACACGGCCCGCTCGGCATGGCGCAGGATCTTGCTCGAGGGGCTGGAAACTCACGTTCAAGCTTCGCAAGCTAAAGCTTAGGCAAAACTTGTGATGCGAGGCATGCTTTCGGGGTTCAGCGGGAGCATGTCATCCATGCCTCTCGCGCAGGCCTGAATAGCAGCGCCCGCAATTCGATACGGTGTCGCGCCGCCGCTTCCAGGGAACAGGTGGGATCTTCGAACGTGGCGTGAGCGGTGAGCCGCGCCCCTCGGCTATGCCACGCAGGTTCTCGCGCCGGTTCCCGGGGTGCGGCTGGTCGGCCCCGCTGCCGCGCGAACTTGATCGCTTCCATAAAGTGCTTTGCGGCGATTTCGTCTTCAAAATTGACGCATTTAACGCGTCAAAAAAGCTTGCATTTCGCGTGCAAAAAACTATCTTGGGTTAACAAAACGATTCTTCGCCTGGCACCGGAGGAGACTCATGCCGGCTACACGTATGATGATTGCGCGTCGAGCTGGCGTGAGCGTGGCCACGGTCGATCGTGTGCTGCGCGACGATCAGGGGGTTCGTCCGGAGACAGCCGACCGCGTCCATCTCGCGCTGGCCGCGTTGCGTGACGAACGCGCAAGCCGCGGCCGGCCGGCGAAAACCACGTCATTCCGGGTCGCTTTCGTCTTACCGCAAATCAACTCCCGCTTTCTCGATCAGGTCGAGCGCGATATTGCGCTGTCCGCCAGCTTCTTTCGGGAGCATCGTCTCGTCCCGTCGTTCTATCGTTGCGACCTCTCCAGCCAGCGCGACGCAACATCGCTCGCACAGCAATTGATCGACTATGACGCGCTCGTGCTCGTGCCGCTCGACTACCCCTGGGTCGAGCGAATGATCCAGGACGTGACCGATGCGAATGTGCCCGTCGTGACGGTCTTTTCCGATTTACCGTCGAGTGCGCGGGCTGCGTATGTCGGCGTCGATAACCGGATGGCAGGAAGAACCGCGGGTCTGCTGATGGGACGCTTCGTGGGCGCGCGCATCGGCACGGTCGCGGTGCTGTCGGCGTCGTCGCGTTTGCACGATCAGCTCGAGCGTCGTACGGGCTTCTCCCAGGTTCTCGAGGAAGACTTTCGCAACCTGCGCTGGCTGACCGAGCCCGACTTCGCCGAGGACGACGACAGCGCCGGTCTCGCTGTGCAAGGGCTGATGGCGGGGCACCCCGATCTGGTCGGCGTGTATGTGACGGGTGGTGGCATTTCCGGCATCGCCTCGACGTTGCAGGAATCGGGCGACAAGACGCGCGTCGTGCTGATCGGCCACGAGTGCACGGCCGACACGCGGGCGCAACTGTCGGAGCGGGCGATCGACGTCATCCTCGATCAGGACGTGCGCGGCATCGTCCACTGCGCGGGGCTCGCCGCTATCAATTTACTGAACGACGTGCGCGGCGTGCTCGCCATTCCGACGCCCGAAACCCGTATTTATCTTCGTGAGAATGCGCATGCCTGAAGCTCGCGACACGCGGACAGCTCGCTGAGTCTGCCAGAGCGCTAAATACAGCGTCCGGCGCATGGGCGCTGTCTGTCATCAGGTTCGAGACCCGACGGAGACAAGGAGAAGAGACATGGTACGTCTTACGACAGCAAGGGTAATCGCGGCGCTGCTGGCGTCGCTGGGGCTGAGCTTCGGATCGGCGGCGCACGCGCAGGGCAAGCAGTTGACGTTATGTTGGGCTGCTTGGGACCCCGCCAATGCGCTCGTCGAATTGTCGAAAGACTTTACGGCGAAAACCGGCATTGCGATGAAATTCGAGTTCGTGCCGTGGACGAGCTACGCAGACCGCTTTATCAATGAACTCAATTCGCACGGGAAACTTTGCGACCTCATCATCGGAGACAGTCAGTGGATTGGTGGTGCCGCGGTCAATGGGCACTACGTGAAGCTCAATGACTTCTTCGACAAGAACAAGATATCGATGAACGATTTCGTGCCGGCGACCGTCGTCGGCTACTCGGAATGGCCAAAGAACACGCCGAATTATTGGGCGCTGCCCGCAATGGCGGACGCCGTCGGCTGGACGTATCGCAAGGACTGGTTTGCAAGGCCCGAACTGCGCGCGGAGTTCAAACAGAAGTACAAGCGCGAACTCGAACCGCCCACTACGATGGACGAGCTCAAGCAGACAGCCGAGTTCTTCCAGGGCCGAAAGATCGACGGAAAAACCGTGTATGGCGTGTATATCTTCACGGAGCGCGGTTCGGAAGGGATCACGATGGGCGTGACCAACATGCTCTATAACTTCGGCTTTGAATACGAGGACCCGAAGAAGCCGTATCGCCTGGACGGCTTTGTGAATTCGCCAGGCGCCATCAAGGGGCTCGAATTCTATAAGGCGCTTTACAAGTGTTGCACGGCGCCCGGCATGACGAACGCCTACATGCAGGAAGGACTCGATGCGTTCAAGTCTGGCCAGGTCGCGATGCAGATGAACTGGTTTGCCTTCTTCCCCGGACTGTACAAGGACCCGAATGTCGGCGGCGACAAGATTGGCTTCTTCGTCAATCCAAAGGAAACGAAACAGTTCACCCAGCTCGGCGGGCAAGGCATTTCCGTCGTGTCGTACTCGGACCACAAGGCTGACGCGCTCGAATACATCAAGTGGTTTGCGCAGCCCGATGTGCAGAAGAAGTGGTGGCAACTCGGCGGCTACTCGGCGGCGAAGTCAGTGGTCGATGCGCCGGACTTTCCGAAGAGCGCGCCATTTGCGCCTGCATTCCTGAAGTCGATGGCGATCGTCAAAGACTTCTGGGCCGAGCCTGCGTATGCCGAGTTGCTGCTCGACATGCAAAAGCGCGTGCACGACTATGTGGTTGCCGATAAAGGCTCCTCGAAAGAAGCGCTCGATCTGCTCGTCAAGGACTGGAACAAGGTCTTCAAGGCTGAAGGGAAGAACTAGCGTCCCCGCACATGAACGCGCGGAGCGGCAAGCCGATCAATCTTGCCGGTCCGCGACAACAAGGAGTCAGGCATGTTGGCAAACAAGCCTTTTCCTCCGGAAGGGTTGCAGACGCAAGCGCAGACGCGCGCTGCCGCGCGCCTGCGCGGGCTGTCGGACCGGACGATCGCGTGGCTGTTCATTCTTCCGACTATCGTGCTGCTGCTCGCCATCAACATCTTTCCGTTGATCTGGGCATTGCGGCTGTCGTTCACGAACTTCAAGTCGAACATGCCGAGCGTGCCCGCGCGCAATGTCGGCATCGACAATTACACAGACATACTCACCGACGAAGACATCTGGTACGCCATGCAGGTGACGGCGCGCTTCGTATTCTGGTCGGTCGGGCTCGAAGTGCTGCTCGGTTTCGGGCTCGCGCTGCTGATCAACCGGCAGTTCCGCGGCCATAGCTTCTGGACCACGCTGATTCTGCTGCCGATGATGCTTTCGCCCGCTGTGGTCGGCAACTTCTGGACCTTCCTGCTTCAGCCGCAAACAGGACTTTTCAACCACATCGTGAGCTTTTTCACGGGCATTGCGCCGAACTCGTTTCAGATGATCGGCGACGTGCCTCTCGCGCCGTGGACCATCGTGATGGTCGATACGTGGATGTGGACGCCGTACGTGATGCTGATCTGTCTCGCGGGATTGCGTTCGATTCCGGACTACATCTACGAAGCGGCCGAAGTGGACCGTGCTTCGCCGTGGCGGCAATTCTGGTCGATCACATTGCCGATGACCCTGCCGTTCCTGATGCTTGCGATCCTCTTTCGCGGTATCGAGAACTTCAAGATGTTCGACATGGTGAACCTGCTGACATCAGGCGGCCCGGGCTCGGTAACGGAAACTGTGTCGATCACGCTCAAGCGCGCTGCATTCGAGAAGTGGCAGACGGGGTACTCGTCCGCACTGGCGATCATCCTGTTCGTGGTGGTCTTCGGCGCGGCGAATATCTATGTGAAGGCGCTCAACCGGGTGAAACAGCGATGACAGACCTTGCACTTCAACAGTCGGTGGTGGCGGCATCGCCGCGCAGCAAGACGTTCGCCGCCTTCATCGTAATCGCCTACGCACTGATTGCGGCGCTGCCGATCGTATGGATCATCCTCACGAGCTTCAAGACGCAGGAAGACGCGGTTGCCTATCCGCCCGTCGTGGTTTTCCACCCGTCGATGGAGGGCTATGTGAATCTGTTCACGATCCGCTCGCGGCAGACGCCCGAGTTCATCGCAAGCTTGCCGCCCGCTCAGACGTGGTATGACCGCGATGTGCGCAAGCGCAATATGGTGATTGCGGGGCCGTCGAAGGTCTTGCCGCGCTTCGTCAATTCGCTCGTGATCGGCTTCGGCTCGACCTTCCTTGCGGTTTTTCTCGGCACGTTGGCAGCCTATGCGTTCTCGCGCTTCAGGATCCCGCTTGCCGACGACTTGCTGTTTTTCATCCTGTCCACGCGGATGATGCCGCCAATCGCGGTCGCGATTCCCATCTATCTGATGTATCGCGCCATCGGCCTCTCCGATAGCTACCTCGGCATGATCGTGCTCTATACGGCTGTGAACGTGTCGCTCGCGGTGTGGCTGCTCAAAGGATTCATGGACGAAATCCCGCGCGAATATGAGGAAGCCGCCCTCGTCGACGGATATACGCGGTTGCAGGCCTTCGTCAAGGTCGTGCTGCCTCAGGCGATCACGGGTATTGCCGCGACGGCCATTTTCTGTCTGATCTTTGCATGGAACGAGTACGCGTTCGCATTGCTGCTGACGAGCGGCGATGCACAGACGATGCCGCCGTTCATTCCGTTCATCATTGGCGAGGGCGGACAGGACTGGCCGGCCGTCGCGGCCGCCACGACGCTGTTCGTTCTGCCCATCCTGATCTTTACCGTTGTACTGCGCAAGCATCTGTTGCGCGGGATCACCTTCGGAGCAGTGCGCAAATGAAAGCTCAACCCGCCATGCCGCGCCGCCGCCTGTTCCGACGGCGTTACTGTGAGGGGGCATCGACCGTGCTTATCGGCCTCGGCATTGCGATGCTCGTCCAGCCATTCACGGTCGGTCTCTACACCTGGTCGTTTCCCGTGATTCTGGTGGGTGCGCTGGCTTTCGTCGTGACCAGTCACTTCCCGGAGTGAGCCATGTCGACGATCGTTCTCTCCAACCTTCATAAACGCTTCGGCGCCTTCACTGCGGTGCATGATACGAATCTCACCGTGAGCAACGGCCGCTTCGTCGTGCTGCTCGGACCGTCCGGCTGCGGCAAAACGACGACGTTGCGCATGATTGCCGGGCTCGAACTGCCGACCTCGGGCCAGATTCTGATCGACGGCGAAGATGTGACGGGATTGCGCGCGCGTCAACGCGACATTGCGTTTGTGTTCCAGATGTTCGCGCTCTATCCGCATATGACTGTGCGCAACAACATCGCCTTTCCGCTGAAGAACGAAGGCATTTCGCGCCGCGAGATTGCGGCGCGCGTCGATGCGGCCGCGCATATGCTGCGCATCGAAAGTCTGCTGGACCGAAAGACGGGGGGACTGTCGGGCGGCGATCGCCAACGCGTCGCCTTGGGCCGCGCCATTGTCCGGCATCCGAAGGCTTTTCTGATGGACGAGCCGCTGGGCACGCTCGACGCGGATTTCCGCGAACTGATGTGCCTTGAGTTGCGCAAGCTGCACAATGCGCTCAACGCAACGACGGTCTACGTGACGCACGACCAACGCGAAGCGATGGCGATGGCCGACGACATCGTTGTGATGAGCGGCGGCGAGGTGCTCCAATCCGCGTCCCCGCATGAGGTCTATCACTTTCCAGCGACCGTGTTCGTTGGGAGCTTTATCGGCAGCCCGCCGATGAATTTTCTGGCCGTGGACGGCGGCGTCGAAGCGGGCGTGGAATCGGTCTCGCTCGGCGGTGTCGCCGTGTCCGTGCCGCGCACAGCTGCATCCGCCGCGAAAGCGCTGCTTGGCGTGCGGCCCGAGCACGTCGTGATCGACGAGCGCAGTGCGTTGCGTGGACGCGTGATCGCCGACGAGTATCTGGGCTCGCATCAGATTCTGGTCGTCGAAACGGCGCTCGGCGTGGTGCGCGTGCGGGTTGGCAAGGAAGAAGGACGAGCGGCGGGCGCGCAGGTCGGGTTGTCGTTTCACAAAGAGCGCACGCTGATCTACGACGCATCGAGCGGCGTGCTGCTGCCCGGCGCTGCGCGGCAGATGGCCGTCAACGGACGCGGCAACGGAGGTGCTTATGTCTGAGATTCGCCTGCATGGGGTGACGAAGCGATTCGGCGATATCGTCGCGGTGGATGATGTGTCGATCGACGTGAAAGAGGGCGAGTTTGTCGTATTGCTCGGGCCGAGCGGCGCGGGCAAGACCACGACGTTGCGTCTCATCGCTGGTCTCGAACGCCCCGACGAAGGCGAGATATTCATCGACGGTGCCGCCGCGACGGACATGCATCCGGCGGACCGGGACGTCGCCTTCGTCTTTCAGCAGTATTCGCTGTACCCGCATCTGACGGTGTTTGGCAACCTGGCGTTTCCACTGCGCTCCCCGCGGCGGCGCGTGAGCGAGGCGGAAGTCACCGCGCGCGTGCAGATGGTCGCGCAGATGCTGCATATCGAGTCGAAACTTGGCAATCTGGCGACGCATCTGTCGGGCGGCGAGATGCAGCGCGTCGCCATCGGACGCGCGCTAGTGCGTCAGCCCAAGGTGTTTCTGATGGATGAGCCGCTGTCGTCGCTCGATGCGAAGTTGCGCGAGGAGATGCGGATCGAACTGAAGCGCCTGCATCGCACGATCGGCGCGACGATCATCTACGTGACGCACGACCAGGTCGAAGCGACCACGCTTGCGGATCGCATCGGCATACTCGAACAAGGACGCATCGTGCAGATGGGGGCGCCGCGTGATGTGTATGGCAATCCCGCTTCGCTAGGCGCTGCGCAACGTCTCGGCTCGCCGCCCATCAACCTGCTGCCGCCCGTGTTGTTCGAGCCTTCCACGATGCCGGCGGGCACGTCGACGGTCGCGATCCGGCCTGAAGACATCGTGCTGCACGCACCTGATACGCGCGACGTGCTCAATCTTCGCGTGCTCGAATATTCACCGCTGCGACATCTGCTGATCATGGAGCGCGAAGGCACCGCCATCGTCGCGACGACGATGACCGAGCGCAATTTCACGCCTGGGCAAACAGTCGGCGTGTCGCTGCCCCCGCGCAGCCTTCTCTATTTCCGCTCCGACGGCAGGAGGATTCCGGCATGAACGGAAAAACGGTCATGGCGTGCATCGAGGCTGCGCATGCGACGCTAAAGATACACACGGACGAGATCGCCGCGCTCGATCAGCAGATCGGCGATGGCGATCATATCTTCAACCTGTTGCGGGGCGTCGATGCGCTGCTTGCGATGCGCGCCAATATCGAGGCCGAGGCGTTTTCGCCCGCGCTGGAGCAGGCCGCCTCCAAATTGCTGTCGACGGTGGGCGGTTCATCGGGGCCGCTGTTTTTTTCGTTGCTGCATGGCATGGCAAAGGCGGCGCAGAACGCGGACACCATGCGTGTGGAGGACGCGGCGCGGATCTTCGCTGCGGGTGTCGACGCCGTAGCCCAGCGCGGCAAGGCCGGCATCGGCAGCAAGACGATGATGGACGTGCTCATCCCTGTCGCGTCACGCTTCGTGGAACTAGCCGACGGGAGTGCGGCGCCCGAGGCCGTGCTCGACGCGCTGCCGCTGACGGCCGAAGAGGGCATGCGCGCGACGCGTGACATGCTCGCGACCAAGGGGCGCGCGTCGTTTCTCGGCGAGCGTGCACGCGGACACATCGATCCCGGCGCACGGTCGAGCCAGTTGATGATCAGTGCGATTTGCGCGCGGCTCGCGCAAGACAGAGAGTGAAAGGAGCGCAGGCCATGAAAAAATTTATCAACCATGTCGACGACTTTTTAACTGAGAGCCTTACTGGATTCGCCGCCGCGCACGGTGATCTCGTCGTGCTCGACAACGAACCTGTGTTCGTGCGGCGCAAGACGCTCAAGCCTGGCAAGGTTGCGCTCGTCTCGGGCGGCGGCTCGGGACACGAGCCTTTGCATATCGGCTTCGTCGGGTACGGGATGCTGGATGCCGCGTGCCCCGGCCAGGTATTCACTTCGCCGACGCCCGATCAGATGATGGCAGCCGCCAAGGCCGTCGATACAGGCGCGGGGACGCTCTTCATCGTGAAGAATTATTCCGGCGATCTGATGAACTTCGAAATGGCGTCCGAGATGTCGGAGTTGCCGAATGCGATGGTGTTGATCAACGACGATGTCGCCGTCGAGAACTCCAGTTATACAACGGGGCGGCGCGGCGTCGCGGGTGCCGTGATCGTTGAGAAGCTGGTGGGCAGTCTGGCCGAGAGCGGCGCCGATCTCGAACAATGCAAGGCGTTCGGCGACCGGATCAACAAGCGTACGGCGTCGATGGGCGTCGCGTTTTCGAGTTGCACGGTGCCCGCAGCGGGCACGCTGACGTTCAAGATCGGCGACGATGAAATCGAGGTCGGCGTCGGCATTCATGGCGAGCCGGGGCGGCGTCGCGCGCGCTTCGCCGCAGCCGATGCGATCGCGGCAGAGCTGCTGACGGCGATCATCGCCGATTTGAAGCCGGGGAACGGCTCCGAGTTGCTGGTCTTGATCAATGGACTGGGCGGAACGCCGCTCGGGGAACTGTATCTGTTGTTCAACTCCACACGCTCGTGGCTGCACCAGCGCGGTCTCGCGGTCGCGCGCGTGCAGGTCGGATCGCTTACGACGTCGCTGGAGATGGCCGGCGCGTCGATCACCTTGTGCGTGCTGGATGACGAAATGAAGCGGCATTGGGATAGCCCGGTCCACACGCCATCGCTCAGATGGGGAATGTAGCCCGTCGCCACCTGGCCGTCAGAGTCGCGCACGCGCGGCAGCGGAACCGCGCGCGGAGACAGGGTTTGGAAGCCTAACGCAGCGACTGGAAGCTCGCGCGAACCTCGTCCACGAATGTTTGCGGTTGCTCCCAGGCCGAAAAGTGGCCTCCTTTGGGCAGGCGGTTGTAATGAATCAGTTTGGGATACGCCTGCTCTGCCCAGCTTCGTGGGGCGGCATACAGTTCGTCCGGAAAGACGCTGACGGCAACCGGAATGGTGCGGCAGCCAGGGGCCGCCAGCGCGCCGCTGATCGCACGCAGAACAGCGAGCAAGCGAAGAGCGCCGAGCAGAAGCAGGCGACGCACCAGGCTAACACTGCCGGTCAGACGCGGGCGAAGGACCTGGAGAAGACGCAGGACGCAAACAAGGCACGGAGCAGGGAGCACACGAACGTGCGGGAGATCGCTCCGGCTGGCCACCGGAAAGCGCGCACCGACCAGCAGAAGAGGCCGGAAAGAACCCGCGACAAGGGCTGGCTACGTGAGCTTTAGACGCCGACCGCGGCACGAGTCCGAAATCCTTACGCGAGAACCGTGGGGCGGCGTCGCCCACGGTTGAGAAGCAAGTCCGCTCCCACCTTGCTCGCAGCATCCGGCCCGGTCGACGTCAACCGAATTGCAATTAAGCAGCTTCGCTCATCCTTGTTTCGGCACAAAACCCGCCGATTTATTCAGGATGATTTAAGAACATATATACGCCGAATACCTATCATTTCGGTACCAGGTGTTATTCGTTCCATTGTTTCACTGATGCGGAAATTCCCTTATCCAGCATAGTCATGGGTTGAGCCGTAAGGTGTGACTGCAGTTTGGTATCTGCGCTACCAATATCTCATAAGTAATCTTTCGTTGTGCGATCCATTGCGCATGAGGACGGGTAAGAATGGCACGCCGCGCGATATTTCGACAGCGGCTATTCCATCAGCACAGTTGACAAGGAATCCTGTTTGCGCCACTGTAGATCGCCGACTCGACTGAACGCACTGACGTTTGCGTGACGTGTGCAGGCTTCGGACGGGCTGGTAAGGCGGCAGGCCGGTTCACTGAGGTCCGAAAGGGCATGTGCGCGTGAGATAGACGGCAGCAGGATAGAAAGAGTATTCACTTTTCTATTTCATGGGTGCGCTATGGATGCCTCAGTATTTGAAGCGAATACCTCACATATTCAGCGTGTCCTCGCGGAGCGTTATGCTCCATTCCCGCCGCCAACAGAAGCCACACGTGAGTATGCCGAGGCTGTGTACACATTTCTGGAAGAGATAGGAGCACGCGCATCCGGCGTCATTGTAGTCGCTGTAGTGCCGGCAGGAAGACGTGGAGTTCGCGTGCTCGTCTCGCTTTCAGCAGCCCTCTTGAGGAATGCCAACGCATTGATCGGCGGCCCTGGTAACGGTGGATACAACGGTATCCGCGCATCAATGGAAGCCGATATCAAAAAGAAATTTAAAGGGGTTGCTGGTCTGACTCTGAGTACCAGATTACTAGAGGGCATGGAGCTCGTATGTAAAGCCAGTTGTGCAGAACCGAAGATCATCGCCTCGGCTGTTTTGAAAGCTGAGTATATGACCAGCTTTTGTATTATCGGATTTGGGCAGGGGCTCTCAAGTTACGAAACTATCGGTGACTCGAGTGGCACCTTGTACCTCGAACCATGCCAGGAGTGTAAGAATTTTGGTCGTCTCTTTGCGCGGCACCTCACCGAGCCACGAAATGGAGATCTCTGAATCGCCCTGATGTGCATCCGACGAATCCCGACGTGGTGGGCTTTGGCTGGAAACATGCAATGGTTTCCAGGAATAAGGGAGACAGCTGGCGTTTATTGGGAGGCGACTGGGTCAATCCGGATCACTGGGAATACGCCTCAATGCACATGCACGATGACGTTCATTGTCTCTACTTCGAGCCGGAGTTCACCAACCGACGCCTCTAAATTCTGAGCGATGGCGGCGTCATACAAACACAGAACTGGGACGGCGAATCCACAGACTTCAAGAGTGCCATGAACCGGAATCTCGCCAACCGCCAGTTCTACTCCACTGATGTTAGACGTGGCTTCTGGGGCACGATGGGAACAGCCGAATTTGCTCCGGTCGTCGGGGGCGGTCTGCAGGACAACGGCAATGTCTGGTGCGAACTAGCAGGCAGCTTTAACGAATGGAAGAAGGCCGAAGAAGGCGATGGCGGTTGGGTCGCATTCATCAAGCATGCCGGTGGGCAATTGCTCGCCAATAGCGAGGGTGCTGCGGTCGCCAAATTGGAATGGAAGAACCTGGTAAGACCGTGAGACAGATTGCCGTCGTTATCAGCCGTTGTGCTCCAGCAACGGTCTAACAGCCTGATGTCCATTAATTTTGCTAGCGCGTTCAAGGTGTTCTTTGATTCCGCTAGCACGGCTATTGAGCGATGTGAAAGATTAGCGGGCGCAGGGCGGGGCGAGCGGTATATCAACAGTGGTGCGTGCGATCGAGTGATACCTCTCTCGGCTATGCCTCGCGGAGGAAACGTGGCGTACTGTGGGGGTACTTGCATGTTACCCGGTGGATTTCGACGATCCGCATATCATGACCGGGACCGCGCTCGACGCAGCGTACTTCCATGCGTGCCAGAAAGTGAATGCGCGTCGAGCCGCGAAAGGCGTGCTAGCCAAATTGATGGCCCTCCATTAGCGTTCCTATGAACACGGCTAGCAGAATTAACGAAATCCAACACCGGTAGCCCACGTCGCCGAATAACCTGGGCGGTGCGGCCGTTATAGCTGCTGCTGAGCTGGTTCTTGAATCCGGTGAACCTCGGGGTGCGAGTCGCATCGATCGAATGCCACGTGAACGCGGTGCCGAGCCGAATGCCCAGCGCGCCGGACTAATCGCACAGGAATAGCGCGCGCAGTACCCTACCATGGTGGTCTGCCGCCCGGTGCACAGGATCTCGCTCAGCCTACCCCGAATATCTGCCCAGCTTGCCAGCCGATCATTGGCGGCGCATTCGCGGCGAACAGGAACTCATCGCGACTTAGGAGCCGCAGCGGTCCATCGCGACGCTTCCAGCTTTGCTGAATACAGCTGCAGACCGAAAGGGGCTGCTGACACTGCTAGACAGACTCCTTGCCGACGAACGCGTGCAAAAAGCAACTCCGAGCGCGCAGCAATGGGAGGCGTTGCAGCGCGTTCGCGCGGTGCTTGGCGCGCCGCGCGCGGTACGGCCTGTCGCTGCGCTGGAACATACACCGTCGTAAGAACGCGCGAGTGTTTGTAAGAGTATCAGACGCTCGCGCCGATGCGCACGGCCGTCCCCATACATGCGTGAGTAACTGGCTGCAAAGGAAATGTCATGGTTGAGCGCTTGCTGGGGTAATGTGCGGGACACCGTATCTGAGGGGGAAATCGACGAGTTTTTGCAGAGGTACGGATTCCCACCTTTCAATTCGATCGAGCGAGTGCCTGGAAGAACCACGCGATCGGCGCGCAGAGCCGGAGAGGGAAGACTGAGCCGCAGTGGTCGATCAGCGATATGCGTCTTCCCCAAGCGAGGGGCCGCGGCATGGCCTACGCGCTGCCCAAGCTTCACGGTGTCAATCTCATGATCTGGGTCAAGCTTTTGGCCTGGAGGGCGAGTAGCGTGATTCCAGGCTGACAGGTAACCGCGGCGGCAGTGCCGGCCGCAATCGTCTGCGTATAAAACTGGTGGGGTGGAACGGCTGGCGTGGGTCGGCGCCGCGAACCCGAAGTCGCGCCGGCCTTCCATTACGCCAGTCGTAGACCAACGCTGCTGGACCCCCGCACCATGCTGCCCATATCGACCATTTTTCGCACAACGAGGCGCCCATCGCGGCCCGCTGGAGTGGCGGGTCGCGGCAGGGCGGTAGCGTTCGCGGTGTCGCTCGCGGTCGTTCTGGCCGGTTGCGCAACACCGGTGATGCAACCCGCGGTCGAGGTGCCCGACAGGTTCGCGGCCACCTCAGCATCGACGGAGGAGCCCGAGGCCGCCTGGTGGGATAGCTATGGCGATCCGGTGCTGTCCGATCTGGTCCGTCGAGCGGCGCACGAAAACCGGGACATCCGCATCGCGGCGGAACGCGTGCGCGCCGCGCGAGCCGGAGAAACGATCAGCCGGTCGTGGCTCTGGCCGACCGTGATCGTTGGCGCCAACGGCTTCAATCACACGACGACCTACGATACCGCCCTGAAGAACTTCGTGCCCGAAGCGGCGAATACGCGGGCGGGGCAGGTCGGTATCGCCGCCTCGTGGGAAGTCGACCTGTTCGGCCGCCTGCGGGCAGGTGCGAAGGCGGCTGCAGCCGATGCTGCCGCAGTCGAGAATACCGCGCGCGGCGTGCGCCTTCTCGTGATGACCGATGTTGCGACGAACTACTTTACGCTCGTCGGGGCGTTGCGCCAGCTGGAGACCGTGCGCGCGATCTCGGCTGCGCAGGACGAGACGCTGCGCCTCGTGATCGCCCGTGAACGCGCCGGGCTCGCGACGCCGTTCGATGTCGAGCGCGTGCAGACGGAATCATCCAAAACGCACGCGTCGATACCGCCGCTCGAGACGCTTGCTGCGATCTCGCGCCATCGCATTGCGGTGCTCGTGGGAGACCAGGCTTTCAACGCCGAGAGCATCGCGCCATCGGGCGTCGAAGCCATCGTTCCGCCCGCGCATCCGGGGCAACCGGCCGCCCTACTGCAGCGCAGACCGGACCTGCTCGTCGCCAGCGCGCAGCTCGATGCTGCCAACGCGCGCAGGCAACAGGCGATGGCGGAATGGTTTCCGCGGCTCATTCTCGGCGCAGTGTTCGGCCGTGAGTCGATCGACCTCAACGGCGTTGCGCTCGGTCCTGCGCGCTTCAGCAACGTAGCGGGCCTCATCGCCATGCCGATCTTCAATGCGGGGCGGACGCGCGCGATCAACGACATCGCCGAAAGCGGTCAGAAGGAAGCGGTGCTGCACTATGAGGACGCGATCGTGCGAGCGCTCGAAGACGTCGAGAACGCGCTGGTCGCGCTCGACGACGAGCGTCAGCGGGCGCAACTGCTGAACGACGCCGCGTCGAGTGCGGAAGCGGCGCTGGGCCGCGCGCAATCGCTCTACAACCGCGGCCAGATCGATCTGCTGCCGCTGCTCGATGCTCAGCGGACGCGGTTGGCCGTCCGTGCGATCGACAACGACAGCCGCACGCAATTGCTGCTCGCCAGCGTCCAGCTCTACAAGGCGCTCGGTGGCGGCTGGGAGGTGTTCGAGCCCGCGGCCGCACCAGACGGCACGCCGGGTTCCGGCAAGTCATCCAATTCCTCAGGTGTGGACCGAGACAAGGAACCATCGTGAAAAACTCTCTACGCACGCTGTTCGCGGTGTTGCCGAGTGCTGCGATGCTGGTCGCATGCGGATCGAAGCCCGCCCCCGAGGCGCTTCGCGCGGTCCGCACTGTCGAGATCCGCTATGACGATAGCGCCGTGACGGACCGGTACGTCGGCACCGTGCAGTCGCGCCATGAAGTCAACGAGGCGTTCCGTGTTGGCGGCAAGGTCGTCAAGCGCAAGGTCGACGTCGGGCAGAAGGTTCGCGAAGGCGATGTACTGGCGGTGCTCGACGACACCGACTATCAGCTTGCCGAGGAAGCGGCGCGACAGCAGCTCACCGCGGCCGTGTCACAGGCGAGGTTCGCCGAGTCCGATCGGCAGCGGCTCACCTCGCTCAAGACCGACGGCTCCGTAAGCGTCTCCGACGACGAGAAGGCACAGACCGGCGCGCAGACAACTTCGGCGACGGCAGAGGCCGAGCGCAAGAAGCTCGAACTCGCACGCAACCGGCTGAAATACACGGTGCTGCGCGCGTCGCAGAGTGGCGTCGTCACGGCCGTGCGGTTCGAGGTGGGCGAGGTTGTCGCCGAAGGACAGCCGATGGTATCGATCGCGAACGAGGGCGAGCCCGAAATCGTCGCCGATCTTCCGGAAGATCGTCTTGCAACGTTCAGCGCGGCGCGATACAAGGCGTGGCTCGCCAGCGCGCCGGAGCAAAGCTTCGAGGTCCAGTTGCGCGAGCTCTCGCCGCAGGCGGCGGCGCAAACCCGGACCTACCGCGCCCGCCTGAAGCCCGCGGTACCGAGGCCGCTGCCGCTCGGCGCGACCGCTACGCTGCTGGTCGAACGTCCGGCCGGCGAAGCGCCGGCGGCCGTGATTCCCGCCTCGGCACTCACGCAGAACAAGGGGCAGCCCGCCGTCTGGGTGGTTCGTCGCGAGGGTTCCCGGTCGGTGGGTACGGTCGACCTCGTCCGCGTTTCGGTGCACGGCTATCGCAATGACGACGTGCTCGTTTCCGGTCCGCCTGCTGGCGAACTCGTCGTGACCGCGGGAGTACAGAAGATGGCCCCGGGCCTGAAGGTCGCGCTTGCAGGCGCACCGGGTGTTCCGCAAACCGGGCAAGCTGTGCAATGAAGCCGTTCAATCTCACCGAATGGGCGCTGAACCACCGCGCCATCGTGCTGTTCCTGATCCTCGTGATCGGCATTGGCGGTACGCTCAGCTTCGCCAGGCTCGGCCAGCTCGAGGACCCGAACTTCTCGGTGCCGTCGATGACGGCGCTCGTGATCTGGCCCGGCGCCACCGCGCAACAGATCCAGGACGAGCTGCTCAACCGCATGGAGAAGAAGTTCGAGCAGCTCGATCATTTCGAGAAGGTCGTGACCTATGCGCGCCAGGGCTATGGCGGCATGACGATCACCGTGAAGGGCGGCACGTCCCATGAGGACCAGCGCGAGGCCTGGTACCAGGCGCGCAAGAAGTTCACCGACATCAAGCTCGAGCTTCCTGATGGTGTAATCGGCCCGATCTTCAACGACGAATACGGCGACGTGACCGGGTTGCTCTATGCCGTCAAAGGAGACGGCGTCAGTCAGTGGGAGCTGTCCGACGTATCGGAAACCATCAAGCGGCAGCTGCTCAAGGTGCCGATGGTGAAAAAGATCGACATCTATGGCAAGCAGGCCAAGAAGGTCTACGTCGAATTCTCGAACGAGCGGCTCGCCGCGCTCGGGATTACGCCGCTGCAGATCGCTGAAAGCCTCAGAAGCCAAAACAGCGTATTGGCCAGCGGCCAGGTCGACACGCACGGCGACCGCGTGCTCGTGCGCGTGAGCGGCCAGTTCCACAGCCTCGACGATATCCGCAACGTTCCGATCGCTGCCGGCGGGCGACTGCTCAAGCTCGGCGACTTCACGACGATCACACGCGGATACGAAGATCCGCCGATCTATACGGTACGCCATAACGGGCAGCAGGTGCTGATGCTCGGCATCACGATGACCGACGACGGCAACATTGTCGACCTGGGCAAGGCGATCGAGCAGGCAGTCGCAAAAGTGCAGCTCGAGCTGCCCTACGGCGTTGAACTCGAGCGGGTGGCCGATCAGCCGACCGTCGTCAGCGAATCGATCTGGGAGTTCGAGCGCTCGCTGCTGGAAGCGCTGACCATCGTGCTCGCGGTCTGTCTCATCAGTCTCGGGTGGCGCACGGGAATCGTGGTCGGTATTTCCGTGCCGATCGTGCTCGGTGTCGTCGCCCTGGTCATGCGTGCGATGGGCTGGAATCTCGAGCGCGTCTCGCTCGGATCCCTCATCATTGCCCTCGGTCTGCTGGTCGATGACGGCATCATCGCGGTCGAGATGATGGTCGTGAAAATGGAGGAAGGTTGGGACCGCGTGAAGGCGGCCGCCTATTCATACACGGCGACTGCCATGCCGCGGCTGACCGGCGCGCTCATTACGGCTGCCGCCTTCATGCCGATCGGTTTTTCCCAGTCGACCACCGGCGAATACGCGGGCGGCATTTTCTGGATCGTCGGCACGGCAGTGCTGTTCTCGTGGGTCGTCTCGGGGATCATCACGCCGTATCTGGCCGTCAACCTGCTGCCGAAGGACATCGGAAAGCAGCAACATGGCAGCGATCCATACGACACGCCTTTCTATCGCAAGCTGCGAACGTGGATCGACCTGGCGCTCGTGCGACGCTGGTGGGTCATCGGGGCGACGTTGATCGCGCTCGCCGCCGCGGTTGTCGCGAGCCGGCTCGTACCCCAGCAGTTCTTCCCGAGCAGCGCGCGACCGGAGCTGGTCGTCGAGCTGCGACTGAAAGAAGGGGCGTCGTTCGCCGCGACGACCGAGCAGGTGAAGAAAATGGAGGCGCTGCTCAAGAAGGACCAGGACGTGCGTTTCTTCACGGCCTACACGGGAGCGGGGCAGCCACGCTTCTATCTCGCGCTCAATCCCGAACTGCCGAACCCGGGCTACGCCGTCTTCGTGGTGATGACGAAAGACACGAAGGCCCGTGAGCGCGTGCGCTCGCGCCTGATGCAAACCGTCAACGAGCAATTCCCTCAAGCCTGGGTTCGAGTCACCCGCCTCGAACTTGGTCCGCCAGTTGGGTTCCCGGTCCAGTTCCGGGTCGTCGGCTCGGACACACAGAAGGTCCGCGAAATCGCCCGCGAAGTCGAAAGAGTGGTCGCGTCGAGCCCCAAAGTGCGTGACGTGCAGCTCGACTGGAACGACCCGGTTCGTACGTTGAAGATCGACCTCGACCAGGACAAGGCGCGCGCGCTAGGGCTGGCTCCAGCCGACGTCACCTTCGTGACCCAGACATTCACGAACGGCGCACCGCTGTCCCACTTGCGCGAGGGGGAGGACCTGATTGAAATAGTCGCTCGCGCGGTGCCTTCCGAGCGGCTCGATCTAGGCGTGCTGAAGGACGTGAACCTCTATACCCGCGAGGGAACGGTGGTGCCGCTGTCGCAGGTCGCACGCGTGCGCTATGAACTTGAAGAGCCGGTGCTCTGGCGCCGCAACCGCGACATGGCGATCACCGTGCGGGCAGACGTCAAGGATGGTGAGCAGGGCGTGTCCGTGACCCAGGAAATCCGGCCGCTCCTGAAGGACATCGAGGCGCAGCTGCCCTTCGGTTACCGCATCGACGTGGGCGGCGCGGTCGAGGAAAGCGACAAGGCCAATCGCGCGCTGATGGCGGTCTTTCCCGTCATGCTGGTCACCATCCTGACGATCCTCATGCTGCAGCTGCAGAGCTTCTCGCGCATGACGATGGTGTTCCTCACGGCCCCGCTGGGGCTCATCGGCGTGGTCGCGGCGCTGCTCATCTTCCAGGCGCCGCTCGGGTTCGTCGCCATTCTCGGCATCACCGCGCTGTGCGGGATGATCATGCGAAACTCAGTGATTCTGGTGGACCAGGTGCAGGCGGAAATCGCGCAAGGGCGGGATACCTGGACGGCGGTCGTCGATGCCGCCGTGCATCGCACGCGTCCGGTGGCGCTGACCGCCGCGGCCACGGTGCTCGCCATGATTCCGCTGACGCGAAGCATATTTTGGGCGCCTATGGCGATCGCAATCATGGGCGGCCTTACCATTGCGACCTTGCTGACCATTTTCTTCATGCCGGCTCTGTACGCGGCGTGGTTCAACGTTCAACGCAAGACCGAATCGCAAGCGGTAGAGTCGTCGCCTTCCGACCCTTCTGAACGGTGAGCGCGCGACTGGAAGACGCGATGCCCAAGCGAAGCTGCCGATCAGGCGGGACCCTCAGTGATCGATGACGACCTGAATGCGGTTGGCCTCTTCGGCGTGCTCGCCAATGACGACGACGTGCCTGCCGAGGCATTCGAGCAGCGACATACAGCGGTCGAGCGTCTCGCGCTCGGCGGCGGCAAGCACGAGAAGGCCGCGCGAAGCCGCGAGCCGCGGATTGCCGAGCACGGGTGCCGACACATATTGCTGACCAAGCGCGTGATGCAGATCGGCGAGCTCACGCGCCGTTTCCTCACCGATCGTGCTCATCGACACATGCACCGCGTAGGTCGGCAGCACGTTCGAGATCTCGAGCGCAACGTCGAGCACGGCGCCGTCGCCAGCCAGCATCGTGATGACGAATTCGCAGTCGGCAAGGTCTCGCCAGTCGTTCGTCGCAATGGTGTTGCCCCGCGTGGCGCCTTCGGCCTTGCTCGGGTCGGGGTGGAGCAGTACGGTTGAGTATCCCGCGCAATTCAGGTTTGCGGCAATGGCCGCCCCCATGCTTCCAGACCCGATCACCGCGACACGCGTCTTAGCCGCCGTCGCCACTGCGGCAGGGCCGTGCGATGTGGCATATGGTGTACTCATGCTTCTCATTGCGCTCACGGCGCTGCTTCAACTTGAATAATCCCGCAACGGCCGGCGCGCTCTCGCAGGCCGGCCGTCGTCACGTTAGCGCTCAGATCTCAGATCAGGTAATCCGTGCGCAGCGGCTCCATGAGCTTCGGGTTGTCGGAGTAGTCCACGGGGATCGCGACCACGGCGGGACCTTCCACCTGCATGGCGGCGCGCAGCGTCGCGCGCAGCGAGTCGGCCGATTCGACCGCGAAGCCCCTGGCACCGAACGATTCGGCATAGGCCTTGAAGTCGATCGGGCCGAACTCCACGCCGGAGCGGCGCTGGTACTTTTTCACTTCCTGGATCTCGACCATGTTGTACATGTTGTCGACCCAGATGACGTGGACGATGTTGCTCTTCAGGCGCACGGCCGTTTCGAGCTCCATGCTCGACTGCATGAAGCTGCCGTCGCCGGACACTGAAATCACCTTCTGGCCGGGGCGCACGAGCGACGCGGCAATGGCCCACGGCAGGGCGACGCCCATCGTCTGCTGGCCGTTCGAGATGAGAAGCTGGCGGGCACGGAAGCTATACAGGTAACGCGCGATCCAGATATGGAAGCTGCCCATGTCGACGCACATCGTCGTGTCGGGGCCCACTATGTCCTGCAGCTCCTTGACGATGCGAAGCGGGTGCACGGGGCTGCCGCCGAGCGTGGCCGCCTTTTGGGCAAGCGCGAGACGGGCGCCGGCCAGCGTCGTCAGCACGCTTTCGAACTGGGGCGAGGTCGTGCGCGACGGGACTTCCGCGGCCAGTTGCGTCATCGTCTTCGCGATGTCGCCGATCAGCTCCACCGCGGGCCGGTAATAGCGGTCGGTATCGGCAGGCTGCACGTCCACATGGATGAGCGGGCGGCTCACGTCCTTGTTCCAGAGCGGCGGGTCGTATTCGACGGGGCTGTACCCGACCGTCACGATCACGTCGGCCTGTTCGAGCAGCACGTCGCCCGGCTGGTTGTTCCAGAGGCCCACGCGTCCCGCGAAGCGGCGGAAATTGTCGGCGTCGATGGTGCCCGCGGACTGATAGGTGCCCACCACCGGGATGTTGGTGCGGGTCACGAACTCGCGGATCGCCTCCGCGTTTTCGGGGCGGCTCGCCAGCAGACCGACCAGCAGCACGGGATTGTGCGCATTGCGGATCAGGGCGGCGGCCTCGCTGAGCGCTTCGGCCGCCGCGGCGCCAAGCGCCGGCGGCACGTATTCGGTCAGCACGTCGCCCTGCGTCGGTGCGTTGACGATGTCCATCGGCAGGCTGACGAACGACGCGCCCGGGCGGGACCCCTCTGCGGCGCGGAACGCATTGCTCATTACCTCGGAAATCGTCGTACCTGTGACCACTTCCGCTGCGTAGCGCGTGACGGGCTTGAACATCGCCACGGTGTCCATGGTTTGATGCACCTGCTTCAGGCGGTCGTCGAGCCTCACGCCGCCGCCGATGGCGACCATCGCGTCGCCTTCGGACGTGGCCGTGGCGAGGCCCGTGGCCAGGTTCGAGCAACCCGGGCCCGAGGTGACGAGCGCGACGCCCGCCTGGCCCGTCAGACGGCCGACGGCCGCCGCCATGAATGCAGCGTTCGCTTCGTGGCGGACCACGACGGTTTCAATGGTCGAGTCGACGAGCGAGTCGAACACGCGATCGATCTTCGCGCCGGGAATGCCGAACACGTGCTGGACGCCTCTCGCTTCGAGGTTGGCGACGACGAGGTCGGCGCCGCAGGTCCATGTCTTCTCTATTTGATTAGCTTTCCTGAGCATGATGCTCTCCATATGATGTGTTGAGTCTGGCTGCGCCATCTGTGCCGATGCGCGATCCTCGTGTTTGGCGCTTAGCCTTCCGCAGCTTCGATGGCCTTTGCCATGTCCTCGGAGTGCAGTGTGGCGCGTTCGAAATGCTCGGTTCGTGGCAAATCGATGCGCAATCGTGAAATTCGCGCCACTTCAACCTTTGCTTCAATCAGCCGGTAATCCAGCACGTGGCCGCCGCCTTTTCGGTCGTCGGTAATGAAGTGAACGTGGAAGCCCGCGACGTTGATGCCCTGCACGTACTCGGGGCAACGGAAACCGACGAGGGTGCCGGAGGTTTCCTCGAACGTGAAGATCGGCTGACTTTCGATCGCCTCGAGCATCGGCCGGTACGGCATGGTCTGGCGCGGCACCGTGCGCGTCTCCACGCGCGAAAACCGGCCGTCGATGCGGAACGCGCAAAAGACGTTGGGCGAACCGATCAGCTCATCGATCACGGCCTGAACCTCCTGCTTCGTGCGGGGCTCCTCCAGCGAGCCGAACATCGTGGGGCGGAAGTGGGTCACGACTGCGAACGGCGTTCTCTGGTCGTGGCTGACCGCGCGGGCGCTGCCGTCTTCGCGCAACTGGTGCACCTCGCTGTCGAATGCGACGAGCTCGCCGTCGAGTTCGTTGAAAGTGCCGAGGCCGAAATCGCCATGCTTGAGCAATTCTCCGATCGTCATGTCGCCGTCATACACGCCGTCGATGAGGGCGCTCATCAGGGAGGTCTGGTACAACTCGCTTTCCGTTTGGCCGTCGCGTACGAAACGTGTGAATGATCGCGCGATGTCGCTGACGCACGAGCAGGGATTGGAGTCGATCATGCGGTTTCCTGAAAGAGTGTTGCGATGGACTAAGTATGTTTCCGAGGCGTTGCGGCGTCTAATATTGCGAACAGTCGTTTTCGATATGAGTTCGATATGGAGTTTCGCCATCTGAAGTACTTCGTTGCCGTTGCGGAAGAGCGGCACTTCACGCGTGCAGCGGAGCGTCTAGGCATGGCGCAGCCGCCGGTCAGCCAGCAGATTCACAAGCTCGAAAGGGAAATGGGAGCGCCGCTCTTTCGGCGCCTCACGCGGGGCGTCGAACTGACGGACGCGGGATGCGTGCTTTACGAAGACGCCGTGCGCATCCTCGAACTCGTGGAGCAGGCAAAGTGCCGTGCACAGAGCGCGGCGCGAGGGCAGAGCGGGTGCATACGGGTTGGGCTAGCGAGCTCGATCGTGTTTCATCCGGTCATACCGGACGTCATGGCGTCCTTCCGAAAATCGCATCCACAGGTGTCGATTTCGCCGTCGGAGAGCAATATTTCTGCGCTGATGGAAGACCTCGCCGAAAAGCGCATCGACGTCGCCATCATTCGGCAGACCGTGCAGACAACGGAACTCGTGAAGATCGAGCCGCTGCTCGATGAGAACATGCTGATCGTTCTGCCCGTGCAGCACGCGCTGGCGGATGAGGACAGCGTGCCGCTCGATGCGCTTGCGCACGAGCGTCTGATCATGTTTCCGCGCGCCATCGCGCCGTTGCTGTACGACGACGTGATCGCCGCGTGTCAGCACTGCGGTTTCAGTCCGCAACTGGGTGAGCAATCTACGCAGGTGGCGTCGGCCGTCAGCATGGTTGCGGCGGGATTCGGCGTGACCATCGTGCCGAATTCGATTCGCGATCTCCATCACCAGGGCGTGACGTACCATGAGATCAAGGGTACGCAGCCCACGGCCCGCGTTCTGCTCGCTTACCGTTACGACGACCACTCGAAGGTAGTGCGCGATTTCGTGGATGCGGCGAAGTACGCGGGCATGCGGCACCGGGGCGGCGCTTCGTTGCTGCCCGCGTGAGGGAAAAGGCCAGGGGCGGTTTCGCGGGTTCCGTTCAGGCTGCGATGTCTGTTGATTCGGTATCCGATGCAAGTTCGATCAATGCCGCATCGTCTTTCTCGAGATGAGGGGGGAGCCACTCGCAAATGAAATTGATCCACGATCGTGTGCGCGCATCGACAAACCGGCGCGAGGGATAAAGCAGGCAGACTTCGCGCGTATCGATGGTGTACTGGGGCAGCACGCGCACGAGCGTGCCGTCGCGCAACTCGTCGAGTGCGGCGTAGGCGGGCAGCGGCGCGATACCCATGCCCTCGCAGACAGCCGTGGCAAGCGATTCGGCAATATTGATGCTGACCACGCTGTCTACCGCCAGGGTAACGGGCGCGCGGTCGGGACCTTCGAGTCTCCACGTTTGCGAAGACGATGTCGTGGTACGAAGCGTCAGGCAGTCGTGCAACTTCAGATCATCCGGCGATTGCGGCACGCCGTGCGCGGCGAGATAGGCAGGTGAGGCGCAAAGAATGCTGTGCGACCAGCCCAGGCGGTGCGACGCGACGTTGGCGTCCGGTGGTGGCGAAAACGCGACCACCGACGTATCGCAGCTGCCGTCGAAGAGATTGGCCAGCGCCTGTGACAGGCTGAGTTCCACGTGGACGCCGGGATAGCGCGCCCGGTAGGCCTGGATCGCGGGCATGATGTGCCGATGGCCGAGACTCGCGAAGCTGTGCACGCGCAGCAGTCCGCTCGGGTGGTCGGCGGCGAGGGCGGTGTCGTCTTCGGCCCGCACTACGTCGGCCAGGATCCTGCGACAACGTTCGGCGTAGGCCAGTCCTTCTCGCGTCGGGGAAATGCGGCGCGTGGATCGGTGCAGCAGGCGCGTGCGCAGATGCTCCTCCAGTTCGCTGACTGCCCGTGACGCGGTACCGAGACTCACGTCCAGCGAGGCCGCTGCAGCGGTGAAGCTGCCCGTATCGATCAGACGGACGAGGATCTGCATGTTGTGCAAGGTGTTCATGCGACGGTGTGCAATCTCAAGTTTGAAAGTGCGTGAATTCTGCGGCGCCGCAGTTTCGATGCCGTTTCAGCACCGTCGCGGCGTGTTTCAAATGAAACGAAGTTCGCCGCAGCGCGCTGCCGCCAGGCGTTCCCGCGCGATCGGTGTGAGGCATTGCACCCTCGCATTGCAACTGTAACGAAAGCGCGCGGCCGCCGAAATGGCGCTGCAATGGCGGCGGCCGATTCTCGTTGGCCAGTGCACGCCGCGCGAGAGACGGGGCGTGCGTTCGGCTCCATCCTCGTCGTGCCGACGTTGACCGGGCGCATCGAGAGTCGACGCGCGCGGCTTGCCCGGCGCAAGACGTCGCCCCTGAATGCAATCGTGACTTCCCGACCGGTCTCCGAATCCTCAGCGCCCCGCGCCCAACATGAGTTTTTGTCTTCGCGTCTGCGCCGCGCCATAGCCGACTTTGCCGCCCGCGACGGGTTGATCTGGCTGCACCTCTTCAAGACCACGTGTGCGGCGCTCATCGCACTCGGCGTGGCGATGGCGCTCGAACTGCCGGCACCGCGCGTGGCGATGGTGACGGTGTTCGTGCTCATGCAGCCCGTGAACGGCATGGTGCTCGCCAAGAGTTTCTACCGTGTGCTCGGCACGGCGGCGGGCGCGGCGGCTGCCGTGGTCT
Source organism: Paraburkholderia sp. JHI2823 (assembly GCF_038900695.1). Lineage (NCBI taxonomy): Bacteria > Pseudomonadati > Pseudomonadota > Betaproteobacteria > Burkholderiales > Burkholderiaceae > Paraburkholderia > Paraburkholderia sp. JHI2823. The sequence goes on along the minus strand of NZ_JAYMRY010000011.1, from coordinate 151,233 downwards.
TCGGCGCGCTGTTTCCTCAGCAGCCCGAACTGTATCTGACGATGCTGACGCTGTGGACCGCCACGTGCACGGCGCTCGCCGTGCGCTTCCGGCATTTTCGCTGGTACGCGTTCGTCCTCGCCGGCTATACGGCGGTGCTCGTCGGCATACCGGTGGTCACGCATCCCGATGCGTTGTTCATCGCGTCGCTCACGCGCGCGGCGGAAGTGACCATCGGCATTCTCAGTTCGGCTGCGATCAGCGCGCTCGTCTTCCCGGTTCGCGCGAGCACCGCGCTCATGCACGGCCAGCGCCAGCGCCGCCATGCGATTCTCGAACTGTGCGCCGACGTGCTTGCCGGCCGTTGCGACGATACTGCGTTCCAGCAGCGTTTCGCGCGGCTCGCGGGCAGCATCGCGGGGTTCGAGGCCGCCCGGACGTTCGCCTCGTACGAAGACCCGAACCTGCGCTTGCGCAGCCAGCGGCTCGCCAGAGTCGACAGCGAATACGCAGCGATCTGTTCACGGCTGCACATGCTGCAGCAGCAGATCGAACGACTCGACAGCACGGGCGCGGCTGCGCTGATAGAGGGGGTGCGGCCGTCCCTGCTGCAGGCGGCGGATCTCATCGACCGGTTGCGTGAGGGCCTTTCCGACGATGCACTCGATCAGCAGTCCGTAACGGCGTTGGCGCGTCTAACCGCCTCGCTCGCACCGGCTGCATACAAAGCGGCGGCCGATCATGGGCCGATCTCTTCGGCTGTGGAGGCGCGCACTGCGCGCGAAGCGCTGCGCCGGCTTCTCCGCAACCTGCTCGACTACCTCCACGCCGGCGCCACGGGTGCAGGCCCGGGTCCTTCGCCTCACGCTGCTGCCACGCCTACGCGGACCAGCTCCTACGTGGTCGCGCTCACTTTCGTGCGCAACGCGCTGACCGTGGGCGCCGCTGGTGCGTTCTGGCTGTTCACGGCATGGCCGAGCGGCGGATTCGCCGTGATCGCGGCCGCGATCGTCGCAGGTCTGACTTCTGCCGCACCGCGCCCCGAAAAGCTCGCCTTGCAGATCGCGTTGGGCGCCGCGGCGGCCGTGGCGCTCGGCTACGTCTACATGTGTTTTGTCTACCCCGCCATCGATGGTTTTCCACTGCTCTGCGTAGCGCTCGCGCCGATCGTCGCAGGCAGCGCATTCCTCGCGAGCCGGCCGGCCGTATCGGGTTACGGCATCGGGCTGTGCGTCTTCTTCGTGGTCCTCGCCGGCCCGGACAACCTGATGGGCTACGCGCCGGACGAACTGCTCAACAACGGGCTCGCCGCGGTCGCCGCGCTCTTCATCGGCGTGATCGTGGCGATGATCGTATTTCCGTTTCAGGCGCCGTGGGTCGTGGGCCGCATCCAGCGCGATCTGCGCCGCGAAGTGGCGTTCGCATGGAGGACCCGGCTGGAAGGGGCGGATGCGCGCTTTCGCTCTCGCACCCACGATCTCTCCTCGCAGTTGCGCTTGCTGCTGACACCAGGCACGCGCCGCTACGACGAAGCCTGGCACTGGCTTCTCGCCACGCTGGAAGTGGGGCAGGCATTGCTCGATCTGCGCAGGGAACTGGTCGCGCTCGCCCCCCTGCGCGCCTCGGAGCGACCCCGCTGGCTGCGCTGGGCCGAACAGGCCGGCCGGCGGGCAGCGGATGTCTTCGATCACCCCGACGCGCGTCGCACGGCGCTGGCCGTGCGCGCAGCGAGCCGTGCACTGGACGAGGTGGCCGCCGAACTGCGAACGACCGCACCAGGGCCGCGTCAGGCCGCGCTGCAGCACCTGTCGGGCGACCTCTACATCATGCGCAGTGCGCTGCTCGACCCGGACGCGCCGTTTCACCGACATGACGCCAACCGCTGCTGACGCCCGGCGATATGTGCGACATGTGCGGCCGTGCGAAAGAATCCTTTCCGTAGTGCCTGCTTAATTAGGCTATCACGACGTCTTATAGTTTTCCCCGTTGCAGCACGTTTTGCTGCTTGTCTGGAGTCCAGTCATGAAATCCCTGAAATACCTCGTTCTCTCACTTTCCCTTTGCGCCGCCGTTGCTCACGCACAGGGCAACCAGCCTCAAGCCGACGCCGCGAGCGCCCAGGCCGCGTCGAACAACGGCGCACAGCCGGTGGCCCAGTCGGCGGGCCGCGCCGAGCTGCAAAAGCAAGGCTCGAAGAAGGACGAGTGCGTCGGTCCCGTGTCGTTCTGCAACATCTATTTCGGCAGCTGAGCGGCCTGAAGTCGCGCAGTGATACCGCATGATGGCGCGGCAGCGGGGCATTCCACCGGCGCGTCGCCATGCGCGGCCAGCCCGAGGCGGGGCAGGCGAATGTTTCGGATGTAACCTTGCAGTGTGCAGCCCGAAACCGGCGGGTAACCGCGCTCATCTAGCATCGTGTTGCCAGCCTGCGCCGGGTGCGCATGGCGGCGAGGCAAGGGGAAACTGTGAGCGCGGACGAAATTCTTGTTATCGAGGACGACCCGGTGATGCGCGACCTGATCGTCGCGACCCTGCACGATGCAGGCTTCACCTCGACGGCGTCGCTTGCGGCGGCGCTTTCGGGCATGCCAGCGCGGCTGCTGGTGGTCGACATCGGCGAGCCAAAGACGGGCGGCGCGGATAGCTTGCGCGCTATGCGCGCGCGTCATCCCGGCGCGCGGATCATTGCGATTTCGGGCCGTTTCAGGTTCAATGCCGCCACGGCGGCCTCCGTCGCGCGGCAACTGGGCGCCGACCGGGTGCTCGCGAAGCCGCTCGACTGCGACGCGCTCGTCGCCAACGTAAGACAACTCATGGGCGAACCCGTCCAGTGAAGCCTGCTGCGCGAACTCCGTTCACACCGGACCCCGGCGGACCCGCCGGTGCGTACGACGGCTGGCCAATCCAGAGCCGTTACCGCACGACGGTCGCGGGTGGGCTGTTGCTCGTCGCGCTCGTCTGCGTGGCCGCCTTCTACAACGTTCGCGAGGACCGACAAACCAGCCTTGCCGCGGGCCATCGCACGGTGGCACTCGTGGCGCGCGTGCTGGCGGACCAGATCGGCAGCACGATCGACGGGATCCCGGCGACGCTCGAGCACGAGGCCGACTTGAGGCCCGGTTCGACCGCCAGCGACGCGTTCGCGACCTTCGAGCAGGGGGCGCGCGCGCGAATTCCGCAAATTCGCTCGCTCGCAGCCGGTGGCTGCGGGTTCGAGCACGGCATCGTCGACGGGGCGCATACGGGCGGCACATGGGTTCACTCGTGCTGGCCATCGCCTGCGCACGCCGCCGCCCCGCCGCCTGCCGGCGAGGCGACATTCCCACTGCTCGTTCGCCTCGCCGCGAAGGACGGGCGGGGCGTCGTCCCGATCGTGGCCAACCTCGACTGCGCCGCGTTGCTCGCCCGGCTGGGGGGCATCGCGCGCGACGAACACCTCATCGTCTCCGTGGCAGGCAAGGAGGCCGCAAGCGGCTTTCGCTGCTCGGTGGGGGCTTCCCTTGAGCCAGAGGCGTTGAACGATCTCGAAACCGCGCGATTCGCGGTGCCGGGCTATCCGCTGACTGTCGAGGTCGGCCGTCCGCGCGCGGACATCCTGCGCGAGTGGCGCCACAACACCTGGGCGACACTCGCGCGCACGCTGACGATCTCGTCGCTGGTTCTCGCCCTGCTGTACGTGATGGTGGGCCAGGTTCGCCGCCAGGCGCTGGCCAACCGGGAACTGCGGGTCGGCGAGCAGCGTTGGCGCGCCGTGTTCGACGAGGCGCCGGTGGGCATCGTGATGCTGTTGCCCAATCAGCCCTACATGGTCGCCAATCCCGCTTTCAAGCGCATGGTGGGATATTCGCTGGACGAACTGCATCAGTTGGGCGCCTCCGACATCACGCATCCCGACGACATCGAACTCACGCGCGCAAAGATCGCGGAACTCGAACGCGGCGAGCGTTTCACCGTCAAGTTCGAAAAGCGCTACCTCCACAGGGACGGCCGGGTCATCTGGACCGAGATCACCATCTCGCGGCTCCCGGAAACGGGCGCGCTGGGCGGGATGCTGGTCGCCGTGATCGACGACGTGAGCGCGCGCCACGAGGCCGAGGCCGAACGCCTGAGGCTCGAGGCACAACTGCGCCAATCGCAGAAGCTCGAGGCGCTCGGCACGTTCGCAGGCGGCATCGCACACGATTTCAACAACATCCTCAGCGCGATTCTCGGCTACGGCGAGCGCGTGTTCCGCGCGCTCGGCGCGGATTCGCCGCTGCGGCGCGACGCCCAGCAGGTGCTCAACGCAGGCATGCGCGCGAGCCTGCTGGTCGAGCGCATTCTCGCCTTCAGCCGCAGCGGCATGACGGCGCGGCTGCCGGTCCATGTGGAGCCGGTCCTCGTCGAGACCGTGGATCTCTTCAAGGCCAGCCTGCCGCCCGAGGTGCAGGTCGCTCTCCAGCTCGATGCGCCGCAGGCCTATGTGCTCGGAGATCCTACGCATCTCCATCAGGTGGTGATGAATCTGTGCAGCAACGCGCATCACGCGCTGGAGGGGCCGGGAACGATCACCGTGTCGGCGCGGCAGGTCGCAATCGGTGAAGCCCGCGCGCTGAATTCGGGCACGCTCCAGCCCGGCGAGTACGTGTGCATCGGGGTCGCGGATACCGGAGCCGGCATCAGCCCCGAGGTCCAGGAGCGGATGTTCGATCCGTTCTTCACAACCCGCAAGACCATCGGCGGGACCGGCCTCGGCCTTTCGCTCGTGGACGGCATCGTCAAGGAGTATGGCGGCGCGATCGAAGTGCGCAGCGAACCCGGGCGCGGCACGCAGTTCAACATCTATCTGCCCTTGTGCGCGCAGCGGCCGGCCTCGCCGCCGGCGCCCACCGCCGAGGCCCGTCGCGGAAACGGCGAGACGGTCCTGCTGGTGGACGACGAACGCGCGCTGGTGGAACTCTGCGAGGATCTGCTGGCCGAGCTCGGCTACGAGCCGCTCGGCTTTTCTTCGCCGGGCGAGGCGCTGGAGGCGTTCCGCGCCGATCCGCAGCGCTTCGATCTCGTGCTGACGGACCATTCGATGCCGGAGACGACCGGCATCGAGCTGATCCGGCAGATCCGCGCGGTGCGCCCCGACTTGCCGGTCCTGCTCATGAGCGGCTACGGGACTCACGTCGTCGAGGAGGAATCGCGCGCGCTTGGCGTACGCGCGGTACTCAAGAAACCGGTGCTGCGCGCCGACCTTACCGAGGCAGTTCACGATGCCTTGGCCGTGGGTCGCCGGACTGACCGGGCAGTTGAAAAGCGGGACGCCGGTTCTGTTAAGAACGACTAATCATCGGCATTGGCTTAACGGCACTTGGCACGAATGCGCAGGTATTCATCAGATTACAGCGCGCCGGGAAGCAGGTCGCCGTGCGACCGGATGCCGCTATAATTTCCCCGGTTAACCAGAGACTTGCCCGTTATGAACGAGATCAATCTTCCTCACGTGCTCGTTGTCGACGACGACGAGGCGGTGCGCGATCTGATCGCCGCCTATCTGTGCGAAAACGAAATGCGCGTGAGCGTCGCGGCCAACGGCAAGCAAATGGCCGAGGCGCTGAAGGAGCACGCGATCGATCTCGTGGTGCTCGATCTGCGCCTGCCTGGCGAGGACGGCATCGAAATCGCACGCAAGATTCGCGAGCAGTCCACGTTGCCCGTCATCGTGGTGTCGGGCCGTCGCGACGAAGCGGACCGCGTCATGGCGCTGGAGCTCGGCGCCGACGACTACCTGACGAAGCCTTTCAGTTCGCGCGAGCTGCTCGCGCGCGTGCGCGCGCTGCTGCGCCGTTCCACAGCCGCGGCTGCCGCGAGCGGGCGTCAGCTCGACGCGCGCGCATACCGCTTCTCGGGCTGGGAGCTCAACCTCGGCACGCGCAAGCTCATCTCGCCCGAGGGCGAGAACGTGCCGCTCACCAATGGCGAGTTTTCGCTGCTCAACGCTTTTCTGGCTTCGCCGGGCCGGGTGCTGACGCGCGAACATTTGCTCGAGGCGAGCCGGCTGTACGACGATGTCTATGACCGGTCTATCGACGTGCAGATCCTGCGCCTGCGCCGCAAGATCGAGGAAAACGCGTCGCGCCCCAGATACATCAAGACCGAACGGGGCGCGGGCTATGTTTTCTCTGTCGCGGTGGAAAGGCTGAGCAAGGCCGCCACCTGGGACGACGGCGGCGCCGTGGAAGTGTGAGCGCGGGCCCGCGGGCCCTGGCGAGGCTGGCGCGAGGCCTGCCGGGCGCTTCTTTCTGCCCTTAGAGGGCGGTTTCCTCGCGGTCTTCCCAGGACATCGCCAGTGTGCCGACACGCTGTTCGGCGGGTAACGCGAGGCGTGCGGGCTGCCAGCCGCGATGGCTACTGAGGCTCGCGAGCGCAGCTTGATCGCGTGCGAGCGCGGGGGGCAGATACTCGCGCATGTAGTCCAACCATGTCCGCGTTCTGGCGTCGACGTAGCGGCGTGATGGAAAGAGCGCGCAGATATCCTTGCTCTCCAGCGTGTATTCCGGCAGCACGCGCACGAGCGTCCCCGCGCGCAAGCCGGCGAGCGCCGAGTAGACGGGCAGGGGCCCGATGCCCATGTGAGCGCGAATTGCCGCGGCCAGCGACTCGGCGATATTGATCCGGAATACGCTGTTGATCGCGATGTTTTCGGCTTTGCCACTGTCCGCCTTTTCGAGCACCCACTCGCGCGACGAACACGTAGGCGTGCTAAGGGCGAGGCAGTCGTGATCGATCAGGTCGCCGGGATGCAACGGCGTGCCGTGCGCGTTCAGATAGCGTGGCGAGGCGCAAAGGATGCTGCAGCTCGAACCCAGCCGGTGCATGACGATTTCGGAGTCCGGCAGCCCGGAGACCGCGAGAATCGAGGTGTCGCATTTACCGTCGAACAGATCCGGCAGATTTTGCGAGAGCTGGAGATCGATCGTCACTTCGGGGTACAGGCGGCGATACGCGTGAATGGCGGGAACGAGGTAGTGCTGTCCGAAGCTCGCGAAGCTATGGACCCGCAACATGCCGCGAGCGAGACTGCCTGCCTCGGAGGCCTCCTGCTCGGCTTCGTCTACGGCGCGTACGATCTCGCGGCAGTGGCCGAGGTAGGTATGCCCCGCATCGGTCAATGCGATGCGGCGCGTGGAGCGTGTCAGCAGCCGGACCTTGAGGTGTTGCTCCAGTTCGCTGACGGCTCTCGATGTCGAGGCCGCGCTCGAATCGAGCGAATCGGCCGCCGCAGTGAAACTGCCCATGTCCACGACGCGCACGAATATCCGCATGTTCTGCAAGAGGTTCATAAACCGTTCCCGAAGGCTGGAGGTTGGCGGCGCGTTTGGCCCCGGCATCAGTGCCGGCGGCCATTCTAATCGCCGCGCAATGGACGAAAGTCTGCGGGTGCGGGATTACTGCGTTGTTTCGCGCCACCCGCGGCCGCATTGCAATTGAAACCGGGCTTCACGCGACGCGGGGCTCAGAACCTGTGACGCAGGCCCAGCGCGAGCACGAGCTGGTTAGGACCCGTGGCGTGGGAGAAGTTCGAGATCTGCGCACCGGGAATGCCGGTGCCCGCCAGCCCGTTCGCGCGTTGGTAGATGGCTTCTGCGTAGGCATCGGTGCGCATGGACAGGGCATCGATTCCGATCAGGCCGAACTGATGCCAGGTCGGGCTCGCATGGCCCGAGGGCGAGTCGAACGAACCGCTCGTGAACGTATACGCCGTGGCCACCGTCCATCGGTTCGTCAGTGCATAGCGCGCATTGAGCTCCGCATTGCGAAAGACGATGTCCTCGCCGCGCAGCGCGATCGGCGTGTCGGCGACATTGTTGATCGACGTTGCGTTGTCGAGCTGGGTCCTCGTGACAATGGCCGACACGTGCAGGCGGTCCCACGTGCAGGCGCCGCCCAGGCCCGCGGTGCGCTGCCGCGCCGCGTTGAACGGCGCGCCGGCGGGCTCGGCGCCCTGGGTGTTGGCGGTCGCGAGGTTGCTTTCGCCATCGAACTGCACATAGCTCGCGCCCACCGAGCAGGCACCGTGCGCGTAGGTGCCCGCCACGCTGAAGGCGCGGTTGTTCGAGAACGCTCCGGCTTCGTTGGAAAAGCCATACGTCGCGCCGAACTGGAAGCCGCGCATCAGCGGGCTCGTGTACTTCACGGCGTTGTTGGTCCGCGTGTAGTTGGCCAGATCGTCGTTGTCGAAAGGATGCGCGAAAGCGACGCCGCCATAGGGCGTGCCGCCCAGCGCGAACGGCTGGACGAACTGAAGCATCGAGTCGAACTGCCGCCCGAACGTGACGGTGCCGGAAGCATGGGAGGCCAGCCCGGCATACGACTGGAAGCCGAACATGCGCCCCTGCTGTCCCGTTGCGCCGTTCATGACGGAAAAGCCGTTTGCCAGCACGAACAGCGCGCTCAGGTCGGGGCTCAGAGGCTCGTTGCCGGAAAGCGTCCAGCGGTTGACGTTGATATCGGCCGATTTCGCCTGCAGCGAGCGCGTGCCCCGGCTGCCTCCAAAATCGTCCACGTAGGCGAGGCCGCCGTCGATCAGACCACTGAGGGTCACCGTGCCCTGTGCTTGAGCGGCGCAAGGGAGGGCCAGCGTAAAAGCGCAGCAGGAAACGGTTTTGAGCGATCGCTTCGCGCCCGCCCAAGCGGATTCGTAAATGGTATTGAACATGGTCCTGGTATGGGCTGCGTCCGGATTGGCCGCACGCCTGGCCGGAAAGATAAGGATGGCTAAGCTCAGCGCAGCACGCGCGAGCGCAGCAGGTGTGCGACAAACGCGCTTTCGCTGACTTCGCGTTCGATCTCGCGCGCGTGGCATGACGATGCCTGAGGTCCCGAGTCCTCGCCCGGGTGCCGGAGAAGGTCGCCGGAGCGGGCATCGTGCGTGAGCCACGCGTGCACCTTGCGGGCCAGTCCGGCCAGTCGTGCGCGTTCCGTGTCATCGAGCATCGCATCGACATATTCGAGCGGGCACAGCGCGCCAACCAGCGTTCTCAGGCGCTGCATCAGCACACTGGCGCACGCGGCCTGCTGATTCACGACCAGCGACTCGAACCGCGTGGCGCCGATCGTGGCTTCCAGCGTGTCGATATCGAGGCAGGCGCGTCGCCGCAGCTTTCTGAGCGTTTCGCCCCCTCGCTGCACGGGCTGGCTAAGATGGCGCGCAACGGCGTCGAGATACGCGGCCGTGCCCTCCAGCGCGCGCGCCGCGCTGCTGCCGAGCCGATGGTGGTCGCGCTCGGGCCACGCGAAGAGGCTGACGACGAAGCCGACGAGCACACCGGCGACGCTGAGCTCCGCCCGCGCGACAGCCAGCGCCCAGGGCGCCCCGGCGGGCGTGCCGAGATGCGCGACCAGGATGAAGTGCGAGGTCAGGAACAGGATGTACGAGAAGTAGCTCACTGCGCGCGTCGCCAACGTTCCGGTGGCGAGCGGGAGCACAACGAGCGCGAGCAGCAGCGGGTCGTGAACGAGAAACGACAGCGCCGTGGCCAGCACTGCGCCAAGCAGCGTCCCGCCGATGCGCAGGCCGGATACCTTCACCGTTTGCGCAAGCGTGGGCTGAAGGATGAACATCGTGGTGAGCGCCAGCCAGTAACCCTGTTGCATGCCCGAGAGGCGTGCGAAGGTGACCGCGAGCATGGCTGCAACGGACAGGCGCGCAGCGTACCGGGCGTACGCATTGCGGATGGCGAGTTCCGCGATCCCCGCGGTCAAACGGCCAGGGCCTGCACGCTCGGGCGGTGCCCCGCGTGCGCCTGCTGCGACTACCCGCGCAGCAGGCATGCGCAAGTCGCGAGCGAGCAGAACGGCGAGGCGCTCGAGGAGATCGAGATTGGCCCGCAGCCACGTCAATCCCTCGCCGGGCCCGTGGGTCGCCAGCCAGGCCGGCTCGCAGGCACGCAAGGTTCGTTGCACGCGCGCGAGGCGCTGCTCGACGACGCCCGGCAATCCGCCAGGACCGTCGCGCAAGCGTGCCGCACTCGCGTCGATCTGCAAGGCGAGCTGGGCGTAGGCGGGCGCGAGGAGGCTGCCTGCTTCACGCCGGGCGGCATCGTGGCCGCCGGCGAGCAGCGTTTCCAGGCCCGCGAGCAGGGCGATCGCCTGCTCCGCGTCGTCGACCCACCGCGTGCACGCCGAAGGCGCCTCGCCGCAGCAGTTCGCGATGGCCGCCGTCATCGCATCGAGCTTCGTGCGCAGCTCCGCGCGCCCCTGTTCGAGCCGCGCCCGGTTGCCCTGGGCCGCGTGCCCGAGGCGGTTGACGAGCGAAGACATCGCATGAAGATACGCGAGCGTTGCCTGCTGCGCGCGCTTCTCGCCACTGGTTTGCCAGAGGCTGCCCCCCGCGAGCGTCGCCCATACGCTCCCGATCAGATAGAAGGCGGCGTAACGCGTCGCGGCGTCGATGCCATGCGCCGGGAAACATGCGGCTACCGAGCAGGCTGTTGCCGTCAGCAGGCCGCGCATTCCCGACGCCGGACCTCGCGCGCGCACGCAGGCGCCCGCGTAGGCAACCGCGCCGACCACGGCAATCGAAAGTACGGGTAGCGCGTGAGCCGCGACCGCGCAGGCCGACGCGAGCGCGCCGGCCACGCCGAACAGGAGTCCTTTGTAATGGCGTTCGAAGCCCGGGCGGCCGGGCTCATCCGCGAGGCAGGTCCAGAACGCGGCGATCGCCGACCAGCACAGGAGCGGCATGTGCAGCACGACGGCCAGCACGGCGGGCACGACGCAGATCACGCCGCCCCGCAATGCGTCCGCCATGGGCAGCTGGTGCCGGCCGTGGTGCCAGAAACGCAGTAGTTGCTCGCGTCCGCTCACGAAGCTTTGCATAGTCGTGTGGGTCTGGGCTATCGGGCCGCGTTGGCTCGCGGCACGGGAATCACGGTGAGCGACCGGACACCCTGCGCCCCGCGAACGAGCACACCCTCGATATCCGCCGTTGCGGACGGGCCGCTCATCAGGCATGCGTAGCGCGCCTCGAAGAACTCCCGCCGATGATAGGCGTGATGGAGGTTGTCGACGATATCGGACGGATCGACGAGCGCCACGAGATGCTGCGAGAGATAGCCGAGCGCATTGACGCGATACTCGTGCTCGCTCAGCCAGATGGAGCCGGTCTCCGCGACCGCGAACGCGGGACGCACGATGCCCACGTCCACATCCTCGAGATCGTGCGGACGCTCGACATCCTCGATGCGGCGGGTGCCCTCGACCTCGGGCACGGCGGAGCAGACCACGCGGGCCTGCGGGAAGCGCGAACGGATCCAGGCTTCGAGATTGCCATCGGCGGGGGCGTCGCACCAGGTGCCGCCAAGGCGCGCGAGCGACTTCCTGAACGTCTCGAGCGTGGGCGGAAGATTCCGGTCGAACATCGGCACTTCCGGCAGCGGACGCGGCGCGGGCGCCACTTCGCGAAGACGGGAGAGAATCAGATCACGGCTGCTCATTTCTTGTTCCTCTTCAGGTACCAGTCACGGAAGGTTTCGGTCGGCGCTTCGGGCACTTCGCGTTGCTTGCCCCACTCGTTGAGCGGGTTGTAAAGCACCACGCGCGGCAGCGTGGAGACAGCCTTGTTGGCGGTCTTGATGGCGGCGCGGTAGAGCTTCGGGCGGGACAGCACCTGGCCTGCGACCTTCATGGCCTCCTGCTTGACGAACGGCAGCTCGTGCTTTTCGGCGATGATCTGCCGCCACTTGTAGATCTGTTCGTGGATATTGATCTTCACCGGGCAGACGTTGGTGCAGCTGCCGTTCATCGTGGAGGCGAAGGGCAGCGAGCTGTACTTCTTGAGGTCGTAGGTCGGGTTGATGATCGCGCCGATCGGACCCGAGTACACGCCGCCATAGCTCAAACCGCTGCTGCGCCGGTACACCGGGCACGTGTTCATGCACGCGCCGCAGCGGATGCACTTGAGCGAGTACCAGAAGTCGTCCATCGCGAGCCGCTCGGAGCGGCCGTTGTCGACGAGCACGAAGTGCATCTCGCCGCCCTCGCGAGGCGCACGGAAATGCGACGTGTACTGGGTGATGGGCGAGCCGAGCGCGTTGCGCGACAGCATGCGGATAAAGAGGCCGAGGTGCTCCAGCTTCGGAATGAGCTTCTCGATACCGATCGAGGCGATATGCAGCGGCGGCACGTTCGCGCTGAGGTCGGCGTTGCCTTCGTTCGTGCAGACCGTGACGCCGCCGGTTTCCGCCACGGCGAAATTGCAGCCGGTCATGCCGGCGTCCGCGTTCAGGAAGAGCGGGCGCGTGGCGTTGCGCTGCGCTTCGGCAAGCTTCGGAATGTCCTTTTCATTCGGATCCGTGCCGAACTTGTCGGCAAAGGTCTTCGCGACGTCGGTGGCCAGCTTGTGGACCGCAGGCACGACGATGTGCGAGGGCATCTCGTCGTCGAGCTGCTGGATCTGCTCGCCGAGGTCGGTCTCCACGACCGTGATGCCGCGCTCCTCGAGATACGGGCGCATCTCGCACTCTTCGGTCAGCATCGACTTGCTCTTGACGAGAACCCGGGCGTTACGCTCGCTCAGGATCTCGTACACGATGCGGTTGTGCTCCTCGGCGTCTTTCGCCCAGTGCACCTTCACGCCATTGGCGGTGGCGTTGCGCTCGAACTGTTCGAGATAGTCGGGCAGATGCGTGAGCGTGTGCTCCTTGATTGCCGAGGCGAGCGAGCGCATTTCCTCCCATTCGGGAATGGCGTGGACTTCGATGTCGCGGGCGCTGCGCAGGCCCCACAGACGCTTGTCGTGGAATTCGATGTGCTTTTCGTCCGCGATGAACTTCTTCGAAAAGCCCACGTGATCGACGCGTTTCATGCTCGTGCTCCATTCAGAATCTGGGCGATATGGATGAACTTCAGGCCGAGTCCGAGGCGGTCCGCGCAACCCTTCTGGTGCATGAGGCACGAAGAGTCGGCCGAGACGATGTATTCGGCGCCGTTACGCTTGTGGTCGCGCACCTTGTCCGCGCCCATGCGGGCCGACACGGGCTCCTCCGAGACGCAGAACGTGCCGCCGAAACCGCAGCATTCGTCGGGCCGGTCCGGCTTGATGAACTCGATGCCCTTGACGCCGTTCAAGAGCGTCATCGGCTTCGAGAAGAACGGCCCCGCGATTTCCGACATGCTCGCCGTCTTCAGGCTGCGCAGCGTGCCGCAGCTGTTGTGCAGGCCGACCTTGTGGGGAAACTCGGCCCACGGGAATTCGCGCACCTGCAGAACGTCGTGAATGAACTCCACGAGTTCGTAGGTGTTGCGGCGCACCTTTTGCGCGTCGCTGGTCTGATCGGCAGCCGTCAGGTTGTCGCGGACGTGGTGCACGCAGCTGCCGCTCGGCGCGACGATGTAGTCGTAGCCGGTGAAGTTGCGCACGAACAGGTTTTCCGTGGCGGCGGCTTGCTTCTCGCAGCCGCTATTGCCCATGGGCTGACCGCAGCAGGTTTGATCGAGCGGATAGTCGACGTTGCAGCCGAGGCGCTCGAGCAGCTCGAGCGTGGCCACGCCGACATCGGGGAAAAACGAGTCGATGAAGCACGGAATGAACAGGGCGACCTTCATGGCAGCATGTCCTCAAATGGAAGGGGCAATTCAGTGATAGGCATGGTCGCTGGAGACGCGGCCGCGGAATACCGCATAGGCCACGTACGTATAGGCGACGATGATCGGCAGAACGAAGAGACCGCCGCCCCAGAACATGAACGTCTGGCTGGAGGCCGGTGCGGCTGCCTGGTCGATCGTGAGATCGAACGGAACGACGTATGGCAGGTAGGACGCCGCGAGCGTAACGAGAAGCAGCGCGCAACTGAGCGCAGCGAGGACGAAAGGCGTGCGGCCCTCGCCACGGCGCGCGGCCAGTGGCAAGCCGATCAACGTCGCGAGGCTCAGCAGCGGCAGAACGAAGAGTGTCGGGTGAAGCTGCCAGCGTGCTTCGATCACGCGGTGGTCGAAGAGCGTGGCGGCGAACATCGCCGCGAGAACAAGGACCGTCACCGGCGTCAGGCGGTTCAGGGCCGAGCAGCCGAACTGGCGCAGGTCGTTTTCGCCCTTGAGCACCAGCCAGCCGGCGCCGAGGAGGCCATAGGAAAGCACCGCGCCGAGACCACACCACAGCGGGAATGCAGTGGCCCACTCGAAGCCGTTGCCGGTGTAATGCATGTTCTCGACAGGCACGCCCTGGGCGTAGGCACCGAGCGCGACGCCCTGCGCGAACGCGGCGAGCAGCGAGCCTGCGAACAGCAGCACGTTCCACACCCAGCGCGAGCCGTGCGCCTTGTGGCGGAATTCAATTGCGACACCGCGCATGATCAGTCCGGCCAGCATGGCCGAGAGCGGCGCGTAGAGCGCCGGGAGCGCGATCGAATAGATCGCCGGGAACGCCCCGAACAGGATGGTGCCCGCGATCACGAGCCAGGTCCCGTTGCCGTCCCAGACGGGCGAGATCGAGGCGACCATCTGGTCGCGCCGGGCGGCGCTTGCGGCGAAGCCGCTCAGAATGCCGACGCCGAGGTCGAAGCCGTCGAGCACGATATAGGCGGCGAGGGCGAAGGCGAGTTCGACCAGCCAGAACCAGTCAAGCATGTTGTTCTCCCGATTAGTGATTGGACGATGAGGCGCGCGATGTCGCGGGCAGACGGGGTTCGTACGTCTGCGGAATGACGTGCCCGTTCCAGACGGTGAGCACCTTGCCGCTGAAAACGCCGCTGCGGATGATGTGCAGGATGTAGTAGACGCCGAAGCAGAAGATGAAGCTGTAGACGAGCACGTACATGATCAGCGACGCGAGGGCGAAGTGAGCGGAGAGGCCGGGCGTCATCGCGTCCGCGGTGCGCAGCACGCCCCAGACGGTCCAGGGTTGACGGCCGACTTCGGCGGTGAACCAGCCGGTGAGGACGGCGGCGAAGCCAAGCGGGAAGCTCAGGGCGACTGGCCACAGGAGCCACCTGCGTTCCTCCAGCTTGCCGCGCCGTGCAACGTAGGTGCCGATCCAGGCGAGGGCGAGCATCAGCATGCCGCAGCCGACCATGATCCGGAATGCGAAGAAAGGAACGAGGATCGGCGGCCGATCGGCGAGGGGGAAGTCCTTGAGGCCGACTTCGCGCGAATCGAGCGTGCTGGAGGCGACGAGGCTGCCGAGGACCGGAATCTTCCATTCGTAGCGATTGCGTTCGGCCTTGACGTCGGGCACCGCGAAGATCACTTCGGCAGCCGGCTGCTCGTCGACCCAGCGGCCTTCGACGGCCGCGAACTTCACGGGCTGGTCGTCATGGATGTAGTCGCCCGTCAGGTGCCCGAACAGGATCTGCAGCGGCACGAGCACGGCGGCAAGGCCGAGTGCCATGCGGAACATGACGGTGGCCTCCACGCGGCTCGTGTCCTTGAGCAGGTACCAGGCGCCCACGGCCGCGACACAGAACGCCGTGGTCAGATAGGCCGCGAGCAGCATGTGGGGAAAGCGAACCCAGACCACGCTGTTGAAGACGATGGCGGCCCAGTCCGTAGGCACGTAGACGCCGTTCTGCACGACATAGCCCACTGGATGCTGCATCCACGAGTTGTTGACGAGGATCCAGAACGCCGAGAGCGTGGTTCCGAGTGCCACCAGCATGCACGACATCAGATAGAACCACGGCTTGACGCGGTTGCGTCCGAACAGCATGACGCCGAAAAACGTGGCTTCGAGCGCGAACGCAGTGAAAGACTCGTAGCTGAGCAGCGGCCCCTGAATCGGACCGCTTGCACGCGAGAGTTCGCTCCAGTTCGTGCCGAACTGGAACGCCATGACGATGCCCGACACCACGCCCATGCCGAACGCGACGCCGAAGATCTTCAACCAGAAGTCGAACACGCGCCGGTAGACGGGGTTGCCGGTCGCGAGCCGCATGGCCTCGAGCACGGACAGCCACGCCGCGAGGCCGATGGTGAACGACGGAAAGATGATGTGAAACGAAACCGTCGCGGCGAACTGTATCCGCGATAGCAGGAGTGCAGAGGCTTCCACGTGCTTGCTCCAGTCAGGTGGGGGTTGGCTGGAGTTTGGGTCTCGCATGTTGCTGGCCGGTTGCGATCCGGCGCTCACGCGTTACAGCTGTAACTTCTGGTGAAGCAAATCACCGGCGCAGTCAACGTGGCGCGCAGCCGCATCGGGCACGCGGACCCTCATGAAACTAAAACTGCAAAGCCGCGCGCCCATGCCGCGCCGCGCCTGCTGCGCGCACTGAGTCTGCATGAAATGGCCGTGCTGCTGCTGCCTGCATCTGCGCCGGTCGAGGCAACAGCTGGCACGCCCGACTATTTCGCGCTTCAGAGCGACGGGCCCGTGGATGTCGTGGAAACACGCTTTGCGCTGAGCGACTCGCGCAAGGCGCTACTTCAATTGCTCGAAGGCGCGTGATTCGTCTGCCCGCGCGCTGTACATCGAGTTCGCGCCGCCGGGCGAAGCCTGAGGCAGCGCATGCGCAGGCCCGCCCATTTCCCGCCGATCCTGAAAGAAACCCCTTCCGGCATGCGCCTTAATCTTAGGCGTCTGCTTAATTAAACTGTAGCCACTGACTTACGAACAGGGCTGTTCGTAGAAGTGCTAAACAACGTATGGAGGTCAATACCATGAAGTCTCTCATTCAAACAGTTGTCGTCGCTGCTGCCCTTGCCGCTCCGGTCGCAGTGTTCGCTCAATCGAGCCAACCCATCACCCGTGCCCAGGTGCGGGCCGAACTGATCCAGCTGGAAAAGGCTGGCTATCACGTCGGCGACGGCGACAACACGACCTATCCCGCGCAGGTCCAGGCAGCTGAAGCCAAAGTGGCTGCACAGCAGGTCGCTGCAAACGGTGGTTATGGTGGTGCTGTGAGTGGCTCGTCTGACGCGGGCGGCCCGGCAGTGTCAAAGGCCGGCTCGAATGTGGTGTATAGCCACCACTAATGCAACGGGTTTCGGATGCGCGGGCACGATGCCAAAAGTATCTTGCCCGCGCATTGCAGTCCGGGCGCGCAGCAACCCTGCGCGTTCCTCTTTATAGAACGGGCTAGCTGGCGCCGCCCGCATAATACGTCTTGCGCTTACACGGAGGCCTTCTGCGTCGTGCCGGTCGCTCCGGGAGTGTCTGCGGCGTCGCGGTACTTTGCGAACTTCGACGTGTGCCCGATGCCCGGGTTAAAGCAGTTGCAAGGATCCAGGGTCTGGTAGTGGTTTTTCAGCGCTGGCTTCGCATAGTAGAGGTGGCCTACATTGTGTTCGGCGGGATATTCCGCCCCCCGCCGATCCAGCAGCTTCCACATCTTGTGCTCGAGCGCCATGCAGTCGTTGCCCTTTTTTATGATGTAATCCTGATGGAATACATGGCATAAGAAATGGCCGTAATAAAGCTTCAGGATGATCGGGGCTTCGATGTCGGGCGGCAGTTTCTCGAACCAGTTCCGCTCGTTGCGTGGCAGGGCGATATCGAGCGCAAGGATATTCTCGACGGTTCGGCTATGCACCGCGCGGTAGCGGTTAGCCGCCCCGGCCGCCGCAAAGCGGTGCAGGAAGGCCTTCTTGCCTTCATCGGGCGTGCACTCGAAAAAGGCCCCATCCCCGGTTGTGAAATACTTCTTCAGAAAGTCCCGCGCCTCGGCCGCACCCTCGGAAGACACCTTGAGCATCAGATGATGCTCGAACTTCTTCTTGTACGCCCTCATCCGCTCAGGAAGGTGGTTAGGGAACAGATGACTGAGCCCTTGCATGATTCGATCGGTCAAGTTCGCCGGGAGTAACGGAATCCGTTCGAACAAGGCGTCAAAGCGTGCCTTCAATCCGAACATCGCGGGCAGCCGCGAAGTGCCGAGGTACTGGATCATCAAAAACATATCCTTGCCATACTTCTCGGCGATCTCGAACGCGTCACGATGAAGGTACTCGCCGGAAATGGGCAGGTGCCTGAATTTGCCGAGTACTTCGCGACGTATGGTGGTCAGGTCGGCAGTCTTGTTGGTGCCGATGTAGAACACCCGTGCATCCTTCTCCGTCGGAAACGTGTCGAGCCGGACTGCAAAAACCATCACCTTGCCGGCTGAACCCGATGCTTCGAACAAGCGATGCGCGTCCGCGTTGAAGCGCGCGGGCGTGGGCTCGTCGATCTGTCGAACGTGCTGAACGTAGTTCTTGTCGTGACCTGCTCCAGCATCGGGAATCACATCCTTTTCGGTGAACTGGCCGCGGTCCAGGCGGCCCAGAACCTCTTCCTCGGTACCGTCGAGCCGGATTCCCAGATGATTCACCAGATGCAGGTTGCCGGCGTCGTCCACGCGCGCGAAGACCGACATTTGCGTGTAAGCGGGGCCACGCTGCACCAGCGCTCCCCCCGAGTTGTTGCAAATGCCGCCGAACACCGACGCGCCGATGCAGCTCGAACCTATGACCGAATGCGGCTCCCGTCCAATTGGACGCAGGTCGTTCTCCAGCTGATCGAGCGTGGCACCCGGCAGGCAGACGACCTGCTTACCTTCCTCGATCAGGTAAATCTTCTTCATGCGCGTCGTGCTGACGATCACGATATCGCGATCGTAGTCATCGCCGTCCGGCGTCGAGCCACCGGTCAGCCCGGTATTGGACGCCTGCGCAAGCACGATCACGTTCGCCTCGATGCAGGCTTTGAGCACCTGCCACTGCTCGACCAGAGAGCCCGGACGCACGACGGCGAGCGCCTTGCCGTTGCCGAAGCGAATCCCCGTGCGGTAACGGCGAGTCTGGTCGTCGTCAGTTAGCACGAAGTCTTTCCCGACGATCGCCTCCAGACGGGCGACCAGACGACTGGAGTCGGCGTCACGCTTGACGGTGGCGGCCGTGGGCCATTGATGAGCGGCAGACATCGATTTCTCCTGAATTCGACAGTTTCTGGATACCCGTTCCGTACTGTGTCCGCGATAGCAGGCGTGCAGAGGCTTCCACGTGCTAGCTCCAGTCAGGCCGGGTTGGCTGGAGTTTGGGTCTCGCGTATTGCTAGCCGATTGCGATCTGGCGCTTGCGCATTACATCCGTAACAAGGGGGGCACACGACCGTCGCAGTCAACGTGGCGCGGAGCCGCATCGCGCACGCGGCCCTTTGTCCCTGGCCCGATATTCTTGCAAGGCTCGGGCCCGCGTCCGCAGCATTGTCCATGTCGATTCCGACGGGACCCGTTAAAATGCGCGTACGATCAAATCGATACGCCGACTTTTCCCTTACAGGACGGCCGCCCGAACTGTCGGCAATCCGAAATCGCTTGAGCTACCTGCCAGGCCTTTACTGTCGCGAGGTTTCCAGTCATGGCCGACATCATCTTGCCTCACATACTCGTCGTCGACGATGACCCCGCCATTCGCGACGTAACGACCGAATACCTCGGAGGGAACGACTTTCGCGTGTCCGCCGTGGCTAACGGAGCGGAAATGGCAGCCGCGCTCAAAAACGGTGCCGTCGATCTGATCATTCTCGATCTGCGCATGCCGGGCGAAGACGGTATCCAGATAGCCGGGCGCATCCGTGAAAAATCATCGCTCCCGATCTTGATCCTTTCGGGTCGCCTGGAAGAGGCAGACCGCGTGATGGCGCTGGAGCTGGGAGCGGACGACTATATGACGAAGCCGTTCAGTTGCCGCGAGCTGCTGGCGCGTGTTCGTGCCCTCCTGCGCCGATCGAGGAACACACAGGTCGCCGCCGGGCGGCAGGCCAATGCGCGAGGCTACCGTTTCGCAGGTTGGGAACTGAACATCAACACGCGACGCCTGGTCTCCCCAGCGGGCCAAACGGTGGGATTGACCAACGGCGAGTTCTCGCTGCTCGCCGCGTTTCTCGCCTCGCCCGGCCAGATCCTGACGCGTGACCAGCTGCTCGAATCGAGCCGCCTCTACGACGAGGTCTACGACCGCGCCATCGATGTGCAAATCCTGAGGCTGCGCCGAAAAATCGAGGAAGACCCCTCGAACCCGCGTTACATCAAGACCGAACGCGGCGCGGGCTACGTCTTCACCGCGCAGGTGGAAAAGCTGCCCGCGCCGGTCGAGTGGGAAACGCGCTGAGCGGCAGCTTTGTCGCCGCGTTCCTGCGCTTCACATGCAGTACGCGACTGGCGGGACTTTTCGTTCGCCATTGATCTAGCCCGAAACCGAAACGGCCAGGTCATCGCCGGTCATTGTCCCCATCGAACAATGCTCGCGGCAATGCGGGGTGGCCACGTTTGTCCAAGCTTCGCGAACTGAACAAAAGAGCCTCGATGAGCACGGAAAGAATCAGGCGCAGGGTTGCATGGCCGCACCAGTACAGGTTGTTGGCAGCAGGGTGCCTGCTCGTACTCCTTTTGTGGATCGGCGCGGTGACGGAAAGCTTGCGATCGCGCCAACTGGTGCTCCAGTCCAACGCCAGGGAACTATCGAGCCTCGCGAGCGCGCTTGCAGAGCAAACCGCCCGGTCGTTGCAGGGCGTCGAATTCATTCTCCGGCGCACCTCCGGCTGGTCGCGCGACACAAAAAACGCAGCGGACGCCGGCGAGGCCGTGAACCGCTTTCTTCGCGAGGAAATCGCCGGCGTACCCCAGATCAGGCAACTCGACATCGTCGATGCCACGGGCCAGCGGATAGCAACGACCCTCCCCGGCAACCCCGCCGCCAATGTTTCACAGCGGGCCTACTTCAAGGCTGTGCAGCGCGCATCGGGCAACGCGCTGGTGGTGAGCGAGCCGCTCGTCAGCATGGTCGACGGCCGCCCTACGTTTGCGATGGCTAGCCGTCTCGAGGACGCAGATGGCCGATTCGAAGGCGCCGTTGTCGCGCTGATCGAAGACGGCTACTTTCGCGACTTCTACAGGCGCGTCGATCCGGACGAACGCACCAGTATCACGCTTCGGCGCGAGGACGGTGTGCCGGTCGTGGCGTCCGCAAGCGGGAACGAACCCGGCAAGCACGGTCGGCCGGTACTCTCCGCCCGCAAACAGGTGCCCGGATTCCAGCTGGCCGTTGACGTCACGCGCGACGAAGCGCTCGCGCTTCAGGCATGGCGCCTATCTACAATCTACGACTTCATCGGCGCCAGCGTGCTCTCGCTACTCGTGGCGGCGCTAGGCATCGCGCTCATGAGGAGGATGCAGCAACTCGGACGCTTCACGCGCCGGCTACAGTGGAGCCGGCGACGCTGGAGAACCGTGTTCGATAACGCGCCGGCGGGAATCATGCTGCTGCGGCCGCGCGGGCGTTACCTCGCCGCCAACCCCGCGTTTCAACGCATGGTCGGTTACTCGTCAACGGAACTCCAAAACCTGACCGAGGCCGACATCACCCACCCCGAAGACGTCGAGCTCACCCGGCAGCATGTCGAGCGGCTGTTGCGAGATGGCTTGCAAAGCATTCGCTTTGAGAAACGCTACCAGCACCGCGACGGACACACTGTCTGGACAGATGTGCGGCTCGCGCGCGTTACCGTGTCGGATGAGACGGCCAAGGACCCGGCACGCCAGGAAGATGTCATCGTGGCGACCGTGGAAGACGTCACGCAGCGCCGCGAGGACGAGCAGGCGCGCCGCCAGCTCGAAAGCCAGCTGAGGCAATCGCAGAAGCTGGAAGCGCTAGGCACGTTCGCCGGCGGCATTGCCCATGACTTCAACAACATTCTCGGCGCGATCGTCGGCTATGGAGAGCTCGCGCTCCAGGCACTCGCGGACGAGACACCCGGGCAGCGCTATGTGGCGCAGGTGCTCAAGTCGGCGGACCGTGCACGCTCGCTGGTCGAGCGGATTCTCACCTTCAGCCGCAGCGGGCTCACCACCCGGCAGCCCGTCCAGGTTCAGCCCGTCGTTCACGACTCGATCGAAATGCTGAAGGTGCGCCTTCCCGCCGGCATCCGGCTGGAAGTCGAACTGAACGCACCGGAGGCCAGCATCGAAGGCGATCCGGCGCATCTCGACCAGCTGGTGACCAACCTTTGCGTCAATGCGATTCACGCCATGCCGGGCGGCGGAACGCTCAGCGTGGTCCTCGACACGGTCGACCTCGATGCCGCATGCTCGCTGTCGCACGGCGCCGTGGAAGCGGGGCATTTCGTGCGGCTCGCCGTATCGGATAGCGGTGTAGGCATGGCGCCCGACCTGCTCGAGCGCATCTTCAATCCCTTCTTCACGACGCGCAAGGCTGGTGAGGGAACCGGATTGGGACTGGCGCTCGTCGACGGGATCGTTCGCGAATATGGCGGCGGCATCGACGTCCGGACGGTGGTCGGCGCAGGAAGTCAATTCACGCTTCTACTTCCAACAATCGATTCGCACACCAGTCAAGCACCCAGGGACAAAGAGGCTTGCCCTTACGGTGAAGGGCAGACCATCCTGCTCGTCGACGATGAAGAAGCGCTCGTGCGGATCGGCGAGGAGCGCCTCGCGGAACTGGGCTACGAGCCGGCAGGCTTCGTCTCCAGCGACGCGGCGTGGCAGGCTTTCCGCGCCGATCCTCAGCGCTTCGACGCGGTCGTCACGGACCAGACGATGCCCGGGATGACCGGCGTCGAACTCGCCCGGATGATCCGTTCCGTACGCGCCGAGATACCCATCATTCTTGTCAGCGGATTGAGCAGCCCCGCGCTGGAAACCGAGGCGCACGAGGCGGGCGTCAACGCCCAATTGCGCAAGCCGTTGCCCAGGGCGGAACTCGCGCGCACGCTGAAGCATCTACTGCCCGACTAGGTTCTCGCATCGCCGCACAGCTGTCTACGGTGCCAGGCCTCGTCGCCCAGAGCCATTCGCGCCCCGGCCGGTCAACGCCGCAGCGGCTTGTAACAACGCTTCGCGCCTGAATGGCTTGGCCAGCGCCCGTTCCACGCCCAACCGGCTGGCCAGCATCGACATGGCCTGAGCCTGTGTCGGGAAATAGCCCGAAATCGCGATGACGGGCACGGAGGGAAAGACAGTCCGGACGAGAGCGATCCGCTCCGGATCCATCGCCTTCGGCTGATTGATATCGACCACCGCGAGATCGACCGGGCCTGCAAGGAAATCCGGGACGCTCGTGCCCGTTGACTCGAGCACGTCATAGCCCGCATCGCGGAAGGTGAGGGAGAGCAGCGCCCGCATCGACATGTCGTCCTCCATCACCAACACTCTCTTACGATCTTCCACAATCGATCCTTTACGGTTGTCACCAATTGGCCTCAGTGCGGCATCGACTGCCTGCGCGTCACTGGTCAGCCGATCTCCCGATGCTGCCCAAGATCCTTGCTGCCACAATCCCGAGCTCGTAAAGGAGCACGAGGGGGCCGGCAAGGAGCAACTGAGACATGACATCGGGCGGCGTCACGACTGCGGCGACGACGAATGCGCCGACGATGATGTAAGGGCGAATCTGCTTCAATCTGGCAATATTCACGAGCGCGCTGCGGACCAGCACGACGATGACCACCGGCACCTCGAAGGCCACGCCGAATGCGATGAACAAGCGAACGGTAAAGCGCAGGTAATGGTCGATGTCCGTCATCATCTGCGCGCCGAGCGGCGCGTTGTAGTGCGCCATGACATGAAGAATCGCGGGACATACAAGAAAATATGAAAAGGCCATCCCGGCGAGGAACAGCACATAGCTGCAGACCACGAGCGGCCCGAAGAGCTTCCTTTCATGCCTGTAGAGGCCCGGCGCCGCAAACGACCACAGCTCATGCAACACGACCGGCAACGCGACGACGAATGCAACCATCATCGTGACTTTCATCGGCACGAAGAACGAGCCCGTGACGTCCGTGACGATGAGCTTGCCGTTTTGCGGCAGGTTGTCTGCCAGAGGCCGCACCACGAGGCGGAAGATCCCCGGCGCCCAGTACACGAGCCCCACGAAAGCCACGAGGACTGCTGCGGCTGCTCTCACCAAACGCCGGCGCAGCTCCACGATGTGGGTCAGATACGGTTGGTCGGTCTGGCCGGCTTGCTCATCGGCTCCGTACGGGAGTTTTTGTGTACTGCTCATCGTGTGTCACCTTTTGTCTGTCGCGCTGTCACCGGGCAATTCCGATGAGGATGCGGTTCCTTCTTCTGAAGGCCGCATGGCGTAGCGGACGCGGCTGCGCAGCACCACTGTATCGGCGCTTCCTGCGCGCCTGGCTCGGATCGCCGGCGCCTGTCGACGGTGCATTCCAACGCCATGGCGCGTTTGCACGACGCGATAGCCGCGCGAGTCCAACCGCATCATCCTGCCTGGGTGGAGTGGCCACCAGGGTCTCTGACGTATTCGTTTCCACGAACGTGACGGCGTTGCGCGTGAGCGTCGAGCCCGGGTCCGCGAGCGCGGCGAACGTCTGTACGCCCGACTCGATCTGCGATTTCATTGCGTGCAGTTGCTCGAGTTCGAGTTCCTGAGTGACCTGCGACTTCAGATCATCGAGGTAACGCCGCGATCGTCCAATGAGGACCCCCACCGCGCGCGCCACGCGCGGCAGGCGCTCGGGCCCAAGCACGACGACTGCAACCGCCGCGATCAACAGCAATTTCGAAAAATCCACGTCCAACATCGAACTGCTCTCCGCGAAAAGAGAAACGGCGTCCTATCGAAGCGCCGCCGCAAATCAATGGCCTTTTCCGCCGCGCTCACCTGCGACTTCCGCGTCCACGCTTTGCGAAAGCGACTCCACCTCCTTCACGCCATCCTTGAATCCCTTCACCGCGAACCCAAGATCGGAGCCGATATTTCGCAACTTCGCCGTTCCGAAGACAAGAGAAACGATGACCAAAACAATCAACCAATGCCAGATACTCAGCGATCCCATGATGATGCTCCTTGAAAATGCGTTCGTTGTGTCGAACCTGAGGTTAGCCGGGTGGGCCGGAAATGTAACGTTAAGCGTCTTGCCTGCGCTCGCAGGTCTTTAGCGCAACAAGACAAATCAATGCGATGAATGCGAGAAACGAAGGGCCGAGCAACGCCATATCGTGAAACCGTTGCGTCGCGACGGCACCCGCGGTGGCACCGCAGGCGAAGCAAGAACATATCGCTGCGAGCACGGCTGCGCCGCGTATTCCTGCGAAATCGCGTCGCGGTATCGTCGATCGAAAGAAGCCTTGTAACGCCCTCAGGAGGTTCCCTGTGGTCATGACCGACGAGTAAGGCTGCGTGCCGGAATGCGTGAAAATCGTCGTCTGTAAAGCGGCAACGAATGAGATTCCCGGTATCAGCCATGCCTGTGGCATACGGGCTATCGCGGCGGCGAACAGGAAAGCAGTCTCAAGCAGCAGCGCAACGATGGGTGGAAACGACTCGTTACGCGAAGCAGCCAGACGCAACAGATGGGCGCCCAACACGCCGCCTGCAAATCCGCCCAGAGGGACCAGATGCACAAGTGCAGCGTGGCGATTTCCGTCGGCGAGACTAACCGCCGTCACCACGATGTTTCCCGTCATCGAATTCGCAAATATCCGGCCGTGGCCGACAAATGTGAACGCGTCGAGAAATCCGCCGCACAACGTGAGCAGTATCGCGACTGCCGGGTTTGCTTTCACTGATTCCATCTTCGTTTCCTGACGGCGGAAGGGCCTATCGTCGTCCGTCCTTGTGGGCGCTCCCGCCTGGGTACGCCGCCGCTCATGCAAGGCGCCTTATTTGTGCGCAACGTAAGGCATCACCATCTTGCGCGGATCGACGATCCGGTCGAAGTCCGCTTCGCTAACGTAGTTGAGCTTGAGTGCGGCTTCCTTGAGCGTGAGGTCATTGTCATAGGCGTAATGCGCGATCTTGGAAGCCTTGTCGTAACCAATGACCGGCGACAGCGCGGTGACGAGCATCAACGACCGGTCCACGTACTCCTTGATCTTCTTGAGGTTGGGCTTCGTGCCTTCCACGAGGAACTTGCGGAAGTTCGTGCACGAGTCCGTCATGATCGTGATCGAGTGCGTGATGTCGAAAATGATGAGCGGCTTGTAGACGTTCATTTCCAGGTAACCACTTGCGCCACCGATTCCCGTGGAAACATCGCTGCCCATGACATGCGCTGCCACCATGGCAAGCGCTTCCGCCTGCGTGGGGTTGACCTTTCCCGGCATGATCGATGAGCCGGGCTCGTTTTCCGGAATGATCAGTTCTGCGAAACCGGCACGGGGTCCGCACGACATCAGCCGGATGTCGTTAGCGATCTTGTAGAGCGACACGGCCAGCGTGCGCATGGTACCCGACAGGTGAACGAGCGCATCGTGGGCGCCCTGCACGGTGAACTTGTTTGGAGCAGTCACGAACGGCAGGTTCGTGAGGCGCGCGATTTCGGCGGCGACGGCGGGCGCAAATCGTGGTGTCGTGTTCAGCCCGGTACCCACCGCAGTACCGCCGAGCGCAAGGCGGTAGACGCCCTTTAGCGCGTCGTCGAGCCGTTCCAGGTTGTCGGTCAGCATGCCCTCGTAGCCGGACCATTCCTGACCGAGCGTGATCGGCGTCGCATCCTGCATGTGGGTTCGGCCGATCTTGACGATATCCATCCAGTCCTTCGCCTTCGCGCCGATGGAGTCGCGCAGGTTCGACACGGCTGGCATCAGGCGCTGCTTGACGTTCATCGCGGCTGCCATGTACATGGCCGTGGGGAACGAGTCATTGGACGACTGCGACATGTTCACATGGTCATTGGGATGCACTGGAGTGTGGCTGCCCAGCGGCGTGCCCGCGATCTGGCAGCAGCGGTTCGAGATCACCTCGTTGACGTTCATGTTGAACTGCGTGCCGCTGCCGGTCATCCACACGTGCAGCGGGAACATGTCGGCGTGCTGGCCGGCGACGATCTCGTCACACACCTTGACGATCAGGTCGTGCTGCTGGTCAGTGAGCCGCTTCTCCGAGTAATTCACGTTGGCCGCTGCCTTCTTCAGGATCGCATAGGTGGTGACCATCTCCCTCGGCATCAGATCGGGGCCGATGCTGAAGTGCTCGAGCGATCGCTGGGTTTGCGCACCCCACAGTTTGTCGGCAGGCACGTTGACGAGGCCCATGCTGTCAGTTTCCTGACGGAAGCCCGCCGCCGGCGCCGATGCACCCGCATCGGCGGATTGTGCAAACGCTCTTGTGCTGGCAAGTGCCACCGAGGCAAGAAGGGTGGACTGCATCATTTCCCTGCGATTCATCTGCGTTCCTCTATCTATCCAATTGCGACGCCCTGTCCGGCCCGTCGAGAAAGTCAACGCCGCTTGACTGCAACGGCACCCGAGTCGGGCGGCCGCCGTTTTCGATATTCGACTGCCCGTCCCGATGACAAGCATTTGACCGGCGAGCGGTTAGCGGGGCGTTTCAAACCCGGGCGTTGCCATTGCAACTGAAACGCGGGAAACGGCGCCGGTTTCAGCCGTAACAGACGGCGCAGTCGGAGGTGACACCGAAGTAGCTGGCGGCCCGTTTCTATCGGGCTCCGGTGCAAACAGGGGCGCGGCTGCGAAAGCCCTTGGCTGTCGTTGTCACCCATGCAGCGGGGCGGGGCCGCATGCGCGTGAAGCGCCGATGCGACGACTGTTGCGCGATTTTGTCGAGCGCGACATTCGCGTAATTTTGATCGGCTATCATCCGGGAAAACCCGGGCCACCGTCTCGCGTCCTATCCTGGACGCAGACTGGGTGTAGCCCGGGAGTAAGCCTCACCGGGCGCGCGCCAGACCGGAGATCCCGGAAGGCGTGCGCATCAGGTGTCCATCCCAACGCCGGGCTGCCATGCCCGGACATCGGCCACGGCCACAAGCCCGGAGCCGACATGCACGGATATCGTCGACCATGATCGCCGCCGCTTGCTCACGCGCGTTCCAACGCGCACTTGTCGAGGACCCCGAATTCGCGCGCCTGCGCGGTGCCGCACGCTCGACGCTCGCTTGTCTGCTCACGGCGGGCCTGGGCGTGTCCTGGGCGCTGCACCATCACGAAACGCCGACGCTTGCCGTACCTGGTGCGTTGTTCGCGATGATTGCGCCGTTATTTCTGCGCGAAGCGCGCTGGTCGAGCTGGCTCGTCTCGATACTTGTTCTCTATTTGTGCACCTGCGCCTCGTTTGCCGGTGCCGCCGCGCTCGCCTCGCAGCCTGCGCTGCGTGACGCCGGGGCGCTGCTCGTCGTGTTTCTGGGCATCTTGTGCCAATCGCTCGGCGCTCGCGCGGTGGGCGCAGCGATGCTCGCGCTGGTGTCGTTCTACCTCGGCCTGTATCTGCATCCTTCTCACACGCGGCTGATGACAATGCTGACCGCCATGGCGATGGCTCCTTTCATCGTCGCCTTCGTCGGGCGCGTCGTCATTCCGGTGACGCGGGGCGGTGCGCCGGCGCCGTCGCTCATGCGCGCGTTGCCCCACACCCTCGCGGCTGCGAAGGCATGGGGCCGCGCAGCCGTCCATGATGTCGCCGACCTCCTCGTAACCGGACGCCCGACCGGGCGGCCCTTTTCCACCGTGCTCGCGCACCGGCTCCACCGGCTCGCGTGGCGGCCGGCCCTCGTCGCCAGCGTCGCGGCCCTGCTCGCGATATTGGCGGGCGGCGAATTGTCCGAAGACCGTTCGATGTGGGCGGTCATCAGCACGTTCGTCGTTTTTCTTGGGACGACTTCGTATCAGGGCACACGCGCACGGGTCATGAAGCGCATTGCCGGCACGCTGAGCGGCGCGGCGGTCAGCGTGCTGCTCATTACCCTATGCGGACACCTAACCTGGCTGCTCGTGGCCGCCATGGCCTTATCGGTTTTCGGCTGGGCCTACTACATTTTTCACGCATACGCTCGCGGTGTGTTCTTCATCACGACGCTCGTCGGGCTCGTTTACGGCCAGCTTGGCTTCGCCATCGTGCCGCTTGCCGAATTGCGCATCGAGGAAGTCTTTGCCGGATGCCTCGTGTCGCTCGCCGCAGCCTTGCTGCTCATGCCGTCCACGACGGCACGCGTGGGCGTCGTGCTGGCTCGTGAGTAACAGCGGACGCTCGGCTTGAAGTTCGCGCCGCTGCTGCGCTCAAGCCTCGTCGAGGTGAGCGAATGCCCGGTCCGCCCCGTCGCGCACGGCGGGTTTGGCTTGACCCGCGACGCGGCAAAGCAGGCTGCGTTGCTCGCGTCGCGAGCGCCGCTGAGTTTCGCATTGAGGCGTCCGCCCTCGAAGATCGGCAAACACAGGCCCGGAATCAGGTTGATCTGCTGGCTCGCGTGCGTGAACAGATCGAAAAGATGCAGCGCATTGACGCCAAAGAACGCCTTGATGTCGAAGCTTGGGTAGAACGCGGCCTTGGCCGCGTCAATGCGGCTGAACGACGACTGCACGTACCAGCGCATGGCCTGGAGATCCGGCCGGCGGGCCAGCAGCTCATACGAGAGCGTGGGCGGCAAGGTCGCCTGCGGCAGCGGCAAAGGCACGGGCCGGATCTCCGGCAGGTCGTCGGGCCCCGCGCCGAGCAGCGCGCGCAGCTCCTCACGACCACGCGAGCTTCACGACGGCAATGAGCGCGCTGGGGCTCGACGCTTCGCTGCCGCGAATGGCGATCGCGCTCGACCGATTGGCGGTCAATCGGAAAGCTGATCGTCCCTGGAATTTGACGTCAACGAAGTGCACCATGCCGGCCACGGAAAATCGCGGCGGTGTCGACAGCATGCGAACCCGTGCGGCTTGCGGAATCGCGACGTAGTCGATCCAGATTAGTCCGCCAGGCGTCTCGCCTTGGGTAGGGGTCGTCGGGGCAAGGGAACGATGCGTGGAATGATGTTTTGCCCCTTGAGAAGCCGGTGCGCCAGCGCCCCTAGCAAATGCAAACCTACCAGTGCGGCCAGTCCATAGGCGGCCATTGCGTGAAGTTCTCCAAACCAGTGAGACAGCTCGCGGTTTCTGGACAAAAGCGTCGGCAACGTGAAGAGTTCAAAGAAGCTGGCTGGATGTCCTGCCGCATTGGTCTTTAGCCACCCGAGCAGAGGAGCCGCAAGCATCAACACGTAGAGCAAGCGATGGACCATGCCTTCGATGAAGTATGCCGCCGTACCGGTTTTGTTCACGGAAGGCGGCAATTGGTCGCGCACACGCAACCGGTTTGTGAGGCGAATGAGTGCGAGGGCGAGGATGGCGATGCCGATCGACTTGTGCAAGGCGAGGAGTCCCTCGCGGTCGTCGAGCAGCCAGCCGATGACAAGATTGCCGATCAGCGCGATGGCCAGCAACCAATGCAAAAGACTGACTGAAATGGGGTAGCGCGAAGGGGCTTTCATGCAATGATGTCCGTTGGCGTATCGATTAGCCCAGCAGGGCGTGGTAGTGCTTTCTGGTCCCGTCGATCCTGCGCAGCGCGTTCTTGGCGGTCGTCATGTCGTTTGCACGAATGGCCTGATCAACCTCGGCAAGTTCGTCCCGCAGAGCCTGCATACCTTCGTCGTAGGTGGGTTGGTCGTCGCGATAAGCTTGATGACTAACTTGCTCCACATCACGTTCCAGACGGGCCACGTAACTGCTCAAGGCGGGCATCGTTGTGCTTGCCATCGCTCCCTGCATGGCGAGCTTCATGTCCTTCATCAGCATCTTGATTTCTCCGGCTTGTGCGAATGACGAAACCGCGAGAAGTGACGCGCACAGCAACAGATTGGCGCGATGGTGGCACGAAAGCTTGAACATGGGCGGTCATCAGGCGTGAGATATCGATTCAGCAATTGTACGGAGCGTAAAGTTAACGCAGGCTTAAGGCCCCAGGCACGGGACGGCGCGGCCAGCGGGTGCGAACTCGCAAGCGAACCTGAGCGCACAGATCGATGACCGCTGTCTGCCGGCGGAAATGCCCAATGAATTTCACACATGAATTTCAGATAAGGGCCGAGCGAAAATGTGGCACGGCGGCAGCGAAAGGTTGTGGCCACATTAATTGGGCGCGGGAGGCTGTTCCAGTCTCATAAACCGACCGATGAAAATCGCAAATTTCCATGCAAGCAATAAGAAAATCTCTGGCTGTCAAGCCTCGATTCATGGGAAACGTTTGCGCTTGTTGTAATAAGAATTCGCCGTTTTTCTGAACAAAAACCGATATGCGATGGTGGGATAGATGTAGTAGTCTTTTAACATTATTGAGGTGATGATGTGAATGTCTTTCAAGAACCGCCAGCTCGTAAGCCCGGCCGTGCCCCGATTTCGTGAGTGTGCCAGCAGCGAGTTTTTTGCAGTTTCAATAGGCTGACTAATTCCACGCTGCGAATATCGACGATCAGTCCCCAGCTGTAGTCAAGCTGCTTTCATTTTACTATTTTAAAAATACGGGGTGATCTTTCGTGCAATATCTGAAGAACCTGAGAGTGTTGACCCAGTTGATGCTGGGCTTTTCCGCGGTGATCGTTCTGTTGATCGGCCTCGGTTTATTCAGCCTCTTCGAGATGAGTGCAGAAAACAGTCATGTCTCGCAGATGCGCGACAACTGGTTACCCTCCGTGCGCAGCAGCCTGCAGATGCAGGCGGGGCTGCGCGAGATTCGCCTTGGCGAATACCGCCTTGCGACTTCTGAGACCCCTGCTCAAATTCAGGAAGCCGATACACGAATCGAGGCCGGCATCGCAAGTTATGGCCGTGCAGTCGCGGAATACGAGACATTCATCTCCGAGCCGGAGGAGAAGATAGCGTTTTCGGATATCCAGACGCTGATGCCGCAATATCTGCAGATCGATCGGCAAATTCGTGCGCTGATCAAAGCGGGCAAGGGGGCCGACGCCATGGCTGTCGTCAGGGATCAGGCGGCTACGCTTCGCGATGCCATCGACAAAGACATCACGACGATTGTCGACGTCAATGTGGCGGGATCCAGGCGCGAAGGTGAAGCCGCAGACCAGGCGTATTCGCACGCTATTGCACTCGTGGTTGGCCTGATCGTCGCTGCGTCGGCAAGTGCGCTGCTGTTGGCGCTGGTCATTGCGCGCGGCCTGGCCAGGCAGCTTGGTGGTGAGCCACGCGAGGCGGCTGCGCTCGCCAGCGACATCGCGCAAGGCAATCTGTGCACGGCGGTCCCGTTGAAGGCGGGCGATCGCAGCAGTCTGATGTTCTCGCTGGGTCTCATGAAGGACCAGTTGACGACAATCGTTCGGGGCATCCAGGCCTCCAGTGAGTCAATTTCGGTCGCTGCCGGCCAGATAGCGCAAGGCAATACCGATCTCTCACGGCGCACTGAAGAGCAGGCCGCGTCACTTGAGGAAACCGCCTCCAGCATGGAAGAGCTCACCAGCACGGTCCGTCATAACGCGGATAACGCAAGGCAGGCAACCGCGATGGCCGGCACGGCATCGGAAATCGCTCAGCGCGGCGGCGAAGTGGTCGGACGGGTGGTCGAGACCATGCACGGGATCTCCGGCAGCTCGGCGAAGATGGCCGAGATCATTAGCGTGATTGAGGGTATCGCGTTCCAGACGAACATCCTGGCGCTCAACGCTGCAGTCGAGGCGGCCCGCGCCGGTGAACAGGGACGGGGGTTTGCCGTCGTGGCTGGCGAGGTCCGCACGCTTGCGCAACGCAGTGCCACCGCGGCCAGGGAAATCAAGGACCTGATCAGCGAGTCGATAGATCGGGTGGACGCTGGCTCGAAGCTGGTGGAGACAGCGGGCAGCACGATCACCGAAATCGTCGAGTCGGTGAAGCGCGTGACTGACATCGTGGGTGAAATTTCTTCGGCATCGGAAGAACAGAGCACCGGGATCGAACAGGTCAATACGGCGGTAAGCCAGATGGACCTCGTGACCCAGCAGAATGCCGCGCTGGTCGAGGAAGCTGCGGCTGCTACGCAGTCGATGGCCGAGCAGGCCCAGGCGCTGCGTCGAGCTGTGGCAGTCTTCAGGATTGCCGATGCATCGCCATCCCGGGTGGTTGCGTCCCGCAATGAGCTGCGTCGGCCGGAACCAGTAGTTCGCACTCCTTCCCGTGCAACTTCGACGAGGCCATCGCCAGTCAGTACTGCCGACAGGGAGGCCGCAGTCGCGACGGATACCGGTGCCGGGGACTGGCAGACATTTTGAGTGGAATCCCGTCGATTTCGCCGCTCGCGAGGGACATTTGCCGAAAGCGCCCGCGTTGCGCGAAGGTGGCAACGTACAGGGAACTCAAAGCGCAACTGGCCAAGCTCGAAAACGAGGCGGCTGCCGTACGGCAACAGGAGCGTCGCCGTACGAGGTTTCAGGCGAACAACCTTCACGCCGCGTTCAAGACTCTGCTGCTACTTGCCGATAACGCACTTACGCGTTATTGGACGATCACGATGAGCCACGAAGAAAAAGATCTGGCACGCAGTTCGCTTCAGGCCGCATTCCTGCGCCATGAGGACAGCCTTGCACCCCCCGGGCGTCAGCCCGGCGAGGACAACCCCGCCGTTTATCGCACGCTGCTCGAATCCACCAGGGCGATCCCCTGGAAGATCGACTGGGCGACGATGCAGTTCGCCTATATCGGCCCGCAGATCGAAGCACTGCTCGGCTACGCGCCGTCCACATGGAGAACGGTCGAGGACTGGGCCGCACGCATGCATCCTGACGACCGTGAGGACGTGGTGAATTTTTGCGTTGCGCAGTCGCAGGCGGGCACCGACCATGAGGCGGACTATCGCGCACTTACGGCGGACGGCGGCTACGTGTGGATTCGCGACGTTGTCCACGTCGTGCGCAAAGAGAACGGCGACGTTGACGCGCTGATCGGCTTCATGTTCGACATCAGCGAACGCAAGCGCACGGAGGAACGGCTCGCGGAACTCCAGCGCGAACTGGAACGCCTCTCGCTGTCCGACAGTTTGACGGGCATCGGCAACCGTCGCATGTTCGACACGGTCATTGCACGCGAATGGGCGAGCGCGGCGGCATCGGGAAAGCCGCTTTCGCTCGTGATGATCGACATCGATTTCTTCAAGTCATACAACGACTATTACGGTCACCTGCAGGGCGACGAATGTCTGAAGCGTATTGCGCGCGTGCTCGGCGAGGCAGCCGGGCCGAACGCGTTCCTGGGCCGGTTTGGCGGCGAGGAATTCGTGCTCGTGCTCGCGCAAACCGACGCCGATCAGGCCGTGCGCATCGCGCAGCGTTGCCGCGCGCTGATCGGGGAGGAAGGCATCGCGCATCTGCGATCCCCCCACGGTCAGCGTGTCACGGCGAGCTTTGGAGTGGCCACCGTCGTGCCGAACGAAGGCATCGACATTACGGCGTTCATCAACCTGACGGATGCCCAACTCTACCAGGCCAAAGATCAGGGACGCAACCGCATCGCGGCGGTGGATCGGGCGGGTATCGGCGGCGAGGGATTCAAGCTGCAGTCGCGCTGATGCTTTCTTTCATAGTGCGACGATCCTTTCGGCACATGGGCGCTTCACGGGAGTGAGGCGAGGGCAGCCCGCTCGGTGGTCAGGCCGTTTAGCCGATGGCGGCTACAAGGTAGAGGTCGGCTGGCATTGCTTGCTCCACCGGCATTGTCAAAGGCGCGGCTTTCAGACGAATATGCTGGGACTCAACGGGACGGTGAAAGCGGCGCGAGCAGACGAAGAGGGCCATGCTGTGGCACTGCTGTGACCCTCAAGCTCTCGCGCAACGGCTTTGGAGTCCGAAGGATTCGCATCGCCGCCTCGCTCATTCAAGAAGAGCTTTCGTCAAATTTCCCGGAATGTCACAACTAGCAGGGCGACATACATACCTGCTATCCGAACTTCGGAAGCACCAACCGCCACTCGCGCATCCATCCTGGGTCCGTCGCGCCGAAGGCTTACGCTAACGATCAAGCGCATAGCGCCTGCAATGTTCCAGGTATTCCTCTTCATGGGCGAGCGTTAGATCAACCATGCAGCGCCATAGCCAGGAGGGAACATTGACCGATCGTGGGCGTCTTGTCTGCAGCTCAGCCAGCCAGCTTTTGCGGGTGGCAGGATTCATTTGCTGTGCGTGGGCCTGACCGATCACGAGCGCGAGGAAGCGCGCCGCCTTGACCGCGTCCGCTTCGGTGAGGCGCTCAGCATCGAGCTTGAGATCCTGGGGCATCAGCTCGCGAATCACGACCGCGCAGCCGTCCAGACGAGCCGCGCACATGCGGTTTCCGAGCAGCGGTGACACGTGTCTCGCCCCCTCCACGACACGCCTTGCGTTGTCACGCGGCATCAGCACGCCGGCCTGTCTCGGCGCCGCTGCGGCGACGGCTTCCTTCACGTCGATCAGGCATGGAGGCCCGCCTGCTGAACAAGTCCCGTCGATGTCGAGCAGCACCGCGTACCGGCGCCGTCCGAGGGAACTGCATCCTTTAACCCAAAATGCTGCGTCGAGCACGTCGATTTTCCCCTCGGCTTTGGCCTGTGGATATAGCGCTTGCCGGACTTCCCGACCGGACTGCGATTCGAATAGCGCACGAATATCCTGCGCTTCAACAGGGGATAGCGGCCAGAAGCGCTTGCCTTGAGGAATGCGGGCACTGCCGTCGATCGTCTGCTGGTCGAGCTTCCGCCAGGACCGGTGCAGCGCCGCCTTCATTGCAACCTTGACGACAGCCGGTCGCTGAACGGGCTTCGTCCTGTCCGGGCGGGCATCATCGAACGCCTGCTCGTAGCCGTCGAGAAGCGCTTGCGCCATACGAAAGGTGATAACGCCTGGCATGTCCGCGCTGCGCGCCGCAGTTGCCAGCGAAAGTCCCAGTCGTAGCAGGTCGTGCACCGGATTGCCGATCACGCTCTGGTCCAGGTCTCTGATCTGAACCGCTACCTCGCCATCCGCATCGGCGAGCGGCCCGAGATTGCCGAGATGGCAGTCACCGCATATCCAGATAGCCGGCCCGACGGGCAAGGCGTTCGCGGCCTGGCTATCGAGCCAGTCATAGAAGCGCTTCGTGCTGCCACGCACATAGTCGTAGGCCGATCGCGCCTTCTTTTGCGCGCGAATCCGTGCGAGTATCGGCGCCCTCTCGCCCGGATCTGGGGGCTGTTTCGAAGTCTTCTTGCTCACGACATTTCCTTGCGAAGCCAAATACTGGCTCCCCGCTGCCGAAACACAG
This sequence comes from Paraburkholderia sp. JHI2823, assembly GCF_038900695.1. Taxonomy (NCBI): domain Bacteria; kingdom Pseudomonadati; phylum Pseudomonadota; class Betaproteobacteria; order Burkholderiales; family Burkholderiaceae; genus Paraburkholderia; species Paraburkholderia sp. JHI2823. Next base: position 115,312 of record NZ_JAYMRY010000011.1, on the reverse strand, counting down.
GGGCACATCAGCAGCAAACCGCCCGGCAACGGCGCAACCGTTGCGAACCGGAGCGCATTACGCGTACCCAGGTCGCGCAGTCGCGGGCGCCCCAGGGCAGCATGGCAATGGGATCACTTACTCAGCCGGTGCGCTGGAAGCCGAACGCGAAGGCCATCTCGCCCGAGGTATTCCTAAGCGTTGGGGACGCTGGATCTTTGCGCTTCCCGCTTTCCTGAACCTTCTCGCCTCTCACACAAATGCGGCCCGCAGAGGCGACGGGAGCGCCGCTTCGTGAACGCCGATGCCACTCCCGGCGTCGTTGCGGCTTTCCGGGCGGCAGGGCATCCGTTGTACATCGACGATTTTGGCAGCGGTTACTCGCGTCTCGCTTAACAGCGCACGCTTGAGATCGACCTGCCGAAAATCGTCAAGTCCATCGTCGATACAATTGCGCAGGAGCACACGACGGCGGCGCTCGGCTGTTGTCCTCAATGCGCGACTTTCGTACAGGCCGCTCTCCGCCATGGATGGCTATACTTCCTTCGTTCCGGTGGCCACCCGCTCCGGGACAGCTTCAAAAGGCGACTCGCGGCGTCGTTCCGGTTCGGAGGACGCCGTTTTTTTAAGCAATGACGCGGCACGGACAGCGACGCAACCGACCTGAAGATGCTCGTCGGACAAGAAACTGGTCGTATCGATAAATTCGAAATCCTAACGTATAGTGCTGCAGTTCTGGCGGCGCGCGATGTCGGCGGCAGCAAGCACGTTGATGCCGAGGCTGCGCAGCCGTCCGGCTGCCAGGCACGGCAGGCGCGATGATGCCGAAGCCATCTGTCGTTGCGCGATGGGTGCCCGCATTCGCTGCCGAATGACCGCATCGCCGCCGATCGTCGCGAGGGATCGAGTGTCCTCTAGTGGGCCCGACCATCGAGCCTGATGATCGCCTCGGGTGCTGCCTCTCACGCAGAAGGCGTAAATTGACCGAAGTCACCACCGGCAATGCAGCGCGATGAGTTCGAGAGTCCGAACCGCGATATTAAAAGCGCAACGAAGCGCTGCTTCAACGCTATCGCGAACGCAGCGTCCGATGCGTCTGGCGCCGTCTTTTGTCTTCCCGACTGAAAGGCGGACCTCGTATTCCGCGTTTGCCGGCGAGGTGCCATGGCGCTCAATCGATAACCAGAGATCCGGGACATACGGGGCGTATATTTGCAGGCGCAAGAGCTGCAACGCAGCCTCGCTCTCCAATGATGCCGCTCGGGGTAACCCGACATAGGTTATCTGCATACCAATGCCCATAACGGCCCCACTTGCCAATGCGGAAACAGAACCAGCGCGAGTCCGGCGTCATAAGTGCAATGGTCGCGCCTCGCCGTACAAATCCGTTGATGTTGATCAGTTTTATTGTTATCGGCGACGGGCTATGGCGCAGGGCGGGTGCGCGTTTCCGGCCAGGCTCGAGGCAATCTCGCGTGATAGTCAAGGACAACGACTTCAAGGTACACGGGCAGTCACGCGAGCAGCGGCTGGAGATATCGAGCCGCCGCGTTCGTCACTCAGCAATCAACGTCAGTCGACGCCGACAGTGCCTTCCACGCTACCGTTTTCTGCACCACGCAAGCGTTTTTCGCGGCGATGGCAGCCGGGGTGTTCGGTGCCAGGCGGAACGCCCAACGGTGTTTTCGGCGCGTCGACGAGCTTGATCATTGCGGCCGCAAGCTTCGTTGGGTTGGCTGTTTGTGGTCTGCTGCTGTCCTCAATGCGCGAGTTTCGTACAAGCCGCTCCGCGGCAAGGATGGCGGAGGTCCACCCCCCCGGATGGCTGCAAGTAGCGACTCGCCGCGTCGTTCCGGTTCGGAGGACGCCGTTTTTTTGACGGAATACATACCGGGTGACCCGTTGGGCGACGCATACGGAAGCTAAACCACGCGCAGGATTCTGTGCGCCGGGCCCAACGACGGCCCAACCTGTCCGGTCGAAAACGACTCCCTCCGCAAAGCGCTTTGTACCTGACGCCTGTGGCGGCATGGCCCGCAGCGTATTCCGTCCTTCGCTCTAGAGGCGAGCAGGCCGGATCTCGGTTGCACCCGAAGCCATCGATGCGTTCGAGGCGCATCGAAGAGGACTTGCGACCGGCGAGGAAAGGGTAGCGAGGTCAGCGCGGACGGCTTGGGCTCCCGACGCCTTTTTCCAGCGCGGCATGAGACCGTACACGGACCCCGCCGTAGCGCGGCGCGAGAACGTGTCCCTCGAATGCAACTGGTGAAGCGTCAAGTGTTGGCGGATCCGACCTGGGATATGAACCGGTGCTCGTACCTGTTCGTTCGGGAAGCGGATCCGCGCGTGGCGGTGACCCGGAAGATGGTTCGCGCCGCACGCCGTTCAGCTTGAGAAAACATTCTTCACGGCGTGCCTGCAGCAGGGCCAGCTCCCCGAGCAGATCGGCGCGGGCTTCCTGCCGCCACGGCGTCACCGGCTCATCTGTTTGGCAATCGAGTTGCGTCAGCCGCGCCAGGCGGTACTTGATCTCTGCGTCGAGGTTAAGCAGTGCGACGAGCAGGTCATGAGCCATTCGTATTAGTCTCCATCGCGCTCCAGTTGATTGTGCGTTGCACAATATCAGGGCGGCACGCTGAAAGTCCCTTGGGGAATGCCCCAAGTTACTCGACACTGCCCGGGACGCCCGCGTTGCAGGCAGATACCGGGGCGGCGCCCAGCGTTCGACCGGTCCACGCCCTCAATACCGCCCCGAACGGCGAACCGTCATTGGGCCAGCGCCTCATCGCTCCCGCTTCGGAACGCGCTTCTTAGCGCCTCGAGAAGCCTCGCGCTTTCGTCGATTCGCGCCTGCTCGATTTCGACTTCTTTTCGATCGCCGACACGTTCGGCCCATTTCTGCCGCTCGCGCGCAAATATGATCCGCTCGTTGACTGCGCGGATCGCTGACCATATGGCTTCTTCCTCGACCTTCTCCCGGCCATCCTGGAGGGAGAGTGCATTAAAGGCGTGGCCCGTGTGGCAGCGATAGCGCAGGACCCGGTCGTCACGCATGCGCCAGAGGGTGCCACCGCATTCAGGACAGGTGATCGGTGAACGTTCCCCGACCCTGTCGAGGTCCTCCGGTTCGACGACGTCCATCCCGTCCAGGCTGGCCTCCGGATCCGGTTTTTCGGTGGGCATGAGGTTCACCTCCCTGCGCGGTGCACCGTGCACGGCTGCCAGGATGTGGTCCGCGAGCCGTTCGCCACTCGCGATCGCGTCAGCACCTGCAGCCGCGAGCGCTGAGCAGGGCATGGACGGGGCCTCGCAGTCGGCCGGGTCCTGGACGATACAGTAGCCGCCATGCGCGCGTACGATTGCGAGTCCTGCGGCGCCGTCGTCGAGATCTCCACTGAGTACGGCGGCGACGACGTGTTCGCCGTAACTGGCCGCGGCGGACCTGAACAGGGGATCGGCGGCGGGGCGTGCGAAGTTTTCGGCGGCTCCGTCATCCAGATGAAGCCGATGCCGCGATAGCCGCAGGTGACGATCCGGCGGTGCGACGTAAATCCTGCCGCTCGCGACGCGCTCCCCGTCAACAGGGTGGCTTGCCGGCAGGGGGCCCCACCTTGATATCAGCTCGGGCAGGGCGCTCTCGTGCCGGCCGACGTGCAATACGATGCACACGGCCGCCGGCAGGTCAGGCGGTAGTCGGGCAGCGAGTGTGCGCAGTACGCCGAAAGCGCCGCGCGAACCGCCGATGACGACAATGTGGCGTGATTCCATGGTTCTCCGCGTTCATGGCGCTTGCGCAAACACTGTTCCCGCTTCTCCGCAGTCTGGATGAGTGCGGCGAATCTGCTGCTGCGACGAGATGCTTCGTCGCAGCAGCAGGCTCAGACCGCACTACCGGCTGTTCAGCGTCGGCAGGAAGTTTCTCAGGATCTGCGTCAGTGCCTGAAAGTCGATCGGCTTGCTGATCTGCGCGTCGAATCCGGCCTCGAGAATACGGCGTCGCCCGGCTTCCTGGTCACTGGCCGTCACCGCCACGGTGCGGGCGCTCTCGAGTAACGGCCTGGCCTTCACGCGAGCGATGAATTCCTGTGCGTTGGCAGCCGAGTCCTGGACCTCACAGATCACGACATCGACCGGTTGGCTCTCCATCGCCCTGATCGCGTGGTCCATGTCGTTGGCGGTGATGATGGTCGCGCCCTCCAGTTCGAGCAGCTTGCCAAGGGATGCAGTGGTCTCCGGGTCGTCGAGCGCAAGCATGGCCCGCACGCCTGCAAGCGATCCCGAAAGCGGCGTGTCCTGTCCAGCTTCTGGCGTGCTGTCCAGCGCCGGAAGCCATACGGTCAGCGTGGTTCCGCGGCCTGGCCCGTCGGACTGAGCGGCGACGCGACCACCGTGCATGTCGACGAGCTGCCTCACGACGGCGAGGCCGATTCCAAGGCCGCTCCTGGTCCGGCTGCGCGCTCCCTGACGATACATCTCGAAGATGTGGGGCAGTTCCGACGCCGCGATGCCTTCGCCGTTGTCAATCACATCGACGCGCACCATGTTCGCCTCGTGAGTCAGGCGCACTTCGATTGCGCCACCGTCGCGGGTGAACTTGATTGCATTCGACACGAGGTTCCACAGGATCTGTTCGCAACGGGCGCGGTCGGCGCTCACCATGGCGGGCTGCTCCGTGCCGGTGACGGACAGACTGATGTGGCGTGCGGCGGTATCGGGCTCGCAGGCCTGGGTGATGTCGCGCACCGTCGCGGCGAAATCGACCGGCTCCAGTTCGAGCGCGAGCTTGCCGGTGCGAACGCGCGACAGGTCAAGGAGATCGTCGATGATCTGCGCCTGGCTGCGAACCGCGCGCTTGATCGCGTCGGCAGTCACGCGCACTACCGCGATATCGCGCGTCTGGGGCAGTCGCGGCAGTGTTTCGGCCTTCATGCCGATGAGGTTCAGCGGGTTTTTGAGCTCGTGAGAGAGCACCGCGATGAACTCGTCTTTCAACTGGCTCGTGTCCGACACGCGCTGCCGCTCCTCCTGTTCGTGCATCAGCGCATCGTCCTTGGCGTCCTCGCGCTGCTTGCGCTGCGTGAGGTCACGCAGGATCTTGGCAAAGCCCGTGAACGACGCATCGGAGATCGGCGTGACGACACCGCTGCACCACACGCGGCGGTGGTCCCGGGTTACGTACCAGCGCTCGTCGTCGGCGCGCCCTTCGGTCGCGGCTGTCTCCCGTTCGCGCACGGGCGCCTGTGTCTCACGGTCCTGCGGTTCGTAGATGAGCGAGATGTCCTTGCCCCTGACCTCGGCTTCGGCATAGCCGAAGATCCGCTCGGCGCCCGTGTTCCAACTGACGATGCGGCCGGCGGGATCGTGAACGATGATGGCGTAATCGTTGGTCGACTGGGCCACAAGCCTCAGCCGCTGTTCGCCGATTCTGGCCTGCTCTTCCGCCTCGTGGCGCGCAGTGATGTCGATCAACGTGAGGACTGCGCCATCGATGCGGTCGTCGGCCGTGCGGTAAGGCAACAGCCGCATCAGATACCACCGTCCGTCCTGGCTTTGCACTTCCCGCTCGATGAGCTTGAGCGTTTCGAATGCTTCCTTGACGTCCTCCGCAAGCGACGGGTGCTTCAGGGAATGCGTGATGTCGAACAGCGAGCGCCCGATGTCCGAGTCGATCAGCTTGAAGATGCGCGTCGCGCTCGGGGTGAACCGCTTGACCTGGATTTTCTTGTCGACGAAGACGGTTGCGATCTCGGTCGAGACGATGATGTTCTGGAGGTCGTCGTTCGCTTTCGCGGTTTCCTCGACACGCGAGTGCAACTCCGAGTTCAGCGTCGTCAGCTCCTCGTTGACCGACTGCAATTCTTCCTTGCTGCTCTCCAGCTCTTCCGTGGCCGACCGAAGTTCCTCGTTGATTGCCTGCAATTCCTCGTTCGAGGCCTTCAGCTCTTCGACGGACGTCTCGTACTGCTCGATCGTGGTGGCCAGCTGTTCGCGGCTGTGTTGCAACTCCTGTTCGAGCTGCACCAGCACCGGGTCCTGGCCCTTGTGCTCGGCTTCGCCTTCCTCGGACATGCGCTCCTGCACCTCGTCGAACAGCACGAGGAAGAAGTCGGCGTTGACGCCCGGGTCGTGAAAGGGGCGCACAGTCATGTTGATCCACGACGTGCGGCCGTCGCGGACCATCTTCACGCGCCGGGCCTCGACGCTCGCGCCGGTTTGCAGTGCGCGAAACAGCGTCGTGCGAAGATCCAGCCGCAATTCGGGTACGACGACGGCCATGATATTGGTCGAAGGCTCGCCCCCGGCATGATGCAGGAATCTGCCTGCGTTATCGGACAGATGCACGATCGCCGAGTCACGGTCCACGATGACGCTCGGCGGCGCGTATTCTTCGAGGACGCGCTGGTGCAGCGCCGAAAATGAGAAGTTGCGCCGGTCGGGCGGCAGCGGCGGTCTCGCGCTTGCGACCACCGACTGCGCGTCCTCGGTGGCCACACCCGGCTGCGCCAGCGAAGGGAAGGAAACTGCCTGCCTCGCGCGGTTGAGGATCTTTCTCGCCCTGTAGATGCGATGCTTTTTGTCGACGACCGTGAAGAGGTCGTCGGCTGCATCGGCAGACTCGGCCGATCCGAGGAAGAGATATCCGCCAGGGCGCAGCGCAAAGTGGAACAGCTCCAGAACCTGCCGTTGAACGGCGCGATCCAGATAGATGAGGACGTTCCTGCAGGAGATGAAATCGAGATGCGAAAACGGCGGGTCTTTCAGCAGGCTGTGTGCCGCAAAGAGAATGCGCTCACGTACCGGCTTGACGATCACATAGCGGCCTGCCTCGTGAATGAAGTAGCGGCGCAGCAGATCGGCGGGCACGTCCGCGGCAATGGACTCCGGGTAGGACCCGGTGCGCGCACGCGCGATTGCCGTCTCATCGATATCTGTGGCAAAGACCTGCAGCGCGGATGCCGAGCCAGCTGCCTCACGCGCCTGGGCCATGAGCACGGCAATGGAGTAGGCTTCCTCGCCCGTCGAACAGCCGGCAATCCATACGCGAATCTGCGCATCGCTGGGGGCGGCGCGGAACAGCTCGGGAGTGACCGTCTCGCGCAGGAAGTCAAACGCCTCGCGGTCGCGGAAGAACTGCGTAACGCCGATCAGCATGTCCGCAAGCAGCGCGGTCGTTTCTTCGGGGTTGCTGCGCAGATAGTTGCGGTAGCGCTCGAGATCGGGAAGACCGTTCACCTGCAGACGCCGCTCGATGCGGCGCAGCACCGTGGCGCGTTTGTAGTGACGGAAATCATGGCCTGTGCGTACGCGCAGATGCATCAGGATGTCCTGGAGTACGCGCTCGGCATCGCCTCGCGGCATGCCTTCGTCTTCCTCCGGCTCGGCCGTTTCCAGTTCGGGCACGTGGATTCGCCGGGCATTGTCCCGCAGCTCCAGCAGCTTCTGGGGCATTTCGGCAGCCGGCAGGATGATATCGATCTGTCCCGTGGTAATGGCATGCTTCGGCATCTCGGGATATTCGGCATCGTTCGGCTCCTGCGCCATCGTTACGCCGCCTTTCTCCTTGATATGGCTGAGGCCCGCCGCCCCATCCGAGCCCGTCCCGGACAGCACGATACCCATGGCGTTCACGCCCTGGGCGTCGGCGAGGGTACGGAAGAACTCGTCGATGGTCAGAATCCTGCGGTCCGGCTCATCGCGATCGGTCACGTGCAGGTAGCCGTCGGACAGGCGAAGCTGCTTGCCCGGCGCGATGACATACACGTGATTGCTTTCGATCCGCGTAGCGCTCGTGACCTGAGCGACCGGCATGGCGGTGGCCCGCTGCAGGATCGCGTCGGCGTGGCTTTCGTGTTCCGGCGACAGATGGATGATGACGACGAACGCCATCCCCATGGAGGCCGGCGCATGACTGAAAAAATTGATCAGCGCAGGAATGCCACCGGCCGATGTCCCGATGCCCACGACCGTGAGCAGGGGATGACCCGCCGCGGCGCGGACGTCATCGGCCCGGCCGATATCGCCTGGATTGGTGGTGGTCATGTCGAAGGTCCTCTATCTGGCCGTCATTGCCGGCCGGCATTGTTGTGTTGGGCGAAATCCGGTCGGGCAGATGACAGGTGTGTACGGGCACTCCTGCGCGTCGTCGCAGGATGCGATCCGCACCTTACTGCCGCTTGAACCTGCGGTCAACGTGCCGCCCACAACTCGCTGCCGTCAAGACGTGTTGGCCGCCTGGCCGGCGGGTCGGCGCGCCGACGCTCGCCTGCCAGGGCTCGCCGAAGTCTGACGCTGCACGATGGTCAGGGCGGCCGGCTATCGTCGCTAACGCTGCTTCGCCCTCGAATGCCGGGACGGCATGATCCGCTGATGGATGGCGGGGCCGGACCTCGCGGCGTCCAGGGGCCAGGCAAAATCGGCTCGGCTCATAACCGTCGCAGGCGCCGTGAACCTCGATCGTGTTGAATTCACTTGCGCGTGCAATACGTCAAGTTGACATGGCGAACGTCAGAGGCCAACGGTGGTGCTTCACGACTTGTTGTGGAGAAAGATGGGGGCCGCGTTTCGGCAGAGGCCGGGCTGGCGCTTTCCAGTTGCCTGTCAGGCAGGCAATGACGGGTCAGTTTGGCCATGCTGAATATTGATGCCGAGATCGGGGCACGCCTCGCCCGCCTTGCGCAGATGGAGCGCGGCGCAGAAGCTTGCCTTGCGCCTTGGCTTGACGAGGCGCGAAGCGCCCTGCGAACTGATCTGGCCATGTTGAGGGCACGCTGCGGCGTGCAATTTCTCAGGCTGAATGGCCTGGCACCCTGCGACCAGCCTGGTTAGGCACAGGCCCGGTTGCCCAGACGCAGTGCTCTTCTACCCAGCCCATCGCACGCGCACGAGCAAATGTCGGCGCTTCGTTTTCGTCGATGAGATTGTCATCGAGACACAGAGGGTGAATATCGTCTTCGAATGAGGAGGGGCACAATTTTGCTTCGTCCCGTCATCGGCGGGCTCGTACTGCAGGTCCCCGTCCGGCCCGCCCGTTGGCGCGCCAGCGGGCTTTCGAAGTCGCGGGTTGACCCCAGGTTCAGCTGAAATATCGTTGGCTATAATCGCGGACGGCCGGGTGCTGTGATCCAGCGTACCGGCAAGCGCAAGCGGGAAAGGCTACCCCCATTCCCCTGATCAATGCAGTTGCCGATCCCTACAGGAGACTGGCATGGCAGAACAACTCATCATTTTCGATACCACCTTGCGGGATGGAGAGCAGTCGCCGGGTGCGTCGATGACGAAAGAAGAAAAACTCCGGATCGCCAGGCAGCTGGAGCGTATGCGGGTCGACGTGATCGAAGCGGGCTTCGCGGCGAGCTCCGACGGCGATTTCCAGGCAGTGCGTGCAATCGCAAGCGAAGTGAAAGATAGCATTATCTGTTCTCTCGCACGCGCGAACGAGCGTGACATATCACGTGCGGCCGAAGCGCTGCAGCCAGCCAGTCGTTTTCGCATCCATACCTTTCTCGCGACGTCGCCGCTGCATATGGAGAAAAAGCTCCGCATGTCGCCCGACCAGGTGTACGAGCAGGCGCGTCGCGCAGTGCGTGAGGCGCGTCGTTTCACCGATGACGTCGAGTTCTCGCCAGAGGACGCTAGTCGCTCAGACATGGACTTTCTCTGCCGGGTGCTGGAAGGCGTCATTGCCGAAGGCGCGACCACGATCAACGTACCCGATACCGTTGGCTATGCCATGCCAGAAGGTTATGCAGCATTGATCCGCGAACTACGTGAGCGCATTCCGAATTCAGACCGGGCGGTTTTTTCGGTGCACTGTCACGATGATCTTGGCCTCGCCGTGGCGAACTCGTTAGCCGCGGTCAAATCCGGCGGCGCAAGGCAGATCGAGTGCACGATCAACGGACTTGGCGAACGGGCAGGGAATACGGCGCTCGAGGAAGTCGTCATGGCGGTCAAGACCCGGAGAGATCATTTCGACCTCGACGTGCGCGTCGATACGAGCCAGATTGTCGCGGCTTCGCAGTTGGTCTCGGAGATTACCGGGTTCGCAGTGCAGCCCAACAAGGCGGTAGTTGGCGCTAATGCGTTCGCTCATGCGTCCGGCATCCACCAGGACGGTGTGCTCAAAGCGCGCGATACGTACGAAATCATGCGGGCGGAAGACGTAGGCTGGAGTGCAAACAGGATCGTGCTTGGGAAGCTCTCCGGTCGAACTGCCTTCAAACAGCGCCTGCGTGAGCTCGGCGTTATGATGAACAGCGACGCTGAATTGAATGCAGCGTTCGCGCGCTTCAAGGCTCTCGCTGATCGTGAGGCCATCGTTTCCGATGTCGCGCTGGTCGCCCTGGCACGGCAGGGCGAGGGCGTGAATTCCGGCAGCATGCATCCATAACGGTTAGCGAAAAAAGGCTTTCACACCACAGACCGCCGGACTGCAGGAATATCCTGCGGCCGCGTTATTTTCGTCATTGCTCGAAGAAACCATGAATACTGAAACAACTGTCCAGTTTGTTATTTCGCCCAGCACGACACCGACCCCGCACGATGAGATCGCCGCGAGCATCGCCAACCCGGTATTTGGTCGCGTGTTCACCGATCACATGGCGACCGTTCGATGGACCAATGCGCTTGGCTGGCACGACGCGAAAGTTGAGCCGCGCCGGCCGTTTCAGATCGACCCCGCCTGCGCTGTGCTGCACTACGCGCAGGAGATTTTCGAAGGCATGAAAGCCTATCGCGGCGACGACGGCTCGATCTCGCTTTTCAGGCCTCACGAGAATGCCAGGCGGTTTCGCGCGTCGGCAGCGCGCATGTCGATGGCGGAACTCCCCGAAACACTCTTTGTCGGCGCAGTGGAGGCACTCGTGAAGATCGACCGGGACTGGGTTCCTGGCGGCGATGGCAGTTTGTACCTTCGGCCTTTCATGTTTGCAACGGAGAATTTCCTCGGGGTGCGCGCCGCCAACGAGTATCTGTTCTGTGTTATCGCTTCGCCCGTTGGGCCGTATTTCAAGGCGGGCAAGACGGCGGTCACTGTTTGGGTCTCCGACCAATACACCCGTGCGGCGCCAGGTGGAACGGGCGCGGCCAAGTGCGGCGGAAATTATGCCGCCAGCCTGATTGCGCAAACCGAAGCGGCAGCGAAAGGCTGCGACCAGGTCGTGTTCCTCGACGCTGCGGAACACAAATGGGTCGAAGAACTGGGCGGCATGAACGTGTTCTTCGTGATGGACGACGGCTCCCTGCGTACACCTCCGCTATCGGGCACCATCCTGCCCGGTATTACGCGCGCTTCCATTATTGAACTGGCCAAACGGGAGGGCATCGCAGTCTCCGAAGAGCCTTATGCATTCGCATCGTGGCAAGCCGATGCGATCAGCGGTCGAGTCAAGGAGGCCTTTGCCTGTGGTACGGCAGCGGTTGTGACGGCCATCGGAGAGGTTCGTCACGCGGCGGGCGAATTCAAGATCGGCGATGGCGGCGAAGGCCCTGTCACGCAACGAATTCGCACTACGCTCACCGGTATTCAGCGCGGGAAAATTTCTGACGCATTCGGCTGGACCCATAAGGTGTCTTGAGCGATTTTCCTGGAACCGGTGCTTAGGCATGCGAGCCAAGGGCTTTGTGGCCCCGAGGTATCCTGTGATGATTGCAGTAATTTTCATGAAATTACTGCAATCGCGCCTTACGTTTCTGCTCCGCTTACAAGGCGCCACAGCTCACCGCGTTGCCCGCCATCTCGCGGGCCGCTTTCGCGCCTTCGACCCCTAGCAGTTGTGGCAACGGCACGCCATTTTTCGCGGCCGTCAATTCGGCAAGTATCGACAGGGCGATCTCCGGCGGCGTCCGGCTGCCGATGTAGATGCCCACCGGTCCGTGCAGGCGTGCGAGTTCTGCATCGTCGAGATCGAACTCCTTCAAGCGCTTTCGCCGCGCCGCGTTATTGCGACGCGAACCGAGCGCACCCACATAGAACGCAGGCGTTTTCAGCGCTTCCATCAGCGCGAGATCGTCGAGCTTCGGATCGTGCGTCAGCGCAATCACCGCACAGCGTTCGTCGAGCTTCATGTCCATCACGGTGTCGTCGGGCATGGCGCGAACGATGCTCGTGCCCGGCACGTTCCACTCGTCCGTATATTCCTCGCGCGGATCGCACACCGTGACCTGATAATCCAGCCCAACCGCGATGCTGCACAGATAGCGCGACAACTGTCCCGCGCCGATGACCAGCATCCGGTAACGGGGCCCATGGATGGTCAGCAGCGTCGTCCCGTCGAAGAGGACGCCGTCCGTCGCCTGCGCGGGTTCGAGGCGCGCAGCGCCCGTCGCCATGTCGAGCGTGCGCGCGACGAGCCTGCCTGCTTCCACCGCTGCGCACAGCGCGGCGATACCGCTCGCAGGCGTCAACGGCTCCAGCACGAGCTGAATGGTGCCGCCACATGGCAGGCCGAAGCGATGCGCCTCTTGCGCGCTGACGCCGTACTTCAACGCCTGCGGCCTTTCCGGTTCGATGCCTCGCCGCCGCACGCGATCGATCAGATCGTCTTCGATGCATCCGCCCGAGACCGACCCGACCACATGCCCATCGGCGCGCACGGCAAGCATCGCGCCTGCGGGACGCGGCGACGATCCCCACGTCTTCACCACCGTCACCAGCAGCACGCGATGCCCGTCTGCCAACCATCGCGCGCTGCTTTTCAGGACTTCGAGATCCACGCTGTCATCGACTCGCCTCCCTGCCATTCACCGCAACGGCGCAATACGTTCCGCAACGCCGGCCGGCATGCAGATGTGCTTCAACTCGGTGAAGTCCGCAAGCGCATCGTAGCCGTGCAGCCGACCCAGTCCGCTTTGGCGATAGCCGCCCGTTTCGGCTTCGGCGAAAAGCTTGTTGTGGTCATTGATCCACACAGTGCCGTTGCGCAGCGCACGCGCTACGCGCAACGCGCGCGCTCCGTCGTGCGTCCATACGCTTGCCGAGAGACCGAAGACGGTGTCGTTGGCTTTGTCGATCGCTTCCATTTCGTTCTCGAAGACTTCCAGCGTGACGAACGGGCCAAAGATCTCGTCCTGACAGAAGAACGCCTTGGGATCGCCATGTTCGACGAGCGTAGGCGACAGAAACGCATGCCCCGAGCAAGTGCCTCGCAGCAGCACGCGCTCGGCCATCCCGCACGCGCGCTCGATCGTCCGTTGCACCGCATCGCGCGTAGTGCCGTCGATGAGCGCGCCGATATCCGTTGCTGGATCGATGCCCGGTCCGACCCTCAGGGACGCAAGCGCCGACGCGAGGTGTTCGCGCATCTCCGCGGCGCGCGACGCATGAACCAGCACCCGGCGCGCCGCCGTGCATTGCTGCCCGGAGATGATCGTCGCGGCGCGCGCGAGACGCGGCGCTATCGCCGCAATATCGGCATCGTCGAAGACGATGCAGCATGACTTGCCGCCAAGTTCGAGCGACAGCTTCTTCATGCTGTCGGCAGCGGCCGCCATGATCTTCTTGCCTGTTGCCGTCGACCCCGTGAAGCTCACCACATCGACGTCGTGAGAATCCACGAGCCGCTGGCCGGCCGCGTGTCCCCGTTCGTTGACGAGGTTCACTGCGCCCTCAGGCAACGCCGTGCATTCGAAGCAGCGCAACATCGCGGCCGTGAGCAGTGACGTCTGCGCCGCCGGTTTGACGATCGCCGTGCAGCCGGCCGCCAGTGCGGGCGCGAGCGAGCGCACGAGCAGCACGGCCGGTGCATTCCACGGCACGATGATTGCCGCAACGCCGGCCGCTTCGCGCAGCATCGTCGATATCGTGCCCGGTTCCGGTTCGAGCACGTGCCCGGCAATATGCCGCGCGAGCCCCGCGTAATAGCGTACTTCCGATATCGCACCCGCAATCTCGCCGCGCGATTGCGCGATCGCCTTGCCGTTCTCGCGCGTGAGCAGGGTTGCGAGCGTGTCGCGTTCGGCTTCGAGCGCCGACGCCCAGCCAAGCAGCACGTCCTGGCGCAAACGCGCGTCCTGCGCCCATGTCGTGCGATCGAACGCGTGGCGCGCGGCGGCGATGGCGGCATCGGCTTCGCCCGATCCGCCGTCGGCGAACTGGCCGATGGCTTCGCCCGTCGCGGGATCGATGCTGTCGATGTTGGGTGTGCCGGTCCATTCGCCGGCAATCCAGTGTCGTGCGTTCATGCTGAACGTTCCTTGATGGTGTGTGAGGGCTCGCCGCCCGACATGTTCGACGCGCGGTGCAACTCGTCGCCGATGACCTCGATCAGTGCTTCCGCCGCCGCGCTCAACGGGCGGCGCGGATGGTTCACGCAGACAATGTGCCGCACGATGCGAGGCGCCAGAATCGGGCGCGCGCGCAACGTGCCGTGCCGCGCCGCCCGCTCAACGACGATGCGCGGCAGGATCGTCGCGAACCGCGTGTGCTCGACGAGCTTCAGAATCGTCGAAAGCACGTCGATTTCGAAGCGCGGCGCGAGCAACACGTCCTCGTGTTGCGCGGCGCTGTCGAGCACGCCGCGCAGGCCGTGGCGCTTCGTCGGCAGCACCAGTTCGAGTTCGGGCAATTGCGCGAGTTCGATTGCGTGCGGCAGGTCGGGGCCGTGCGCAGCGCTGGTGGCAAGCACCATCTCTTCGTCGAGCAGCGCTCGCGAGTCGAGCGAAAGGCGCGCGCGCGGCTTGTTGATGATGGCGGCATCGAGCTGGCCGCCCGCCACCCAGTCGATGAAGGTCGCGCTGTAGCCATCGGCGACGGTGACTTCGACATCGGGGTAACGCGCGTGAAAGCGCGACAGCGAATCCGCGAGCACGCTTTCGGTCACCGATGCGATCAGCCCGATGCCGACATGCCCCGTCACCACTTCGTCGCGCTGTACAAGTTGCTGCCGCGCGTGGGAAAGGTCGCGCATGATCGGTAAAAACAGGCGGTACATCAGCCGTCCCGCGGCGGTCGGCGCCATGCCGTTTGCGCCGCGCTCGAACAGCTGCTGATGCAGTTCGTCTTCGAGCTTCGCGATCTGCATGCTCAAGGCCGGTTGCACGATGTTCAGCCGCTTCGCGGCGCGCGTGACCGAGCCGTCCTCGAACAGCGCGATGAAGTACTGAATTTGCTTGAGGTCCATGTTTCCCTCGGGGCATCAGCGACGCTAATGGGGTGCAGTGACATTATCACCCTGCGTTCGTCGACGGTGCAGGGCGCCTTATCGTCGTGCGCCCTTCCGTGCGGGCGTGCGCGAGGGTCTATTGATACGTAACTGTAAGAGCGCTGTCATCCGGGCTAACACCCATATAAGAACGAATGATGCGGCGCATCAGCAAACAGTATTAGAAGTTATAGCGTGATCTCGCTACGCTTCATCCCATGCGCTTGCCATGGCAGGCGCGCACCGATGGAGACAATGATGAACACACGCGATGCCGAAACGCACGGCATTCCCTCATTCGCCTGGGCACGGGATCACGCCGACACCGGCTCGCTGTCGCTGCGCGACTGGCTCGCGTATCTCGCGAAAACCGGCCGTGTCGCGACGATCGACAAGCCCGTCGCGCTCGAGCACGAACTCGCCGCCATTGCGAAACGGCTCGACGGCGAACGAGCTGCTTTTTTCACGCAGCCGCACGGACATGCGATGCCCGTCGTGAGCGGCTTCATGTCGAAGCGCGCGTGGATCGCGGAAGCGATGGGCGTCGATGAATCCGCGTTGCTCGCGCGTTTTTCCGCTGCGGCCGCTGCGCCGCTCGCATCGAAGCTGATTCAACGTGAGGACGCGTTGTGTCAGCAAGTGGTGCATACGAGCGGCGTCGATCTTCACGCGCTGCTGCCCATTCCCACGCACAGCGAACACGACAATGGCCCGTACATCACCGCCGGTCTCGTGATCGCGCGCAATCCGCGCACCGGTGTGCAGAACGTTTCGATCAACCGCATTCAGGTTCACGGCCCCGATCGCATGGCGATCCTGCTGCTGCCGCGTCATCTCTACGCATTCCAGCGCGACGCGGAAGCCGCGGGCGATGCGCTCGACGTCGCCATCGTGATTGGCGTCGATCCGCTGACGATGCTCGCGTCGCAAGCGATCACGCCGATCGATCACGACGAACTCGAAATCGCGGGCGCGCTGCACGGTGCGCCGCTGCCTGTCGTGCGATGCATGACGAACGGCGTACACGTGCCGGCGTTCGCGGAGATCGTCATCGAAGGGCGCATTCTGCCGAACGTGCGCGAGCCGGAAGGTCCGTTCGGCGAATTTCCGAAGTACTACAGCGCGAAGGAAGCACGCGAAGTCATCGAAGTGACGGCCGTCACGCATCGGCGCGATCCGATCTTTCATACGATCGTGCCCGCCGAAATGGAGCATCTGCTGCTCGGCGCGATTCCGCGCGAAGCCACGTTGCTCGCGCATCTTCAGCGCAGCCATCCCGCCGTGAAGGACGTGCATCTGTCGGTGGGCGGCGTGTGCCGCTATCACCTGTGGGTGCAATTCGACAAGAAGCGCGAAGGCGAAGCGAAGAACGTCATCCTGTGCGCGTTCGGCGCGCATTACGACATCAAGCAGGTCGTCGTCGTCGATACCGATGTGAACGTGCACGATCCCGCCGAAATCGAATGGGCGATCGCGACGCGCTTCCAGGCAGACCGCGATCTCGTCGTGATAGCAGGCGCGCAAGGTTCGCCGCTCGATCCATCGACGACGGTCGGTCAGCCCGACGATGCGCCGTCGCATCTGCAAGGCGTGAGCGCGAAGATGGGCCTCGATGCGACGCGCCCCGTCGTCTATCCCGCGCATGTGTTTACGCGCGTGCAGATACCGGGGCAAGACACGGTCGACCTGCAAGCACTCGTCGCCGCTGACAACAGCGCATTCGACGCCTGGTTGGCGCGCGATCATGGCTGAGCGAAAGAAGCGCATCGTCGTCGGCATTTCGGGCGCAAGCGGCGCGGTGATCGGCGTGCGTTTGCTCGCCGCGTTGCACCGGCTCGGCACGCACGAGACGCATCTCATCGTGTCGTCATCGGGCGCGGTGACGGCCGCACAGGAACTCGGCCTCGCGCGTGGTCATCTCGAAGCCGTTGCCGATGTCGTGCACAACGTGCGCGATATCGGCGCGGCCGTGGCGAGCGGATCGTTTGTGACCGAAGGCATGGTGATCGCGCCATGTTCGATGAAAACGCTCGCGGGCGTCGCGAACGGCTTCGCGGACAACCTGCTTGCGCGTGCCGCCGATGTGATGCTCAAGGAGCGCCGCCGCCTCGTGCTGGTCGCGCGCGAAACGCCGCTCAATCTCGCGCATCTGCGCAACATGACGCTCGCCACGGAAATGGGCGCGATCGTGATGCCGCCGGTGCCCGCGTTCTACGCGCATCCGCAGACTATCGACGACGTGGTCGACCACACGGTCGGGCGCATTCTCGATCTGTTCGGCATCGAGCATGGCGAGATTGCCCGCCGCTGGAGCGGTCTCGCCGATGAATTCGGCGGCCGCGCCGCACGAGGAGTCACGTCATGAATCAGCGCGAAACCGCATTTGCCGAGATGGACGCGCGCGTCGCCGGCAGCCAGGCGCGCGAAGCGACCGCACCGCAGCGTCACATCGGACGCTCGATGGAGCGCCTCGAAGACCCGGCGATCCTGACGGGCCGTGGCCGCTACGGCGACGACATCGCTGTCAAGCCGGGCACGCTGCACGCCGCGATTCTGCGTTCGCCGCACGCGCACGCGGAAATCCTGTCTATCGATACGCAAGCTGCATCGAAACTCGCGGGCGTGCGCGCCGTGCTCACGCGCGACGATTTGCGTCCGTGGTCGCGACCGTTCGTCGTCGGCGTGAAATCGCCGATGGAACAGTGGGCGCTCGCGATGGACCGCGTGCGCTACGTGGGCGAGCCGGTCGCGGTCGTGATGGCCGAATCGCGTGCGCTCGCGGAAGACGCGCTCGATCTGATCAAGGTCGACTACGCGATGCTCGATCCCGTGACGTCGATTGAACAAGCCGCGAAGGACGACGCGCCGGTGCTGCACGAACGCGTCGGCAGCAACGTCATCAGCGACCGGCATTTCCGCTACGGCGAGCCGGAAGCGGCCTTCGGGCGCGCGCCGCATCGCGTGAAGCTGGTCGCGCATTATCCGCGCAACACGTGCGCGCCGATCGAGTGCGGCGTGGTCATCGCCGAGTATCTCTCTGGCGATGAAGGCTACGACGTCACGTCGAATTTCATGGGGCCGTTCTCGCTGCACGCCGTCATGGCAATGGCGTTGAACGTGCCCGCCAATCGCCTGCGTCACAAGGCTCCGCGCGATTCCGGCGGCAGCTTCGGCGTGAAGCAGGCCGTGTTTCCGTATGTCGTGCTGATGTGCCTCGCGTCGCGCAAGGCGGGCGCGCCGGTGAAGTGGGTCGAAGACCGGCTCGAACACTTGAGCGCGGCGACCTCGGCGACGGCCCGTGTTTCGACGATAGAAGCGGCCGTCGAGGCGGATGGCCGCATCGTCGCGCTGTCTTACGATCAGTTGGAAGACGTCGGCGGCTACGTGCGCGCGCCCGAGCCCGCGACGTTCTACCGGATGCACGGCTGCCTGACGGGCGCGTACGCGATCCCGAATCTGCTCGTGCGCAATCGCGTCGTGCTGACGAACAAGACGCCGACGGGGCTCGTGCGCGGTTTCGGCGGGCCGCAGGTGTACTTCGCGCTGGAGCGGCTGATCCAGCGCATCGCTATCGAACTGAAGCTCGATGTGCTCGACGTGTATCGCCGCAACTTCGTTCCCGCCGATGCATTTCCGTATCGCGCGGCGGCGGGCGCGCTGCTCGATTCGGGCAATTATCAGGAAGCGCTGCGCCGTTCGCTCGACGAAGGCGGATACCGGGAACTCGTTGCGCGCCGCGACGCCGCGCGCAACGAAGGGCGGCTGTATGGCATCGGCTTCGCGGCGATCGTCGAGCCGTCGGTATCGAACATGGGCTACATCACGACCGTGATGCCCGCCGACGCACGCAGGAAAGCCGGGCCGAAGAACGGCGCGATCGCGAGCGCGACCGTCAGCGTCGATCTGCTCGGTGGCGTGGTCGTGACGATTGCTTCGACGCCCGCGGGCCAGGGCCACATGACGGTGTGCGCGCAAGTCGTCGCCGATGTGCTCGGGCTCGATCCGAAGGACATCGTCGTCAATGTCGAATTCGATACGCACAAGGACGCCTGGTCGGTCGCGGCCGGCAATTATTCGAGCCGCTTCGCGGGCGCGGTGGCGGGCACGGTGCATCTCGCCGCGACGCGCGTGCGCGACAAGCTCGCGCGCGTGCTCGCGAAGCAGTTCAACTGCGCGCCCGGCGATGTGCGCTTCGAAGGCGCGCGCGTCTTTGCGCACGACGCCGAAGACCGCGCGCTGCCGTTCGCGCGCGCCGCGAGCAATGCGCCGCACTGGGCGCCCGCGCTCTTGCCCGAGGGCGAAGAGCCGGGCCTGCGCGAAACCGTGTTCTGGTCGCCGCCGCACATGGATGCGCCCGACGAACAGGACCGCATCAATACATCGGCGGCGTATGGCTTCGCGTTCGACATGTGCGGCGTCGAGGTGGATCGCGTGACGGGACGCGTGCGCATCGACCGATATGTGACCGTGCACGACGCCGGCACCATCCTCAATCCCGCACTCGCCGATGGCCAGATTCGCGGCGCGTTCGCGCAAGGCGTCGGCGCGGCGCTTATGGAAGAGTTCCGCTACGGCGCGGACGGCAGCTTCCAGTCCGGCACGCTCGCCGACTATCTGATGCCGACGACCTGCGAAGTGCCCGATCCGCTGATCGTGCATCTGGAGACGCCTTCCCCTTTCACGCCGCTTGGCGCGAAGGGGCTCGGCGAAGGCAACAACATGAGCACGCCGCCGTGCATCGCGAATGCGGTGGCGGACGCGCTCGGCGTCGAAGACATTCGCCTGCCGCTCACGCCGCCCAGCGTGATGGCGATGATCGGCATGGACGATCCCGAACCGTCGCGGCCGGAATATCGCGCAGCGCCCGCCACGAAGCCCGCGACGCCAGGCGGCGGACGCGCATTGACGGCGCAGGGCGCCGTCGATCTGCCCGCGGCACCCGAAGCTGTGTTCGCCGTGCTGCTCGATCCGAAGGCACTCGCGAACGTCATTCCCGGCTGTCACGCGCTCGAAGAGACGGCGCCGAACCAGTATCGCGCGGACGTGACCGTCGGCGTCGGCATGATCAAGGCGCGGTTCGAGGCGCGTATCGGCTTGTCGGAGATCGATGCGCCGCGCCGCCTGCGACTCGCTGGCGCGGGCATCTCGCCGCTCGGCAGCGCGCGCGGCAGCGGTCTCGTCGAACTGACGCCGCAAGGCACCGGCACGCGGCTCACGTACGACTATGAAGCGCAGGTGTCAGGCAAGGTCGCGGCGGTCGGCGGCCGCATGCTCGAAGGCGCGGCGAAGGTCGTGCTCAAGCAGTTGTTCGAATCGCTCGGACGGCAGGCGGCGGGTCAGCCCGTGCAAGCGCACGGATCGTGGATCGCAAGACTCCTCGCACGTTTCAGGAGACACGCATGAAGCCCGCACCGTTCGATTACCTGCGCGCGATGAGCGCGCAAGACGCGCTCGACGCGCTCGCGCAATACGGCGAAGACGCCCGCGTGCTGGCGGGCGGCCAGTCGTTGATGGCCGTGCTCAATATGCGGCTCGCGCAGCCGAAGGTGCTCGTCGATATCTCGCGCACCGTCGAACTCGATGCCGTGCGCGTGGACAAGCAGGCGGGGCATCTCGTCGTGAACGCCGCGGCGACGCAAGGCAGCGTCGAATGGCGCAGCACGCTCACCGACGAAGCGCCGCTGCTCGCGATGGCCTTCCCGCATATCTCGCACTTTCAGATTCGCAATCGCGGAACCGTGTGCGGATCGATCGCGCACGCGGACCCGAGCGCGGAGTTGCCGCTCGTGCTTTCGGCGCTCGGCGGCGATGTGATGCTGCGCTCGCGAAAGAGGCGCCGCACGCTCGCCGCGCGGGACTTCTTTCAGGGAATGCTGATGACCGCGCGCGAGCCCGACGAACTCGTCGAAGCGGTGCGCTTCCCGCTGCGCAAGGCAGGCGAGCGCTACGCGTTCGCGGAATTTTCGGCGCGACACGGCGATTTCGCGATCGTCGCGTGCGCGGCCGTGGTCACCGACGAGTCGATCCGTATTGCAGTCGGCGGCGTCGCGGACCGGCCTGTGACGGAGCAATGGCCGCGGCTGCAGGGCGACGACCTGCGCGGCGCACTGAACGATTTGAGCTGGAAACTGAACGCGCAGGACGACGCGCACATCAGCGCGAAATATCGCCGGAATCTGGTCCGGCAACTCGGATGGCGCGTGATCGAGGAGGCAAAGTGAGCAAGATGTCGGACACCATCATGCGGCACGGCAAAGCGCAGCGCATCGCGCTGACGCTGAACGGCCGCGAACGAAGCGGCCATTGCGAGCCGCGCGAACTGCTGTCGGACTTCATCCGGCACGAGCTCGGCGCGACGGGCACGCACGTCGGCTGCGAACACGGCGTGTGCGGCGCCTGTACCGTGCAGGTCGATGGCGTCGCGGCGCGCTCGTGCCTGATGCTCGCGGTGCAGGCCGATGGGCGGCATATCGATACCGTCGAAGGCCTCGCGCCCGATCAGACGCTCGGCGACCTGCAGCAGGCGTTCCAGCGGCATCACGCGCTGCAATGCGGCTTCTGCACGGCGGGCATTCTGATGTCATGCGCGGATTATCTGCGGCGCGTGCCGGATCCGTCCGAAGAGCAAGTGCGCGAGATGCTCTCGGGTCATATCTGCCGCTGTACGGGCTACACGCCGATCGTAGCCGCCGTGCTCGACGTGGCGGCGCGCCGCCGGGCCGAGGCAAGCACGGAAGAGGTCGAACATGCTTGATCTTGGCCGCACATTTCTGCAAAGCGTCGAGCGCAGTCCGAACGCGCTCGCGCTCGTCGATGGCGATGTCCAACTGACGTACGCGCAGTGGCATCGCATGATCCTGAATGTCGCCGATGGCCTGCGCGAGCTCGGCCTGCAACGCGGCGACCGGCTGCTCGTCGTGCTGCAAAACCGCTGGGAAATGGCGACGCTGCATTGGGCCGGACAGTTTGCGGGCATCGTGATCGTGCCGCTCAACTGGCGCGCGAAGCCGGATGAAGTCGACTACTGCGTGACCGACGCGGGGGCGAAGGCGATCGTCTACGAACCCGTCAGTGCCGATTCGGTCGCGCAGAGCGCCGCCGCCCAACAAGTGCCGCGCGTCGGACTCGACGACGCGCCCGGCCGCACCGCCACCTTCGATGCGCTCATCGTCGAACGAACGCGCAGCGGCGACGTGACCGACACGACGCACGCCACCGCCGACGACATCTCGCTGATCCTTTACACGTCAGGCACGACGGGCAAAGGCAAGGGCGTGCCGCGCCGGCATCGGCATGAACGCGCGGGGGCGCTCGCGCACGTCGCGCAGAACCTGTACAGGCGCGGCGAACGCACGCTCGGCGTGATGCCGCTTTATCACACGATGGGCGTGCGCTCGCTGCTCGCGATGGCGCTCGTCGATGGCCTTTTCGTCTGCGTGCCGCGCTGGAACGCGAAGCTCGCGCTCGAATGCATCTCGAAGCACGCGCTCACCTGCCTCTATCTCGTGCCGACGCTCTATCACGATCTGCTCGCCGACAGCGCGTTCGCGGATACGGATACGTCGTCGGTCAGAAAGCTCGGCTTCGCGGGCGCACCGATGAACGACGGCTTGCTCAAGCGCCTCTCGGCCGCGTTCGAGCCGGAGCTCTTCGTCAATCACTACGGCTCGTCCGAGGTCTACACGTTCAGCATCGACCAGGACGCGACAAAGAAGCCCGGCAGCGCGGGCCGCGCGGGCATCAATACGCGGCTGCGCGTCGTCAAGCTCGATGCGCTCTCGCCCGCTGAGAACGCCGAGGTCGGCGAAGAAGGGCAGATCATCGTGGACCTGCTCGGCGACGAAGCGTTCGAAGGCTACTGGAACCGTCCGGACGCCA
Organism: Paraburkholderia sp. JHI2823; assembly: GCF_038900695.1. NCBI lineage: Bacteria > Pseudomonadati > Pseudomonadota > Betaproteobacteria > Burkholderiales > Burkholderiaceae > Paraburkholderia > Paraburkholderia sp. JHI2823. Next base: position 92,315 of record NZ_JAYMRY010000011.1, on the reverse strand, counting down.
ACGCGAAGTCGCTGCGCGACGGCTGGTACTTCACCGGCGACACCGGCTACTTCGATGCCGACGGCGATCTCTACGTGACCGGCCGCGTCGACGACATGATCATCAGCGGCGGAGAAAACATCTCGCCGGTGGATATCGAATCGGTGTTGTCGCTGCATCCCGCCGTCGATGAAGTCGCGGTCGCCGGTGTCAAGGACGAGCGCTGGGGCCAGCGCGTGGTCGCGTTCATCAAGCGCCGCGAGTACGTCGATTCCGCTGCACTCGATGCATGGTGCCGCCAGTCGGACCTCGTCAACTTCAAGCGCCCGCGCGACTACGTGTTCGTCGATGACATTCCGAAGTCGCCCGTCGGCAAGATTCTGCGCCGCAAGCTGCAAGCGGGCGAGTACACGCCCGATTCGAAAGCGCAGGCCGCGCAACCTGCAGAAACCACCAAGGAGTAACCCACAATGAGTGATCTCAACCATCGCGGCCAGACGCTGCTGCAAGACCTCGACGGCTTCTCGGCCGAAATCGACGCGCAGCGCGAGCGCGCGGACATCATCCTGCATCGCCCGCCGTTCAACGTCATTTCGATGCACGCACGCGACCAGTTGCGCGCCGTTTTCGAAGCCCTCGACGAGGACGACCGCGTGCGCGTGATCGTCGTGCGGGCGAAGGGCGAGCACTTCTCGAGCGGCGGCGACATCAAGGGCTTTCTGGAAGCATCGCCGGAACATGTGTCGAAGCTCGCCTGGAACATCGCGGCGCCCGCGCGCTGCTCCAAGCCGGTGATCGCGGCCAATCGCGGCTTCTGCTTCGGCGTGGGCTTCGAGTTGTCGCTGGCGTGCGATTTCCGCATCGTCACCGATACGACCTTCTATGCGTTGCCGGAGCAGAAGCTCGGCCAGATTCCCGGCTCGGGCGGCTCGGCGCGTTTGCAGTCGATGGTCGGCATCGGCCGCACGAAGGACATCGTGATGCGCTCGCGCCGCATTCCGGGCAAACAGGCGTACGAGTGGGGCATCGCCGTCGAATGCGTCGCGGACGCGGAACTCGAATCGGCGACGGACGCGCTCGTCGACGAACTGCGCGCGTTCTCTCCGCTCGCGCAGCGCACCGCGAAGAAGCTACTGAACGATTCGGAAGACGCGCCGCTCTCGATCGCGATCGAACTCGAAGGACATTGCTATAGCCGTCTGCGCGCGTCGGACGATTTCCGTGAAGGCGTCGAAGCGTTTCATGGCAAGCGCAAGCCGGTGTTTCGCGGCAACTGATATACCTGACACGCCGCACGGCGGACGAGAGAAGAGGAGACAACGCGATGGATCGCTTCGACTACGTGATCGTTGGCGGCGGCTCGGCGGGATGCGTGCTTGCGCATCGACTGTCGGCCCAGCCGTCGGTGCGCGTCGCGCTGATCGAGGCGGGCGCCGACACGCCGCCGGGCGCGGTGCCCGCGGCGATTCTCGACAGCTACCCGATGCCCGTCTTCTGCGGCGACACGTACATCTGGCCCGATCTGAAAGCGAAAGCCGCGCGGCAGGCCGCGCCGCGCGTCTACGAGCAGGGCCGCGTGATGGGCGGCGGCTCGAGCATCAACGTGCAGTCGGCCAATCGCGGCCTGCCGCGCGACTACGACGAATGGGCCGCTAACGGCGCCGAAGGCTGGTCGTGGCGCGACGTGCTGCCGTACTTTCGCAGGCTCGAACGCGACGTGGACTTTCCCGGCGGCGAATTGCACGGCAGCGACGGTCCCGTGCCGATCCGCCGCATCATGCCGGAGGACTGGCCGGCGTTCTGTCATGCATTCGCGAAGGGGTTGCGCGCGAACGGCCTCGCCGAACTTCAGGACCAGAACGGCGAATTCGGCGACGGATTCTTTCCGGGCGCGTTCTCGAACATCGACGACAAGCGCGTATCGACGGCCATCGCCTATCTCGACGAAGCCACGCGCAAGCGCCCGAATCTCAGCATCTATTCGAATCTGCGCGTCGAACGCATCGTGATGGAAGGCGCGACGGCGCTCGGTGTCGTCGCGATGGCGGCGAATGGCGAGCGCGTGCGTTTCTATGCAGGCGAAGTCGTGCTGAGCGCGGGCGCGTTGCAGTCGCCCGCGATGCTGATGCGCGCCGGTATCGGCGATGCGCGCGAACTCATCGGGATGGGTATCCCGTGTGCGGTGGATTTGCCGGGCGTCGGACGCAATCTGCAGGATCATCCGTCGCTCACGTTCTGTCATTTTCTCGAACCGCGCTTTCGCATGCCGCTAGCACGCCGCCGCGCGAGCATGATGGCCGCGCGCATGAGTTCGGGCGTCGCGGGCTGCGACGAGTCGGACCTGTATCTGTCGAGTGCGACGCGCGCCGCGTGGCATGCGCTCGGCAACCGGCTCGGCCTGTTTTTCCTGTGGTGCAACCGGCCGTATTCGCGTGGCCGCGTGCAACTGGCGTCGCCCGAGGCGGCCGTTGCGCCGCGCGTCGATCTGAATCTGCTCGACGACGAACGCGATCTGCAACGGCTCGCCGCCGGCGTGCGGATGCTGGCGCGCGTCGTCGATGCATCCGGTCTTGGCCGCGATTCGCGTGACTTCTTCCCGGCCGCATTCTCGCCGCGGGTGAAGGCGCTGAGCAAGGTCGGCGAAGGCAATGCGCTTCTGACTTCGATCCTCGGAGCGCTGCTCGACACACCGGCGCCGCTGCGGCGTTTGCTGATCGAACGCTTCTTCACGCGCGGCCTGAAGATGACTTCGCTGATCCACGACGACCGCGCGCTCGCCGATTTCATCCGCGCGAACGTGTTCGGCGTGTGGCATGCGAGCGGCACCTGCCGTATGGGTGGCGCGCAGGACTGCGACGCCGTCACCGACACGGAAGGCCGCGTGCGAGGCACACGAGGGCTGCGCGTCGTGGATGCATCGCTGATGCCGCGACTGCCATCGGCGAATACGAACATACCGACCATCATGATCGCCGAGAAAATCGCCGATGCGATGGTTGCCCAGCGACGGGCGAGCGTGGCATCGCCGTTCGCCGCCGCCCACTGACGATTTTTCAACCTCGAACAAGAGCACGCGTCCGACAAAGCGTGCCTGTGAGACACAAGGAGATGCAAATGTCTGTAGCAGCGCAAGACGGGGCCACCGTGCTTCCGGTTAGTCAGCGGCAGGTCATGGGCGCGGTGTTGGCGTCGTGCATGGGCTGGGCGCTCGATCTGTTCGACCTGTTCGTGTTGTTGTACGTCGCGCCGATCGTCGGGCGTCTGTTCTTCCCGTCCGAGCACGCGATGCTTTCGCTCGCTGCGGTCTACGCGTCCTTCGCGGTGACGCTGCTGATGCGGCCGCTCGGCTCCGCGCTCTTCGGCTCTTACGCGGACCGTCACGGCCGCAAGGGCGCGATGATCCTCGCGGTCGTCGGCGTCGGCGTGTCGACGGCGGCCTTCGGCGTGCTGCCGACGGTCGCCCAGGCGGGCATCGTCGCGCCGGTGTTGTTCTTGCTGCTGCGTCTCGTGCAGGGCGTGTTCGTCGGCGGCGTGGTCGCATCCACGCATACCATTGGCACCGAATCGGTCGCGCCGAAGTATCGCGGCGCGGTGTCGGGGCTGATCGGCGGCGGCGGCGCGGGACTCGGCGCGCTGCTCGCTTCAGTAACGTTCCTCGCGATGTCGGCGCTTTTCCCCGGCGATGCCTTTGACGTATGGGGCTGGCGCTGCATGTTCTTCACCGGCATCATCAGCTCGCTGCTTGGTCTCTTCGTGTTCAACAGCCTTGAAGAGTCGCCTCTGTGGAAGAAGCTCGCCGCCGAAAAGGCCGCGAGGGCCACCGCGCAGGTCAGGAGCGCGACCGTCGAAGTGGCGCGCTCGCCGATCCGCACGCTTTTCTCGCGTGAATATCGCAGCGTGCTGTTCGTCAATCTGCTGCTGACTATCGGCGGCGGCAGCGGCTACTACCTCACATCGGGCTATCTGCCGACCTTCCTCAAAGTCGTGAGTCATGCGCCGAACGGTGCCGCTGCCGCGATCCTGATGATCTGCAGCGTGGCCGTGGTGATCGCTTCGGTCGCGGCAGGGCACGTGAGTACGTTCATCGGACGCAAGGGCGCGTTCATCTTGATCGGCATTATCCGGCTCATCGCGTTGCCCGCGCTGTTTTTGCTGCTGCCTACCGCGGACAGCATCATGATGGTCGGCGTCTATGCAGTCCTTCTCAGCGCGCTCGGCAGCGCCGGCTATGCGCCGATCCTGATCTTCCTGAACGAACGCTTCCCGACCGCGATCCGCGCGACGGGCACGGGCCTTTCGTGGAATATCGGCTTCGCGATCGGCGGAATGATGCCGACGGCCGTGTCGCTGGTGGCGAAGGACGCGAGTCAGTTGCCGATGACGCTAGCCATCTTCGTCGGCGCGATCAGCGTGATCTTTCTCGTGGGCGCATTCGTCGTGCCCGAGACGCTCGGCAAGCTCGAAGACGGTTCCGCGCGCAGTCCTTCCTGAGTCATTGGGTATAACGGCGGACGCCAACGGGCGCACGCCTTTCACAACAGTCGGAGATATCGATGAAATACGAAGAAGACGTTCGTGCGCGTTCTTACAAGTTCCGTGACGAGTATGTCAATGCCACGCCATGGTGGTATCGCGGTGAAATGCACCTCGGCTTCACCTTGCTCTTCACCGGCGGCGTGATCGTGTATTGCCTGATGCAGCTTCATGCACCGACGCTCGCCGAATGGCTGGCGGTCATTCCGCTCTTTCTGTTCGGCAACTGGGCGGAATGGGCGGCGCACCGCTACGTGCTGCATCGTCCGACGAAGTATTTCAGCATGATCTACAAGCGCCATTGCGCCGTCCATCACCGGTTCTTCACGCATGTGACGCTTGAATACAAGGGCCACCGTCACTGGCGCGCGCTGCTGTTTCCGCCTTTTGCGCCGGTTGCGTTCGTGCTGGCGGCCGTGCCGTTCGCGCTCGTGATCGGGTTCGTATTCTCCCGCAACGCAGGCTATATCGCGCTGCTCACGATGGCGGCGTACTTTCTGATGTACGAGGGCCTGCATACGCTCTCACACGTCACCGACAGCCCGTTCCTCGACCGCGTTCCGCTCGTCAACACAGTGCGGCGCCTGCACGCCACACACCACGATCCCGAAGTGATGGCGACACAGAACTTCAACCTCACGTTCCCGATCTGCGACACGCTGTTCGGCACGCGCAGCGACGTTCCGGGTAGTGCGCGCGAACCGTTGGAACGCGGCCGCTAAGGCGCTTGTTTCCCCAAAACACCCGTCGTCACGCGCTTTATCTCATCAGTGATGATCGTGATGAGCGCCTGGGCGGCCGGCCCGATCGGCCGCTTCGGATGCGTGACCTGAATGATGTGGCGCACGATCGGCGGCGACGCGATCCTGCGTGCGCGCAAGCGCCCTTCGTCCACTTTCGCCTGCACGACGACGCGCGGCAGGATTGTCGCGACACTGCTCTGCTCAACGAACTGCACGATGGTGCTGAGCAGATCGATCTCGAACTTCGGCTGGATGACGACGTCAGCCGCCATCAGCGCGGCATCGAGCGCGCCTCGCAGGCCGTTGCGGCGCGTGGGCAGCACGAATTCGATGCCTGACTGCTGCGTGAGATCGATCTCGTCGGGCAGCTTTGGGCCTTGTACCACGCTCGTCACCAGCACCATTTCTTCGACGAGCAAAGGCTCTACGTGGAGCGTCAGCCGCCCGCGCGGCTTGTTGATGATGGCGGCATCGAGCCGGCCAGTTTCGACAGCGTCGATCAGTTGCGCGCTGAAGCCATCGGCGACGGAGACTTCGACTTGCGGGAAAAGCGCATCGAATCTGGCGAGCGATTCGGGCAATACGCTCTGCGCCTCCGACGACACCATCCCTAGCGACACGCGGCCCGTCACGATGACATCGCGACGACTCAGGTGCTCGCGTGCGTGGTCGATGTCGCGCATGATCGGCGTGTAAAGGCGGTACATCAACCGTGCGGCTTCGGTCGGCGCCATGCCGTGCGGCCCACGCTCGAAGAGCTTCTGCCGGATCTCCGTTTCGAGCTTGGCGATCTGCATGCTGAGCGCCGGTTGCGCGATGTTGAGCCGCCTGGCGGCGCGCGTGACGGTGCCTTCTTCGAAAAGCGCGATGAAGTAGTGGATCTGCTTCAGTTCCATGGGACAGGGCTCTATGAACCTGATTCGCACGCGAGCTGGACGATTACGCTAGCTGCGTGCGTACTAGAAAAGGTGCGTTACCTTCAGGTTGTCGTCCCACCAGAGGTTCAGATATTCAACGGCAATTCTGCGATGGCAGTGTTGCGGGCTGTCTTCGCTGCACAACAGGCACGCCCTGTCGAACAATGCAACATCGAGGTTACGCTCTACGCGGCGCTTCGCCAAAAGCTCGATGTATTCAGCGGCGTAGCTGTCCCAGTTCAGCTCCTTTCTCTGATATCGCTTGAGCATTTGCTTCTCAGGTGCCAGGTCGCGTAGCTCCAGATAAACCGCGCCAACAAGTTGCGATAAGAAATATTCAAGGTCCGGCTTCTTTGCGAACCCTGCGAGCTGCGATGTATTGTTCACTCGAACGTCGAGCAGCGCACGCACTTCCGCCTGACGCAATAGACCGAAGAACTTCTCGGCGGACTTGTTGGTGAATCCAATCGTTGCCACGTCCATTTCCGCATTCCTTGTTCACTGAGGGCCCGTCGCCCGGCGGCCGCGCGATGCGGAACCCGCGCCGGTCGCCGTTCGCCCGGGTAACGGGCGAAGGCCGTATCGTCGCTCGCGCAATTTGATGCACCGTTCCCGCGAGTCTAACTCTGCGTCGCCGCGGGGGGTTATTCCGCTGACGGTTGGTCGAGGTGCGCAGGGCAGGTACGGTCCCGTGGTCCAACGCTGGTGCACACGACAATCAAAGTCGAGGGGCTCGTCAACGGGCTTGCGCGCGTTGCGGCTCGGCCCGGAGCAACTGGATCTGCGCCGGCGTGTGGGCAATGCCGGAAAAGGCGGCCACCAGGGATTGCGCCAGGTTCACATTTCATTGTTAAACTGTCCATTGTTAATCAGTAGACAGTTGATCGAAGGTGCCGGGGTAGTTGCGATTGGGAAGCAGACAGTCGCATGCACGAGGCCGGGACCTCTACACCTCTTTTTTGCGAGTTCGGAATGGAAGCGAAGTTCTATCGCGGGTGGCATCTGGCCAAAACCGACATGGAGTACCAGGCGACGGAGTTCGAATGGTCGCTGATACGTTTTTATGAAGCGTTTTCGCGCTTCGTCCTGTCGACAGGCATGATTACCATTGCGGCGGATGTCGACATCAAATACCAGGAACACGTGATCCTGCACGTGATCCGCATGCAGGACCGCCCCAAAAACAGCGCGACGATTGCGCGATTGATGAACCGGGACGACATCCCCAATATCCAGTACAGCCTCAGAAAGCTCGAAGCGGCCGGTCTCATCGAAAAGCTGAAGGACAAGAACAGCAAGACCTACTCCTATGTGGCGAGCGAACTGGGCGTGAAGCTCACCGACGAGTACTACAAGGTCCGGCAGGAAATTCTCGTCAAGCGCCTCGAGGAAATCACCGACGTCGCGGACAAGTTCGAAAAGGGCGCACGTTTCATGTCGCTTCTCACGGGCATCTATGAAGAGGCGGCGCGCGATTCCGCGACCATTACGCCACAGATCCTCGAGGCTGCGCCCACACCCAAGCCGGCCCGCAAGACGCGCAAGACGTCCGGGGGCTGAGGCCTGGTCTTGCCGGGCAGCAGTCCCCCGGTCATAGCCAGCACGGGAGTCAGTCCAGCGGACGTGCGCGGTGCCAGTCAGTGGCGCGCTGCCAGGCCATGCCGGCCCGGCACAGCGTCGCTTCCGCGCCGTGGGCGGCCACGAACTGGAAGCCGATCGGCAGTCCGTCAGGCGTGAATCCGCACGGCAGCGCCATGCCCGGATGTCCCGTCGAATTGAACGGCGCCGTGAACTGGATCAGCCGCGCATTGAGGTCGGGATCCTGCGCGAGCGCGCCCAACTGCTCGTGCGTGGGCGCCGCGAATGGCTGCACCGGCGCGACCAGCAGATCGATATCCCTCATCACCTGGTTGACCCTGCCGCGTAGCGCGGCACGATTGAGCAGCACCTGCTGATAGCGCAGCGCGCTGGTTTCGTGTCCGATCTGGATCAGACGGGCCAGGGCCGGACCGTATTCGGCGGCGAGGCGCGGCCAGGTGTCGGCGTGCGCGAGCGCGACCTGCACGCCGCAGTCTTCCTGCCATTCGTCGACCACGGTTCGAACCGCAGGGAAACGCACCTCGCGAATCTCGGCGCCAAGTTCCCGGAGCACCTCGAGCACGCGTTCGAGCGCCTCGACGATTACGGCATCGGTGCCCTCGGTGTTCCAGGCGGGATCGATGCCGATACGCAGGCCGCGCAGATCCCCGGCGTCCTCTGGCAGCGCCAGGCGTTCCTCCGGCAGCGAAGTCGGGTCGAGCGGATCGTGGCCGGCGATCACGCCAAGCATGAGCGCGGCGTCGGCCGCATTGCGCGCCATCGGGCCAACGTGATCGAGGCTCGCGCCCAGCTCGAAGGTGCCGTGCCGGCTCACGCGGCCCCAGGTCGGCTTGATGCCGGTCAGGCCGTTTGCCGCCGACGGGAAGCGGATCGAGCCGCCAGTATCAGTGCCGAGCGCGCCGTAGCAAAGGCCGGCGGCTGTAGCCACGCCCGAGCCGCTCGACGAGGCGCCGGCCCAGTGGTTCCCGTGCCACGGGTTGACCGGTTCGGCGATGGTCGGATGATGTGTGGCGAATGCGCCTTCGGTCATCTGTAGCTTGCCGAGCATGATCGCGCCGGCTTCGCGCAGACGTTTGACCACGGTTGCATCCTCGCACGGCACGAAGCCTTTGTGGATCGTGGTGCCTGCCGCAGTGGGTACGGCGGCAGTCCAGAACAGATCCTTGATGCCGAGCGGCACGCCATGCAGCGGGCCGAGCGCTTCGCCCGCGAGCACCTTGCGTTCGGCTTGGCTGGCGTCGGCGAGCGCCTGCTCGTGCATCACGAGCGCATAGCTGTGCAGCGTTGGCTCGAGCCGTTCGATGCGCTCGAGCATGGCGCGCGTGACTTCGACGGGTGAGATGTCGCGAGCGCGGATCATCTGTGCGAGCGTGCGGATATCCAGGTAATGCAATTCGGAATTTGACATGATCAGGTCCGGACGAAGGGTTTAAAGACCGAGTTCCGCGCGCGGCCGCGTAAGCGTATCGATCAGCGCGTACAGGATCTTGTGGGCGCACGGCATGAGATCGGGGATATAGGTGGCGCCCATGCCGCCGAGCCCCTCGGCGAGCGGTTCGGGCGAGCCTTCGGCGGGCCACGGCCAGCCGATCCGGGCGGTCGGGATCCCGAAGCGCCGCAGCGCGGCCCCGTCGGTCTGCCCGCCAAGATAGTCGGGCGTCGGATGCGGGCGCTGTTCGATATGCTCCCAGCCGCGGCGCGCGGACTGGATGATCCAGTTGTCGGGCTCGGTCGTGCCGCCCGGCACCGAACCGTACATTTCCCAGTCCAGATCGAAATCGGGGTGGCGTGCCTGCAGCCCGGTCATGAATGCCGCGAACTGTGCCTTGATCTCGCCTGGGCTCGTTCGTGGATTGATACGCACATCGAAGAAAATTTCCGTGACCGCCGACGGGAACGCCGGACGTTCGGGCCAGCCGCCCTGGACGCCTGCAATCCAGCCGTGCGGCTTGACCACACCGGAGGTATTGCGCTCGGCATACTCGATCAGCCATTGCTCGAGTTCGAGAATCACCCGCGCGGCGGGCACGACCGAGCTGCGGAAGCCAGGCGTCCCGCGCGGCACGCCCGCATAGCCGAGCGTGCCCTTGACCTTGACCTTGAACCAGCCCATGCCCGGCTCTTCGTGATAGACCCAGTTCCACGGCTTCATCACGATCGCGAAGTCGGGCGCCACGCCGCGGCTCAGCAGATGGGTGACGCCGGCCGACATGCCGGCCTGGTCGCGTGCGGCGACGTCGACAGGCATGCCGCCATCGGCCATCGCGACGATCAGGTCCCCCGTCAGTGGCACATCGGCTTCGATCAGCGCGGTCGCCACCTCGGTCAGGGTGGCGATCATGCCTTTCGGATTGGAGGCACCGAGCCCGAACACCCAGTCGCCCTCCATGCGCGCCTGCGGTTTCAGATCGACGTGCTCGGGCGGTCCGACCCATGGGTTGTCGGTTGCATCGCCTTCGAGGTGCGTGTCGATCGGCGCGTACAGCATCACGGAGGCGCCGCCGCCGCTGCCGCGCTTCTCGCCCACCACATTGCCGGTCCGTTCGTTCATGCGGCGGTAGCTGGCGTTCATGCCGATGTTGCCGAGATGGCGCGCCATGAACTCGCTGGCCTCGCGGGCCGCGCCGGTAGGGCTGTGGATGTCCGTCAAATCGAACAGCAGCCGTTGCAGGCGGCCCGGATCGAGCCGGGCGCAGGCGCGTTCGTACCAGACCTGCTGTTCAGGAGAGAAGGGCAACGGTTTCGTTGTCAGCACGACTTACCTCTGCATTCACAAGTGCGATCAGTTCGATGGAGAAAACTGCTCGGCGTAGATGTTTTCCGGGCGCAAGCCGAGTTCGGTCAGCCTGAGCGTGGCGGCTTCGATCATGCGCGGCGGCCCGCACAGATAGGCGACGGTGTCGGGGTGCGTGACGTCGTCGGCGCTCAGCGCATCGACCGGATTGCCTCGCAGGAAATCGCCGGTGGGGTTGTGGTCGACCGAAATGCGCGCGTCCAGCTGCGGCAGCCAGTGCTTGCGCAGATCGATGTCGTCGAGGCAGAACAGCTGCTCGGGAGTCGCGCATCCGAAGCTCAGCAGTACCGATGGTTTGCGTCCCGACTTGCGGCGGATCGTGTCGATCATCGACATGATGGGCGCGAGACCCGTACCGCCCGCCACCATGATGTGCGGCGCCGGGACTTTCTCGCGCAGATAGAAGTTGCCGAATGGGCCTTCGATCTCGATCACGTCGTCGGGCTGCGCCCGATTCTCGAGCCATGACGACATCACGCCGTCCTCGAGCAGGCGCACCAGTAGTTCGATTTTCGGCAGGTCGGCCGCAGTGCTCGACGGCGAGTAGCTGCGCGTCACATCCGTGCCCGGAACGCGAACCTGGATGAACTGGCCGGGGCGGAAATCGAGCCACGAGCCTTCGGCCAGTTCGAGCGAGACGCGCACCGCGTTCGGGGCGATTTTCTCGATGCTGTCGACGAAAGCATGTGCCTTGACGGCCTTTGTCGACCCCACAGCGCTCTCGTAGTTCAGCGAGAACGTGCAATCGGTTTCGGGCTCGGTTACGCACAGCAGACGCTCGCCGGCATCGAACTCGCTCTTGAGCAGAGTCGAGCTCGCGCCGGCGCGCAGGCCGGCCTGGCCTTCCACCAGATGCGCCATACAGCTCGAGCAGGAGCCAGAGCGGCACTGGTGGAGGACCGGGGCGCCCGCGGCGAGAGCGGCATCAAGCACGCTCTCGCCAGGCTGCACGGCAACCGATGTCTCCTGTCCGTCGCGGAATTTCAGAGTGACATGTTTAACGGATGACATACGGGTACCTTGATACGGAAGAATTACGGATTACTTATCGTCTTCTTCGATCTTCTCGACGAAGTAGGCGGGTGCCTTGCCCTCGGCAGTGCGCTTCATGCGGATCGCGCCCGCCTTGATCGCGCCATCCACGCCGCGTCCCGGTTTGGCGATGCCGCGGTTCCAGCGCGATGCGATCTTGCGCCACGTAATCGGCGAGACGTCGGTCGCCACCAGCTGTTCGTCATCCCAGCCGGTGCCGTCGGCATAGAAGTCGTGCATGGCTTCGCGCGCGTAGAGGTCGCAGTCGTTGAAGCCGTGCAGGCACAGCGGCTTGAAGAAGTACTCGTAGCGATAGTTGAAGTCCTTGCGCTCCTTTTCGGTCGGGCACACGCGCGCCAGGATTTCCCAGTACTCGTAGGTGTCGTCGGTGATCGGCACGTACCACTCGAACTGCACGACATGCTCTTCCGGCCAGTTCTCGACCATCAGCACGCCGGGCAGGAATACCGAGGTGCGGTACGGCCGCGCGACCGGGTTGCTGATTTCGAGACCGACCGTCTCGTTCTTGAGGATCGGCGCCCACTTCTCGGTGAACAGCCACTGCACCAGGCCTTTCGGACCATTCTCGTCTTCCACCGCTGCGATGCAGTCATCGGCAGCGGGCACGATGCCGAGCGGCAGCACCCAGTCCTTGGCGTGGATGATGGCGTTGTCCTTGTGGACCAGGATGTGGGCGTTGTCAAAGCCGTTCTCGCAGGCGATACGCCAGTTTGCGAAACCGGTGCGGTGCATGCCGCGCGCGACCACGTCCTTGTCGAGCAGGCTCGGTGCCGATGGCCACAGTGGATGCGGGAAGCGTTCGTCGTTCTCCGGGAAGCGGATCGGCAGGTCTGCCGAGAGCGGCGGCACGTCTTCGAGCGGGAAGTCGTCTTCGCGCACGAACACGAAAATCATGCCGGCCACTTCCTCGACCGGATAGGTCGTAACGCCGGTGGTGCCGATCAGCTTGTCGTCCGGGTTGCCGGCGATGGTGGCGAGCTTGCCATCCGCCAGATTGAACGTGAAGCCGTGATACCAGCAGCTGATGGTGTCCTTTGTCAGACACATCGGCTTGGCCGACATGCGCACGCCGCGATGCACGCACTGATCCTTGAGCGCGTAGACCTTTCCGTCGACGCGGCGCAGCACGATCGGAATGCCACAGATCTGGATGCCCTCTATGGCATCTTCTGCCAGCTCATTGCTGAACAGGGCCGGGTACCAATGATTCACGAAGCCCCACGCGGCGTCCTTGTAGGGCTGGTACTGGCTTTGAACCTTGGCGTCGTTGACGCGGGCATCGCTGATGTCGTTCAGACGCGCGCCGCTGCGACGGCGGACGATGGGCGTATCGCTCATTACTGGTATCTCCGGGTTGTTATGGGCTAGCTGTCGCATAGCGACGGAAGCTTGCGTTGCACAGACGGACACGGATATGGACGGACCCGTGTTCGATGCTGTGCGTGAAGGCTACGGAAATATAAATTGACAGTCAATTTAAATTCAATCAATGTTCAATCGTCTATCCGTGATCGATGGCTTGATCGTCGTCATGGAAATTGACGTGAATCCTTGCTAGGTGGCGCTGCCAGCGGACGGATGGCTTGCTTGTAGTCCTCGCTCGTGCAGGCCGAATCGGGGTTAATCCCGAGTGGAAGAGGAGGCTTTAGACGGTTCGGAGCCCTGCTGCGGCGCTAAGGATTTACCCCAATAAACAAAAGGAGACATCTCAATGAGCACGGCCAATACCATGCGCGCGATGCGCGTTCACGACGCGGGTGGGCGTTTCGTTCTCGACACGATTCCGAAGCCCGATTTGTTGCGGCCGACCGATGTGCTGGTCAGCGTGAAGGCGTCCGGCGTCGTGCCGAACCTGCGCAACGTGATGAGCAACTACGGCGATCGCGCCTACCTCACCGTGCCCGATTTGCCCGCGATCTACGGCCTCGATGCGGCCGGCGTGGTCGCTGAGGTTGGCAGTGCAGTGACAGGTCTGAGCCGCGGCGATCGTGTCTATATCAATCCGGGCCGCTCGTGCGGCTCGTGCCATGCATGTCGTATCGGCGAGCCGATCAACTGCGAGGCGTTCACGTTCCAGGGTTACTTCGGCTTCGGTCCGAAGTCGAAGAACATCTACCGGCAGTACCCGTATGGCGGCTTCTGCGAGTTTGCGACGGCGCCGGCCGATGGCCTCGTCAAGCTGCCAGATGCCGTGAGCTTCGAAACGGCAGCGCGTTTCGGTTATCTCGGTACCGCTTATTCCGGTCTGCGCAAGGCGGGTGTTGGCGCAGGGCGAACGGTGCTGATCGTTGGCGCGACCGGCACGCTGGGCCTGGGTGCAGTGCAGATCGCGCGTGCCATGGGCGCCATCAAGATTCTGTGCGTGGCGCGTAACGAGGCGGTGCTGGCAAAGGTCAAGGCACTCGATCCGCAGCGAATCAGTACGTTTTCGTACGGAACTGGCTCACTGGCCGATTGGGCTCGCCAGGAAACCGGCGGGACCGGAGTCGATGCCGTCGTTGACGCGATTGGTCCCGGCTCACCGCACCAGGTCACGCTCGATGCGATGGCGTCGCTGCGGCGCGGCGGCAAGCTGGTCGAGATCGGTTCGATGACCGATCCGCTGCCGATCGTCATGCACGAAATGATGTGTTCGCAGATCAGCATCATCGGCTCTGTATGGTTCTCTGTCGCCGAAGGTCAGGACCTCGCGAATATGGCCGCGGCCGGCACGCTCGATCTCGATGTCTTCGATCACCACCGCTATCAGCTGGATCAGGCTAACGAAGCATTGTCGGACGCCGAGAAGCGTGCGAGCGGCTTCGTCAATGTTGTCATTGTTCAGTAAGGTATCCAAAGTAAATCGAGGAGAGCGACATGGTGAGACGTATCGTGACCGGCGAGCAGGACGGCAAGTCGGTATTCGTGGCCGATGGCGAGGTGGAAACCCGGCATGCCTATGCGGCGGTACCGGGCTTCGAGACCACGCAGGTTTGGGCGACGTTCGAGGGGGCTGCCACATTGCCGCACCCGGGCGGCGACCCGGTGGTCAGCCTGGACTCGACGATTCCTGACCCGCATGGCACGCGCTTCATGATCGTGCAGTTTCCGCCCGACAGCGTGATGGCCTCGCCGGATTTTGATCCGGCCGCGGCGGGTGCTGAGTACGCGGCGAACCTGCCGGGTCTGGCCGAATGCTTCGAGCCGAACGGCTCGGGTTTCCATCGTACCGAATCGGTGGACTACGACATCATCCTGGCCGGCGAACTGACGCTCGAACTCGATGATGGTCAGGTTCGCCACTTGAAGGCCGGCGATGTCGTGATCCAGAACGGCACCCGTCACGCCTGGCGCAACAGCAGCGCGCAACCAGCCGTGATGGCGGCGATCCTGATCGGTGCCGACCGGAAGTAATGCTCAGAGGGGAAACCAGGTGGAAACGCATACGATGAGTCAGCAAGCTGGACACCACGGGCAGCACCGGCCGCGTGTCGCGCCGCACACTGAAACGCTCGAATGGAGCAGTGCGATGCTGCTGGGCCATGCGCCGATCGACGAGGCTCACGAGGAGTTCGTCGACGTTGTCATGGCGCTGCGCGAGTGCACACAGCACACCGCGCTTGCCTGCCTGCAGGCAGTGGAGACGCATCTGCTGTCCCACTTCGCCGTCGAGCTCGAGTGGATGACGAAAACCGGCTTCCCGGCCAGGGAGTGTCATCTCGATGAACATCAGAAAGTGCTCGACGCCGTTCAGCAGGTGAACGCACTGGCGGCGGTCGGGGAAGCGGGGTTGTCGGACGTCAGGAGGCTTGCGCAGGCATTGATCGACTGGTTTCCAGGTCATGCGGATTATATGGACTCCGCATTGTCTGCCTGGGTCAACAAGAAGCTGCATGGCGGTGCGCCTGTAGTGGTGCGCCGCGATCTGAAGATCGAGACACCGGCTGTGGTGCTTTGATGGGATGCGCAGGAAAAAGGGCGGGTCGCGTGACAAGGCGCCGTCACGACGACGTCGGTTTTCGCCCTGTATAAGTCGGGGACATCAGAGACCCCGATTCGAAAAAAGCAATTATTTGGAGACGCGGTAAATTGGCTAAAGAAAACTTCGTGAAATCTGCGCTGGCCGCTTCGGTCATGTTGTTTGCGGTCGGCGCGCAGGCCCAAAGCAGCGTGACGCTGTACGGTATCGTGGACGGTGGACTTCTCTATCTCAGCAAGACCCGCAATGCCAGCGGTGGCAATGGCGGTAAATTCTTCGGTTTCACCGATAGTGGCCAGATGCCATCATTGTTTGGCCTGCGTGGCGACGAAGATCTGGGCGGGGGTCTTCACGCCGAGTTCAAGCTCGAAAGCGGCATCAATATCGCCAACGGTGGCCTCAACGATTCGAACGGCAACTTTTTCGGCCGTCAAGCATGGGTTGGCTTGAGCGGTAACTTCGGTACCGCGCGCGCGGGTCTGCAATATTCGCCGTTTTTCAATACCGTTTACGCGCTCGATCCGCGCAACATGTCGCAACTCGGCAGTTCGCTTGTGCCGTTCATCGACACTACGGTCGTGACGGCCATCTTCAGCGCCAACGCGCTGACCTACACGAGCCCCGTGCTGGGCGGACTGCAAGCCAGCGTGATGTATGCGCCAGGCGGCGTGGCGGGTAGCTTCAAGACCGGTCGCTCGTACTCGGCCAATCTCTCGTACAACTGGGAGGGGCTTGGTCTCTATGCCGCCTACTATAACGGCATCGAGGGACCTCCCACCGCACCGCTGCCCGATCGGCTTGGAATGATAGGCCGTGTTATCGGCGCCACCTATAAATTCGGCGCGCTGACGACCAAGGCCTCGTTTACCGACTTCAAGATGGCGGGAAGCGGCATCGACTACGATATCTGGAACGGCGGCTTCGCCTGGCAGGCCACGCCAGCACTCAATCTCGATGCCGGCGTCTGGTACACGGTCAACCGCAAAGATACCGACAGCAAATCGCTCGTTGGCGCGCTGGGGGCGACTTATAGTCTGTCGAAACGCACCGGGGTGTACACGCAGGTCGGCGTGGTCAACAACAAGGGCAACCAGAATTTCGGCCTCCAGATTGGCAATGGCGGCAATACGCCTAGCTCGCTGTACGCGCCTTCTGGTACGACCGTTGGCGTCGATATCGGTATCCATCACGTGTTCTGATCGGTTCGGCCCTGCAACGTACGGAACATGGCCGCGATGGGCTGTGCGACCGCGCTGGGACTTGCAGCGGAAGGGGCTGCAGTAGTCCTGGCGGCCGTACCGAGGACAAGCTCGCCGCAGTGAGGGAGGTCACTGCGGCGGGCGGGGTGGCGGAGATCAAGGTTACGGATGCGGCACGGCGCGCCTCGTCTGGCAATGTTTCGTCAATGGGTTTCACCGAGTGGTTGCCGACTACTTGGACTGGCCTGTGGTTCTCAATGGACAACCGCATTCCCGGAGTGATATTCTCCTCGATGATAAGGAAACCTGAACATCATCGTGATGGTGGAAAGCGAATGAATTCCGGAAGCACACAACCGGAATCCGATCGACCCACGAATCCGCCGGTGTTTACCTCGCATTCTGACGGCAGTTGCTGATTGGAGCCTAGGTCCGTCGGACATATCGGTCCGAAACCACTGAGCGTTCCTGAATCCATGCGACGGCAAGTTCCAGCGCTTCGTCGCGTGCCTCCTGCGCGTTGGCGAAATCTCCGTCGACACCAAGCGTGCGTATTTCGCCCGCCCGGTCGGTGACGATGGCCGCAGCTGTGTAACGGCCACGCTCGGTGGCGGTGACTACCGGCCGGAGCTCGCAGCCGTGATATTCGACGACTTTATCCGTTTGCATATCACACCTCCGGTTGAGAGGCGTGTCCGAAACATGTCCGGACACGCGGAATTCGGGTCCAGTCCGTTCTGTGTAGCACCCGTCGTTCCTCGACCTGTCGTTGCGATTGCGCAGCGATTCAGCGTCCATGTTCCGGCACCAGATGTCCGTCGCCTGGCCGGAATCGAAGCACGCAGCGCTTATCGCGACTGCCTGAGCGATGCATAAAATAGCGCAAGGAACGGAAATTTCAAGAGGCCCTGCAGCATATCTACCGGGAGGCTTCATGGATCTTTTCGACAGGCTTCAGGAGCAGATCGACATAGTGCGCCTGCCGCTCTTTGCCGTTACGGTCACGGCGGCGGCGCGAGTGAATACGCCGCTCATCGCCATACTTCACTGGCATGGATTCCGGCGCGCGACGCCGCTCGTCCTGCCCGGCATTGAGATCCCGCCACGACCGGTTCCAGGATCGGCCCTCCAGCTCGACGCCCCGTGGTACAGCTTCGAGACAGTGGACGCCATGCTGCTTGATGCTGCCTGGCAAACCGGCGCGTGGGAAGTCGAGCGCGTCGAGCAGCGCGGCTGCAACATGATCGGCGCAAGCGCTGCCGAGGCGCTCGCCTGCCGGCAGGCGTTCGGCGACTACGGACTGCACGGGACCCCCGACGCACAGCTTCTCCATGACGATTCGGATCGCGGCGAACTGATGCAGCTTGCCGCGCGCAGCGGCTATCTGCGCTGGCTGTTCCGCCCCGTCAAGGGCGGCCTATGGTTCTCGCTCAACGAACCGGACGACACGCTTGAGGCCGACGGCGGACGACGGCCACCGTGTCCGGTACCACCTGTGCCCCGCCGGGCTGGCGGGCGTGGACGCACGGTTTATCGCCTCGGCGCCGTTCACCGCATCCTCCTGTCGCGCTGAAACAATTTGTTACAGAGAGCTGTTTTCGCGCCCCTTGAAGGGCGCGATGGGCGCCTCTATTTCGCTTTCCGCCAGACATTGGCTCGGCTGCCCGGCGACCTCCCACGTGTGCCGGTACCCGCAGCCGGATTCCCTTATTGGTGATCCTTTAATCGCTCAGGAGATGGAAATGCATATTCGTCCCCTCTACGACCGGGTTATCGTCAAGCGAATCGAAATGCAGCGGACGACGGCCTCGGGCATCGTGATTCCCGATTCAGCGGCAGAAAAGCCGGAACAGGGCGAAGTCGTTGCCGTCGGCAGCGGCCGGCTCCTCCAGGATGGAACGCTGCGCGCGCTCCAGCTGAAAGTCGGTGACCAGGTGCTCTTCGGCAAGTACGCCGGCCAGACCGTCAAGGTCGATGGCGAGGAACTGCTCGTCATGCGCGAGGAAGACGTCATGGGCGTCATCGAGCCGGACGCAGGTGCCGCGCGCAAGGCCGCCTGAAATCGCACGACGGTCGCGGACACACGACCGGTCGTTCGCGACGCGTTGAGTCAATCGACTTTACCCGGAGCAACAACATGAGTGCAAAAGACGTCAAATTCCACGACAGCGCACGCGCCCGCATCGTCAAGGGCGTGAACGTCCTCGCCGATGCCGTGAAGGTCACGCTCGGACCCAAAGGCCGCAATGTGCTGATCGAGCGCAGCTTCGGCGCACCCACCATCACGAAGGACGGCGTGTCGGTCGCGAAAGAAATCGAGCTGAAGGACCGCTTCGAGAACATGGGCGCGCAGATCGTCAAGCAGGTCGCCTCGAAGACCGCCGACGTGGCGGGCGACGGCACGACCACCGCCACCGTGCTCGCCCAGGCGATCGTGCAGGAAGGCATGAAGCACGTCGCAGCCGGCATGAACCCGATGGATCTGAAGCGCGGTATCGACAAGGCTGTCGCTGCCGTGCTCGACGAGCTGCGCAAGCTGTCGAAGCCGATTTCCACGAGCAGGGAGATCGCGCAGGTCGGTTCGATCTCGGCGAACTCCGATGAAGCAATCGGCAAAATCATCGCCGACGCAATGGAAAAGGTCGGCAAGGAAGGCGTGATCACGGTCGAAGACGGCAAGTCGCTCGAGAATGAACTTGAAGTGGTGGAGGGCATGCAGTTCGACCGCGGCTACGTGAGCCCCTACTTCATCAACGATCCCGACAAGCAGGCCGCGTATCTCGACGACGCATTGATCCTGCTGCACGATAAAAAGATCTCGAATATCCGGGATCTGCTGCCGGTGCTCGAAGCGAGCTCCAAGGCAGGCAAGCCCCTGCTGATCGTCGCAGAAGACATCGATGGTGAAGCCCTGGCCACACTTGTGGTCAACGCAGTGCGCAGCATCCTCAAGGTGGCGGCCGTCAAGGCGCCCGGTTTTGGCGACCGCCGCAAGGCCATGCTCGAAGACATCGCCATCCTCACTGGCGCGAGCGTCATCTCCGAAGAGACCGGCAAGCAACTGCAGAAGGCAACGCTCGAAGATCTAGGGCGCGCGAAGCGAGTGGAAGTGCGCAAGGACGACACCATCATCATCGACGGCGCAGGCGACGAGAAGCGCATCGAAGCGCGCGTGAAGTCGATTCGTGTGCAGATCGAGGAAGCGACGAGCGACTACGATCGCGAGAAGCTGCAGGAGCGTGTGGCAAAGCTCGCCGGCGGCGTGGCCGTGATCAAGGTCGGGGCGGCCACCGAGGTCGAGATGAAGGAGAAGAAGGACCGCGTCGACGACGCGCTGCACGCCACGCGTGCGGCGGTCGAGGAAGGCATTGTGCCGGGCGGTGGCGTCGCGCTCGTGCGCGCGCGTTCGGCCGTGATGCCCCTGAAAGGCCTCAACAGTGATCAGGACGCAGGTATTCAGATCGTGCTGCGCGCGCTCGAAGCGCCAATGCGCGTGATCGTCTCGAACGCTGGCGATGAGCCTTCAGTGGTCATCGCGAAGGTGCTCGAAGGCGACGGCAACTTCGGCTACAACGCGGCCACCGGCGAATACGGCGATCTTGTCGAGGCGGGCGTGGTCGATCCTACCAAGGTCACGCGCACGGCACTGCAGAACGCCGCGTCGATTGCGGGGCTGATCCTGACGACGGATGCAACAGTGGCCGAAGTGCCCAAGGACGACAAACCGGCGCCATCCGCCGCACCGGAGCTCGAGTACTGACCCTGAGTGAGTCCAGCCTGCGCCGGTCAACAGTCGCGACCGGCGCAATGCGTTCGGCGCCGCACGCTGTCTCCGTCATGCGGCGCCGCTTTTTACCGGAGACCGTCATGAAACTCGAACTTCGCATTGACTCAAGACCGCTCGACGTCGAGATCGATGATGTCGTGGCGGGACTGCTGGCCGTGCGGCTTGAGCTGCCAGCAGGTGCAGACAAAGGACGCCCTCGCTCGCTATCTGAGCGAGAAGGGCGCGCCCTGGACGCTCGACGAGGAGCACATGCGCCGGCGCATCCTTCGTCGGCTGATTCTGGATATTGCCGACCCGGCACTCGTTATCCGCCATCTCATGGCTGAATAGAACCGCCTCGGCCAGGCGTTGGGGGGCTTGGTGACATAGCGTGCATCACGAGCGCCTTGCTGCCGCCGCAGAATCAGACATCATGCGCTGTCATCCCCGTTCTGCCGCCTGCTCTTCGGTGAAGCTGCCCGCTGGCGCGCATTCAATACACCTTTTCCGGGCAACAAGGACGCGAGCGGGCCACCTCGGCGAGCTGACCGCCATTCAAGGCCTTGTCGAACCGAACGTGTCCCATGCCGCCTGCGTCTGGCCGATACCCGCGGACGCAGGCGCGAGCCACGTTTGCCAGGTGGCGTGGGCTTTCCGGTTTCGTGCGACGCACGGGACTCGAACCCGTGACCAACGCATTGAAAGCCCACTGCTCAATCAGCGGAGTAACGGCCAAGTTCTCATTTGCGCGCGCCGTCATAGCGCTTTGCATGTTCGCCCTAGCCGATATCGATCGTGCGGCTGGCAGATCGCGTCGGCTCCGCTTTTGGCACGGTCAGCGTGAGCACACCGTTGTCGAACTTTGCCAGTGCGTGATCGGGGTCGGCATATTCAGGCATCGGGATCGTGCGCACGAAGCGACCATGGGCACGTTCCAGCCGGTAGCAGCCGTTTTCCTCACTGCGCACATCCTGCTTTTTCTCACCACGCAGCACGATCGCGCCGTCCTCGACGCTCACCTTCACGTCTTCGCGCTGCATCCCGGGCAGTTCTGCGGTCACGCGCAGCACCGGCCCCTCATCGACGACGTCGATGCGCGGCTGGAAGCGCGATGAACTGAAGTCGCCGAACCATCGTTCGAGCGCGCTACGGCCTGCAAACGGGTCGTGAAAAAACTCCTCCACTGCGCGCCATGGTTCTCGAGAGAACAATCGGGCAAAGTCGGGCAGGGAGGCCCGCCATTGTTCGTTGTCGCTCTCCGGCGGCCTTTCCGTGCCGTTCTCGGTGCTGTCCGCATCGGACTTGCGGGCGGCCCCGCGAAGGAACTTGAAGGGATTCCACTTTTTCGGATCGGGGTTCATCGTTTCCTCCTCTCGAATCTGGCAGGAAAATCGTATTCCGGCTATTGCACCGGCACCATTTCCACGTCGACGCTTTCGGACTGGGCCTCGGGAGCGGTCTCTGCTCCATCTTGCGCTTCTTCGGCCGCGCACGTTCCCATTCCAGTCCACGGCGCAAGAGAGTCGACGGCGGGTGTAATCGTCATCCGCTGGCGATCGACGAACAACCATTCTTGTCGCGCGCCTGAACAGCTCCATGACCGCCGGAACGCGCCCGCGAAGACTTCCTGCGAATAAGCTCGTGTGTCGTCGCTGGTATCGGGCAGTGCCGGCTTGCGCTGACCGTTGATGGTCAGCAGCCCCTTGTCGATCGACACGTCGAGTTCCTCCGCATTGATGCCCGGTACAAAGGCGACGATCTCGATTGAGTTGTTGGTGGCGCCTATATTGACGGGCGGGAACGCGCGTGACCGGCTCGCCAGGAGACTGGAGGGGAAATTACCGAAGAGATTCGAGATCTGCCGCTGCAGCCGGTCGAATTCACTGAAGAGGTCGGTTCCGAAGAGATCGCTCATGAGGCTGTTCTCCCCAAGTGATGCAGGGAGGCGAACGGCCCTACGCGCACCAGTTCGCCTGCCATCTGGCAAAACAAATCGAAGCCGGCAGCGCACTGGACGACGGCACCCGCGCGTCTGCCTGAGCGAATCCTAAGATAGCGGCTCTGGCGAGGATTTCAAGAGGCCAGGCTGGAACTGGCAAGGATTTTTCAAGTGCGCAACGCTGCATACTGGCTCGCCCGGCCGGGTTACCGGGATTCATCGCATCATCTTGAAAATTTTCATCAGTGAAACTAACTTGTATTCAGCTCAGGCAGTGTGCCCGGTGATGGACCGGTTGCATGCTGCGTGTTTCGATTTGTTTGCCTCGCAGCGTGGCAGGCGAACTGGAGCGCGCAAGCCCGTTCTCTTCCTTGCTGCGTCGAAGGAGAAGACGATGAGCTGCCTTCATCGCCGCTTGGCTTCAACTACGTTGTCCGAGAGCTTCCACCGCACGACCGTCGTCCTGACCGGCGTCTTGCTGCCGCTCGCGCGGCACGCCCGGCGCAAGCTGCGCGACCGCATCGCCGCCGTGCGGCAGATATCTCACCAGATCGCGTCGCACTTGCGCCCCCGGTAACAGCGCGGCTGCCCCGCGGGCAACGTTCCGGCTCGCGCATGGCGACGCGTTTCTCAGGTGTGGTCGACCCGGCGAAAGTCGGGCGCACGGCGCCGCAGAATGCCGCCTCGGCAGGGCTGACCTCGCCGCCGTGGCCGGCGAATTGCCACGGGACGAGACCACGTTTTCCATGCCACCGCCGGCAACGGACCAGCGATGCACGCGTGCACGGTGGCAAAGCGTGCACGAGTGCCCTGGCAACGAACTGAACCGTTGAGCATCGGGAAAGACATCATGGGCAAGATCATCGGCATCGACCTCGACACCACGGCGTCGTGCGTTGCGCTGCTGGAAGCCAACCAGTTCAATGTCATTGAAAACCCGGATGGCGCCCGTACGACGCCATTGGTCGCTGCATCTCTCGACGAGGATCAGATACTGGTCGGCGCACCCACAAGGCGTCACGCAATCAGCCAACGCAGGGATACGCTCTACGCGTTCGAGCGCGACAACCGGGGCGCTTGCATCGGAGCGCACGACGAAAAGATCGCGTCGCCGCAAGTCTTTGCGGAAGTGCTGCGCAAGACGAAAAAGACTGCCGAAGACTCCGTTGACGAGCCGGTTACCGAGGCGGTGATCGCGGTTCCCGCATACTTCGACGAGAGCCGGCGCCACGCTAACAGGGACGCCGGAAAGGAAACAGTGAGGCGCACCGGACGTCGAGAGGCTCGCCCCACGAAAAGACGATTGAGTGTCCTGGTCCCGTTAATTGTGATCGCCGGGCTATGGTCGGAGAACGCTATGTCAGCCAGCCCGCCGCTGCCGACATTGCCGCTACAACACGACATCTGGATCACGGGGACTGTCCAGCGCGGCAGCGGAGAGTATGCGCCGGGTGAATATACGACAATCACGCTGGATCGGCCCTCCACGTCCCCCTGCAACGACAAGGTGGTGTCCGACATCCTTCTTGGCCAGGGAGGCGAGCCAGCTCCGATGCTCCTGCTGCCGTACGTGAATCAGCGGGTTGCCGTCAGGGGACGCGTAACGTGCCCAGACTCGGGCATTCAATTTACGCCGCAGCCGGACGTCGTTTTTCCGGTTTGGTAAAGGCAAGGAAAGCAGATGCTGGACGCCGCCGTGGGCCAGTTAAATCGCCAACTGCAGAGCAGTCCGCCGAAGCGGAGCAACCTCAGTGCGCGATTGAGAGAGTCCGGAACGGCGGGCGGTGCGAGTTGCGATCAAATCAGGTGCGACGGGCATGTGATCATCTGATCCGCTTGTCGGTATTGGCATTGATGGCGCGACATGCGACGAGCATCCGGAGCGAGACGATCCCGTTACGGCGGACATGCCGAGCCGCTGAAGCCCGTCTGTACGGTAGCGAACGCTCGAAAACTTTCGTTTCGCCTACTATCCTGTCTGATGCTTCTTCACACGTCCCCCGGGAGCAATGATGGAAAGCACACCGAGCATGGTTCAACAGGAACATGGCGCTGACAACCCTCGTCAGCTGGAACTCTCCCCTGAACGGCTACTCCAGCTAGGCATGGGTTTCTGGGCGTCCAAAACCTTATTGTCCGCAGTCGAACTCGGTGTGTTCTCGTGCCTCGCGACCGGACCTCGCGACGCTGCCGAACTCACTGAGGCACTCGGACTGCATCCGAGATCGGCCCTTGATTTTCTTGACGCGCTGGTCGCATTGAATCTGCTGGAACGCGAAGACGGGAAATACCGCAATACGCCAGACGCCCAGCTTTTTCTGGACGTCGCCAAGCCTGGCTACGTAGGTGGAGTACTGGATATGGCCAACGCCCGGTTATATCCGTTTTGGGGCTCTCTGACGGAAGCACTTCGCACGGGGCGGCCCCAGAACGAGGTAAAACTGGGTGGCAACCCCTTCGACGCGATGTATCGCGACGAACACAAGCTACGGGGTTTCCTCCGGGCAATGAGCGGGGTCAGCCTGGGCGCGGCCAAGGCGATCGCACAACAATTTCCCTGGCAAAACTACAGCACATTCATTGACATCGGCGCCGCGCAGGGTGCCTTACCCGTGCAGGTCGCGCTCGCCCATCCCCACTTGCGCGGCGGCGGCTTTGATCTGCCCGTAGTGGGCCCTGTCTTTGAAGAGTACGTAGCGTCGCACGGCCTGCAGGAACGGTTGCATTTCTATCCGGGCGACTTCTTCAAGGATTCCTGTCCGGCGGCCGATGTGCTTGTGATGGGACACATCCTCCACGACTGGGATCTCGGGCAGAAGCTCGAGCTCCTCGCGAAGTGCTACGCGTCGCTACCTCCCGGAGGTTGCCTGATCGTCTACGACGCGGTAATCGACGATGACCGCAGACGCAATGCCTTTGGCCTGCTGATGAGCCTGAACATGCTTATCGAGACACCAGGCGGTTTCGACTATACCGGTGCGCAGTGTCGCGAATGGATGCAGGAAGTCGGCTTTACGCAGGTACGCGTCGAGCCGCTTACCGGCCCGGATTCAATGGTGATTGGAGTCAAGTAGAAACCGGTGACCCGAAGCAGTCGTTCGAACTGCCAGAGCCTCAGCGACAATGATCGGAGTGATCCGGCAGTCTGGACCGGTCTCTCACGAGCAACGGTTCCGCTCTTGTGGAGCGTCGATTGACGGCAAGCCGCTCGCGCAACGGCCCAGGCTTACTGGCCAAACCCTGCGTGGCGCAGCGCTTCCTCAGCGGCCTCGTGGTCTTGAGCCGATGTTCCGCCAGAAACACCGATGCCCCCGACCAGGCGCCCTTCGTGAAAGATCGGTACGCCACCGCCGACCGGCATCAGCCGCGGATGGTGCGCCAGCGGGGCAACGGCAGGATCGGCCATGTACTGATTCCATTGGTGCGTGGCCATGCCGAATGACGCGGCGGTCCATGCCTTGTCGATGGCGACGTCGACAGTCAGGAACGGGGCCGTATCGGCGCGCTCGAAAGCGCGCAGGTGACCGCCTGCATCGGTAATGGCAATTGTCGCCGCGAACCCGCGCGCGGCGCACGCGCGGCGCGCTTCGGCCATTAATGCTTGTGCGGCTTCCAGACTGATCGTTGTCGTGTTGATGATTGGCGATGTCATGTTGACGTCCGTTGTCAGAAGGGTTCAGGGGTTGGCGACGACGACCTTGCCGATCATGTCGCCGGCCTCGACCAGCGCATGCGCTTCGATGAGACCTGCGGCGTTGATGCCGGCGATGCGCCGGGTCATGGTGTGCTCGAGGCGGCCCTGGTCCACCAGCTGCGCCGCGCGGCGCAGCAAGGCGTGCTGCCGTGCGATCGTGTCGGTGGTGAACATCGCGCGGGTGAACATCAGCTCCCAGTGAATGGAGATGGATTTCCCCTTGAACGGACCGATGTCCAGACCCACCGGGTCGTCGATGAGGGCGAACTGGCCTTCCGGGCGCAGCACGGCGGCGATTTGCGGCACATAGGCAGCGCTGTTGTTGAGCCCGGCAACGTGAGTGACGTGCTCGATGCCGAGCGCGGCCAACTGGGGTGCCCAGGGCTGATGATGGTCGAGGACGTAGTGCGCGCCATGAGCCAGCACCCACTCGCGGGTTTCCGGTCGCGAGGCCGTGCCGATGACCGTCACGCCAGTCAATTCGCGCGCCAGCTGCGTCAGGATCGAGCCTACGCCGCCAGCCGCTCCGATCACGAGGAGCACGTTGTGTTCGGTCGGGTCCGCCGCCTGAACACGCAGACGGTCGAACAGCAGTTCCCACGCGGTGATCGTGGTCAGCGGCAATGAAGCGGCCTCTGCGAAATCCAGTGATGCCGGCATGGGACCGACGATGCGTTCGTCCACGGCGTGCAGTTCGCTGTTGCTGCCGGGCCGCGTGATGTCACCGGCGTACCAGACGCGGTCGCCTGCCTTGAAGCGCGTGACCAGCGGACCGGTCGCGCGGACGATTCCCGCCGCGTCCCAGCCGGCGATGCGCGCACCGCCTTCCGGAATATCTCCACCGCGCCGGATCTTGGTATCGACTGGATTGACCGACACCGCTTTCACTTCCACGAGCAGATCGTGCTCGCGCAGTTCGGGCGTGGGCAGCTCGATGTCCTGCAGCGCCTGCGGGTGGCTGATGGGATGGTTCTGATAGAAGCCGATGGCTTTCATACACGTGATCTCCTTGGGGTGTGAGACCATGCTATCTTTCGTCGATACGCGGATAAATACCCGCGAAGCCCAAACAGTTTCGGCATTTCAACGAAAATGATTCGACTCGATGACGTTCAGATCTTCGTGCACACGGTGGATTACGGCAGCTTCTCGGAGGCGGCGCGCCAGCTGAATATTGCGCCCGCACACGCGAGTGCATCCGTTCAGCGGCTCGAAAAAGCATTGGACACGCGCCTCTTTACGCGGTCTACGCGAAGCATGCAACTTTCGGAGGCCGGGGAGCGTTATCTGCCGCATGCGCGGGCCATGATTAGCGCGCTGGAGCAGGGCCAGCAGGCCCTGGCCAGCGGCCGGGAGGCGCTGTCCGGGCCGCTGCGGCTGTCCGCCCCGTCGGACTTTGGGCGAAACCTGCTGTTACCGTGGCTCGATGAATTCCAGCACCGGCACCCTGGTTTGTCGCTGCACGTGAAAATAAGCGACCGTGCGGCCGACCTCATCCGACAGCCGCTGGATGCAGTCGTGCGCTACGGCGCGCTGCCAGATTCGTCTCTTCTGGCCATGAAACTGGTCGACAACAATCGACGCGCATTGTGTGCCGCACCGTCATACCTCGAACGGCATGGCGCACCGACCAAAGTTGAGGATCTGCGGCGGCACAACTGCCTTCGGTACGTCTGGAGCGAGCAAGTCCATGAGCGCTGGCGGTTTACCCTGCGAGGCGGCGAGCGCACCGTGGCCGTGACCGGTAATCGCATCAGCGACGATGCCGATGCCGTTCGTCGCTGGGCCGTAGCGGGGGAAGGCATTGTTTACAAGTCGCGACTGGACCTCATCGACGATCTGAAGGCAGGCCGGCTGGTGGAGTTATTTCCGCCGGAAGACTGCGAGCCTGCGCCGCTGCACTTGATTTGTGCCCACCGTGCGCAACTGTCGGGGGCGATTAACGCGTTGCATGGATTCTTGCGAGAGCGCTGCGCTGCATTGCTTGCCAGCCATCCATCGGGGGGCAATCAGGCCGTACGCGCGATTTGAATAGCCGCCTCCAGGGCGCAACGGACGTCTGAATGTCCGAACCTTCGTTGCCCGCGCATGACGCCTGTTGGGCCGGATACGGTCGTTGAGGAGAACAACATCCAGGTACACCTTTCGGCGCTGCATAAAGCATTAGGTGAGGACCGCGACTGCATCGTCACGGTGCCGGGCCGAGGCGGACAATCCCCGCACGCTGGTTCTCGACAACGCCGAGCATGTGATTCCTCACGTGGCCGCGATTGTCGAAACTCTGACAGTCGGCAACCCTGCGTTGCGCGTTCTGGTCACGAGCCGGGAGCCGCTGCGCATCACAAAGGAAACGACGATACGTATCGGACCTCTCGACGTGCCCGCGCATGACGCCACCGAACAGGAGATCCTTGCGCAGTCCGCCGTGCACCTTTTTCTCGGGCGCTTACGGGCGCTACTGGGAAAGGCGTGTTTCGACAGGACAGAAACGTTGATGGCCGGCGAAATATGCCGTCGGCTCGACGGCATACCGCTGGCAATCGAACTGGCGGCAACTCGCGTCTTGTCGTTCGGTATCGAAGGTGTGTGTCGGCGCCTTGACGACCGGATGTCGATCCTGACGGGTGGGTACCGCACCGCGTTGCCACGTCACAAGACACTGCGTGCAACGTTCGACTGGAGCTTCGCGCTGCTCGATCCAGGCGCGCAGGCGCTGTTCCGGCGACTCGCGATGTTCGGCGGCGGATTTACGCTCGAAGCAATGTGTGCCGTCGCCTGCGATTCAGGCTTGACTATCGGTGCTGCAATCGATGGGATTGGCGAACTCGTGGAAAAGTCGATGGTGAATGTCAGCTTTGACGGTCCCGTTGCAACATACTGGATGAGTGAATCGACGCGGGCGTATGCACTTGAGCAGCTACAAACCGAAAACGAAACGCAGGAAATTGCTTCCCGCATCGCGCGCTATTTCGCATCGCGTTTCGAAGCAGGGGTTAGAGGCACACGTGCAAACTCACCGCAACTGACAAAGGGGTCGTCTGATCTGCGGCAGGCGCTCGACGATGCACGTGCCGCGTCGGATTTGGCGTTTTCCGCGGGCGATGATCAGACTGCCGCCGTCGAGCTGACGTCGACGTTGACAGGCGTCTTGCTGGATTGCAGTCTGATCGACGGCTCGTAATCTTCGCCGCTTCGTCCGGGCGAGCGGACGAGGCGCTGGCGTACGTTGACAAAGGTATCAACCTGATTACACGGAGACGATGCATATAGCTGCGCTGTGTAGTGTTTGATTAACGCGCTGGCTGCCAGCACAATCGAAAAGTCAGGTGGGAACAAGCGCGAGGTGACTCACAAACTGACCGGCGCCCCCCACGTTCACACGCCGGAAGCACCCCGCGTGCTCGCGCTCCAGCTTCTGGATTTGAAGCGAACAATGGCCACCATTCGGGACAATTCCAGGTTCAGCCTCTTCCTGCACACCGGAATTGTTGCAGCGGCGTATTTCGCAGCTGCGAAGCTAGGACTTTCCTATGCAGTAGTGGGCGGCGCAATCTCTCTTGTTTGGCCCTCCAGCGGCATTGCTCTGGTTGCGCTGCTCGCTTTTGGCATCGAAGTTGCCCCGGGAATTGCAGTCGGCTCTTTCCTCGCCAATGTGTCGGCGGGCGTGCCGGCAACCGCGGCCGCGGTGATAGGCATCGGGTCCATGGTTGGACCGTTGACGGCAGCCCTGCTGCTGAACCGCGTGACGCGATTTCAGATTGCCCTTGAACGCATCAATGACGTGTTGGCGTTCATCGGGCTGGCTGCGGTGATGAGTCCGGCACTCAGTGGGCTGGTCGGCACAACCGCACTGCTATACGGTGGCCTGGTGCCCGCGGCCGGGTACGCCGCAGCCCTTTTGAAATGGTGGCTCGGCGACATGATGGGGGTCCTCGTCGTGGCGCCGGCCCTCTTCAGCTTCCTCAGGTATTCGAACCCTATCCGCTCCGCGCAGCAGGCCGTGGAAGCGTGCGCACTGCTTGCTGCGACCGTCTGGGTGAGCTACCTGATCTTCGGTGCTCCGCAACTCGCCGGGCATGGCTACTATCCTGCAGCCCTGGCGATCTTTCCATTCGTCATCTGGGGGGCGCTGCGATTCGATCGCCTGGGTGCGAGCATCGTGACCCTCACGATCTCGGCCCTGGCCGTCTGGGGTACCAGGCACGGGACGGGGCCCTTTGCTGCCGAGGATCCTGTGGACAGCCTCGTGAGGTGGTGCACGTTCGCGAACGTCGTCGCGATTACGGGGCTGCTGCTCGCGGCGGCACGTGCTCAGGAACGGCGCGCCCATGATCTGCTGCGGGCAGCCCACATCGAACTGGAGCGACGCGTCGAGGAACGCACGGAAGATCTGGAGAGGGCAAACAACGAACTCAAGGAGGAGATGGTGCGGCGCCGTCGGCTGGAGGGGGAACTGATCCAGATCGGCGATCAGCAACAGCGGCTCATCGGGCAGGAGTTGCATGACGGGCTCGGGCAACACTTGACCAGTCTGGGCCTGTACTGTGCCGCCTTGAACCAGAAGCTGCAGACGCAGGGGCACCCAGCGGCCGCCGACGCCGCGATCCTGGTCGACCTGGTGAAGCAGGCGTCCTTGATGACCCGCAGGATTGCCCATGGTCTGGACCCGGTCGCGATGGAGTATGGCGGCCTTGCGGCCGCACTGCATGCGCTCGCGGAAACGGCTCGCGCACTCAACGGCGTGGATTGCAAGCTGGAGATCGCGCCAGATGTGGACTTGCTCGACCCGCTGCTGCAGGTCAACCTCTACCGTGCAGCACAGGAAGCCGTCAACAACGCTCTGAAATATTGTCACGGCCACCGTATCTGGATTGACCTCCAGCGCGCGGGCGGTCTGCAGACACTTTCCATCAGTGACGACGGGATAGGCATCGGCCCCGAAGAAATGGAACGTGCTGCGGGTCTTGGACTGCATAATCTTCGTCACCGGGCCAGCTTGCTGGGCGGCTCCTGCACCGTAACCCGCAACGGCCTGGGCGGCACGACCGTCGCCATCAGTTATCCGCTCCCCGAGGGTTGCGGCCATGTACAGAATGTGCGCTAGCCGAAGCCGTGCGACGCAAATCCTCATCGTGGATGATCACCCCATCATCCGGGACGGGATGACCCTGTTGCTCAACCTGCAAGAAGATCTGCACGTCTGCTGTTCAGCGGCCAGCGCCGAAGAGGCGCTCGCGGCGATGGACTGCCAGCCCGACCTGGCCATTGTGGACATTAGCCTGCAAACGGACTCCGGCCTCGAACTTGTCAAGACGCTGCGTCACCGCCATCCGGATTTGCGAATCCTTGTCCTCAGCATGCATGACGAAAGCCTCTTTGCCGAACGCGCCCTGCGGTCCGGGGCAAACGGGTACCTGATGAAACTTGAGGCCACGGAGCATGTCGTGAGCGCCATCCGCGAAGTGCTGGCGGGAAATATCTACATGAGTGCCGCCATGCATGAGAAGCTCGCACGCGCGTTTGCGGTTCCCAGCAAAAAGCCAGAAGGCCCCATTGCGAGCCTGTCGGAACGAGAATTCGAAGTCCTGCATCTGATCGGCCTCGGCTTCAGCACCCGCGACATCGCGCAGAAGCTGAGCCGCAGCGTGAAGACCATCGAAGCGCACCAGGCCAATATCAAAGAGAAGCTCAATATCCGTAGCGGCAAGGAGCTGACGCGCTTCGCCATTCAGTGGATCGAGAGCCAATAGGGCCGAGCCCGTCCACTGAATAAGGCAATCCCCTAGGCGCTTTTAGGACGGGCGCCTTATTCATCCGAGTGGGTGCCCCGCATACAGTCTAACTGCCCAGCGCCGGGCTTCTGCCGCCGGTGCATCTGCCCAAACCGAGCGACGGTGGCCAAGGAATGAAGATCCGCCGCGCCACGCCAAAGGAGCGATCATGCGCGCATTCGACGTCATGACTTCGTCAGTCGTCACCGCTAGTCCGGACATGACAATCCACGACGCTGCACAACTGTTTGTCGATAAACATATCGGCGGTATGC
Organism: Paraburkholderia sp. JHI2823; assembly: GCF_038900695.1. Lineage (NCBI taxonomy): Bacteria > Pseudomonadati > Pseudomonadota > Betaproteobacteria > Burkholderiales > Burkholderiaceae > Paraburkholderia > Paraburkholderia sp. JHI2823. Next base: position 60,095 of record NZ_JAYMRY010000011.1, on the reverse strand, counting down.
CGGTTGTCGATGCGAACGGACAGGTAGTGGGCATTGTCAGTCATCGCGACCTGCTGCATCGCGTAGAAAACGGCACAGGGCGCAGCAGGCGCCCGTGGTGGCTCGAAGCTCTTGCGTCGTCCCCTCGCGACCAGGCGGCGCGCTATGTGAAGGAGCACGGTCGTCTCGTGAGCGACGTCATGTCCGATCAGGTGATTTCGATTTCTGAAGACATGCCGCTCCAGCAGATTGCCGAACTCATGGAGCGTCGGCACCTCAAACGCGTGCCGGTGCTGAAGGACGGTAAGCTCATCGGAATCGTGTGCCGGGCAAACCTGATTCGCGCGCTCGCGAACGTCGAACCGCCCGTGGACGGGCACATGCATGACGATGCGAGCCTGCGCGACGCGATCGTTCGCGAAATGCACGGGCAGCGCTGGGGGTTGCCAAAACAGAGCGTGCTCGTCAAGGACGGCGTCGCGCATCTGTGGGGTGTGATCGAGTCCGACGAAGAAAAGCGCGCAATCCGCATCGCGGCAGAGGGTGTGCCTGGCGTCAAACGCGTAGAGAGCCACCTGCAGCGGTCTTCGGGTGTAATTCCGACGCTGTAACGGCGTTCCGCGGCTCACCGTTAGCATACGTTCAACCCGGTCCCATGCTCGAGGCAGAGCGCCCTGCCTCGAGCCGGGCCTCAGTCGATATGGGAGTAAATCAGCGAAGCGAAACGGCTCGCTTTCGCGCCGCTCGGACTCGTGTTACTGCGCGCTTCCCGTACTGTCCGGGTCAGTCGGATGTGCGGCTAGCGCTCTTGAAGGCTTCCTGCTTCAGACTGCATCGACGGGTCGTTGACGCCGGTTGCATCCAGGAAGGCCCGCCGCATCCCGGGTCGAAATCGTTGGAGGGACCTAATCATGAAACTCCTTGTGCAAACTGTCGTTGTGCTTACTGTCATTGCTGCTCCGGTTACCTCGTTCGCACAAGCGGACAGCGCCGTGACACGCGAACAGGTGCGCGCCGAGCTCGTACAACTCGAACAGGCTGGCTATCGCATCGGTGACGGCGACAATGCCAACTATCCAGCTGATATCCAGGCCGCCGAAGCGCGCGTGGCCGCGCAAAACGGCGGAAGCAGCTACGGCGGGATGGTCAGCGGCTCGTCTGCGTCTGGCGCACCCGCGCCTGTTACCGGCTTGCAGCCGGTTTACTTCGGTCAGTAAGCCATTGCGTTAACGAACCTCTTGCAGGGCGGCGGCTATCGGTAGCGCGGGCGGCGATTCTGGTGACGCGGCCAGGTGGCCAGGTACCGCAAACATCGGGGAGTCGAGCCGATCCACCTGGCGTCTTAGTCAGAGTTTACAGCCCGTGCCGCTGCAGTTCTGAGACGCTAGCCGCCCCTGACGCCAAACACGGCCGGCTAAGAGCCCTTCTTCCGAACGGAGAAGGGCGCTTGCAATGTCGGCTCGACGATCGACAATGTCCGTTGCGGGACGAGTATCCTCGGCGCGCGACGGACCGTTCGTTGCCGTGTGATCCGGGTGTCAATTCATTCCGACATTCCAGAACTGCGTTGGACCAAACGGATCGATCTTGAAGCCTGTGACGTTCTTGCGCATTGGCTGGTAGACGGTCGAATGCGCGATAGGCGTAAACGGCACTTGCTGCTTGAAGATCTCCTGCGCTTGCGTGTAGTAGTCGGTGCGGGATGACACGTCGGTCGTGGCACGGCCTTTCTGGATCAGAGCCTCGAACGGCTGGTAGCACCACTTGGAAAAGTTGCTGCCGTTAACTGAAGAACAGCCAAGAAGTACGCCAAGCCAGTTGTCCGGATCACCGTTGTCTCCGGTCCAGCCGATAAGTATCGCGTCGTGTTCGCCCGCATGCGCCCGCTTGATGTATTCGCCCCACTCATAGGTGACGATTCTGGCGTGTACGCCGATCTTTTCCCAATCTGCCTGGATCATCTCCGCCATCAGTCGCGCGTTCGGGTTGTACGGTCGTTGCACCGGCATCGCCCATAGGCTGATCTCAAAACCATTGGGAAATCCAGCCGTTGCGAGCATGTCCTTCGCTTTGCCCGGATCGTAAGGTGCATCCCTGAGCCCCTTGTCATAGGACCACTGAGTCGGCGGCATTGGGTTTGTGGCCAACTGTCCTGCTCCTTCATAAACCGTATCGATAATTGCTTTTTTGTTGATCGCCATATCGAGCGCTTGTCTTACCTCGACCCGATCGAGCGGCTTGTGCGTCGTGTTGTATCCAAGGAAACCGAGATTGAAGCCGACCTGGTGGGGCACCTTGAGCTGCGAATCGCTCTCCAGTGATGCGATTGCTTGTGGACGGGGATAACTGATGACCTGGCATTCATTCTCCTTCAACTTTTGCTCGCGCACAGCAGCGTCCGGTGTGATTGAAAAGATCAATTTGCTCACTCGCACAACGCCCGGCTTCCAGTAGTCAGGGTTGCCGTCGAAACGAATCGTCGCGTCTTTCGTGTAGCTGACAAAGATGAAAGGACCGGTGCCAACGGGGTAAAGGTTGATGTCGGACGCCTTGCCAGCCTTCATCAGCTGATCAGCGTATTCGGCGGAGATGATGGATGCGAATGGCATTGCCAGTTCCGAGAGGAAGGGCGCGGTCACAGTCTTCATGGTAAAGCGCACGGTGTATGGATCGGGCTCTTCGATCCTGGAGATGCTCTTATCGAGTCCCATGTCTTTGAAATACGGAAACTGGACGGGGTACGCTTTGCGAAACGCATTGTTTGAGTCGAACATTCGCTCGAATGTCAGGACGACGTCATCGGCATTGAATTCGCGCGTGGGCTTGAAGAAGGACGTCGTATGGAACTTGACGCCATGGCGCAGGTGAAACGTGTAGGTCAGGCCGTCTGATGAAATCTCCCACCTCTCGGCAAGACCCGGCTCGACTTTTGTACCGCCATGCTCAAATTCGACAAGGCGGTTGTAGACGGTGTACGACGCGGCAGAGAATTCGAGGCCAGTCGTGTATTGTGCGGAGTCGAAACCCGCTGGGCTGCCTTCTGAACAAAACACGAGCGTTTGGTCCGGCAATACGGCTGCAAACGATGATGCGCTCGATATCGTTGTGACAACCCAGAAAGAAAACAAAATCGGCGCTATACGCCAAAGACTCAGCCTGCGGAGCGATGACATGGGCATTCTCCCATACGTTATTAATTCAAAGCGGTGCTCGACCATTGCATCCAACCACAGTAGCTTAGTCAATATTCATCGCCGCGCAGCGCGGATCATGCTGTCGGAAAAGGTTGCGAAACCAGGACATTTCTACATTCCGTCAGCGAACCATAAATCATGGGGTGATGGGATTGGGTCATTGGGTTTAAAACGTAAGGCCACTCAGTCTGCGCCATGTGGCGGCAGGGCAATATGCATGCGAAGCGGTCCCCTCGAACCATCTTTGTATCGGCAAACAGGCAGCAGGTACGAGCGGCCGAATCTGATAAGTTTGGCAAGCGACAGTGGAGCACAACTTCTGATCCCAAGCACCGCGCGCCGATCGTACTGGCGGCTGAGCTTCCGCTCCTGCTCATGAGCCCCAAGCGCCTGGCTCACGTCGACTTCCGCTGGGCGGCCATTCAACGCATGCAACGGTTTACGATGGCGCTCTAACGTCCTGGTCCCACATCGCCATGGAACTCCGGCATCTCCGCTATTTCATTGCTGTCGCAGAATTGCGCAGTGTGCGCTCGGCTTCCGAACAACTGCACGTGACGCAGCCGGCGATATCCCGACAAATTCAGGACCTCGAACACGCCATTGGCGCGACGCTGTTCGAACGCACGCCGCGTGGCTTGATGCTCACGGCTGCGGGCGAGGCCTACCTGTCCGAAGCACGGGAGATTCTGGCCCGCGTCGATGCCGCCAATCGCCTGGCCCGCCAGATTGCCTCCGGCTCGCGCGGCCTGTTGCGTATCGGTTTCGTCGAAAACGCAGCGTGGAGTGGCCTTGTCTCGAGCGCGTTGCGCGAATTCGAACAGGCAGTGCCGCAAGTGGCGCTGGAACTGCAGCCGATGAATACGCCGGAACAACTCGAGGCGATTGCGGCGGGACGGCTCGACGGCGGTTTCTGCTATCGGGTCGGTGTGCTCCCCGAAGGCATCGTGAGCGTGCTCGTGCTCGAACAGAATGTCCTGCTGGCCGTGCCCGACGCGTGGCCGCTCGGCAAGGCGGAGGCCGTTTCGACGACGGACCTCCGGGACATCCCATTTATCGCCTTTCCTCGACGCGTCTACCCGGCGTACTACGACCGTCTGCTGTCCGCCTGCGCCGAGCGCGGCTTGACGCTCGACATCCGACAGGAGGCCAGCACCGAAACCGCCATTCTTTCGCTCGTGTCCGCGGGCATGGGGGCCGCGATCGTGAACGCGGCCAATCGCGATCGTCCCCCAGCACGCGTGCGCTTCGTCGATCTGAAAGATCTGTCGGTGCCGTTACCACTCGAATTCTGCTACGCCGCGAACGCAGCAAACGTCGCTCTGGTTCGTTTCGTCGATCGTCTCAGGTAGGCGACGCCTTGCCGTGGCAGGTCGATGGACGAGAGCGTAGACGATGATGCCTTCAAGGCATCACCCGAACAGAAAACGGCATTGGCCAGGCGCTCTATCGTCGGCGATAGTAAGGACAACGGGGCGCCGCCTCGCTCATTACTGGTCGCACCATGTCCAATCTTCCATCGCTTATCGCCACTGACGTTGATTTTGAGCGCACGGGTTTTCAGACCGGCACGCTCAGACTGCCCTGGTCGCACGACCGTTCGGCTTACGGGCACATACCCATCCCGCTCGCCGTACTCAACGCTGGCGTGGGGACAGGCCCGACGGTTCTGCTCACGGGCGGTAACCATGGCGACGAATACGAAGGCCCCGTGGCGCTCGCCAAACTATTGCAGCGGCTGCCGTCGATGACGATACGCGGGCGCCTGATCGTGATCCCAGCGCTGAATTTCCCAGCCTTCATCAACGGCTCGCGCACATCCCCGATCGACCGCGGCAATCTGAACCGGCTTTTCCCCGGTGCGCGCAATGGGCAGCCGACCGAGATGATCGCGCATTACGTCGAGACGGAGTTGCTTCCGCGCAGTGATATCGTGATCGATCTTCACGCCGGCGGCGCGTCGTTCGACCATGCTCCCACGCTTCTCGCGTCACCGCCCGCCGAGGGCGAGCGGCGTGACTTCTACCTCGACCTCGTGCGTGCGTTCGGGGCACCGAACACGATGATCATGGATCTGCTCGGCGAGGATCGCACTTTCGCGGCGGCCGCCGAACGCCACGGCAAGCTCTTCCTGTGCGGCGAATTCGGCGGCCACGCCGGGTGCGACGCTGCCAATCTCGCTATCGTCGAGAGCGGACTGCGTCGTCTCCTGCATCGGCTCGGCATGACACCTGAAGAGCGTCCATCGCCTGCGGGCGAGACACGATTCCTGCGTGTGGAGGGCGCACGCCACTATGTGTACTCGCCGATTGGGGGCGTGTTCGAACCCGCTTTCGCGCTTGGCGATCGCGTTCGCGAAGGTCAGATCGCGGGACGTCTCTTCGATCCGCATCAGCCTTGGCAGGCGCCGCGGGAAATCCGCTTTCGCGCGGGCGCCACCGTCATGTGCATCCGCACTTTTGCGCGCGTGGAACCCGGCGACTGCCTCGCATTGCTGGCCGCGGATGCCGATGCAAACTGAGCAGAAAACCAAAGAACGACTGCGACTGACGATTCACCGACTCATCCTCCGGAGACAGTGTATGAGCGCTTATCCCACTTTGACCCAGCCGGACGAAAACGCAGCCCGGCCAGCTCCAGACGCCGTGCGATACCCCGTCTACGTCGTGCTGTTGTTCTTCACGTGCTTCGCGTTCTCGTATCTGGATCGGCAGATCGTCAGCATTCTCGTGCAGCCGATCAAGCAGTCGCTCTCGCTCACCGATACGCAAATCGGCTTGCTGCAGGGGCTTTCGTTCACGATGTGTTACGCGACAGCGGGTGTCTTCGTCGCCCGGCTCGTCGATCGAACCAATCGCGTCAGGTTGATCGCCGCTTGTATTGCGATCTGGGCTGTCTCGACGATGGCATGCGGATTCGCTTCGAGTTTTTCCGAACTGCTCATCGCCCGCGCCGGGACCGCGATCGCCGAGGCGGGACTGAGCCCGGCTGCACTGTCGATCTTCAGCGACATCTTCCCACCGCGGCGCGTGGCGCGCGCGAGCAGTGTCTTCATGCTTGGGCCGTATGTGGGAGGCGGCGTCGCGTTGTTCGGCGGCGGCATGCTGTTGTCCGCCGCCCATGGCGACAATAGTGCCTGGCTCGCGGCCCATGGCTTTGAACCGTGGCAAATGGTGTTCGTCGCGGTCGGACTGCCCGGGCTCGTCTTGGCAGCGCTGGTGGCATTCTCGGTTCGCGAACCGGTCCGCCTGGAGACGCTGCATCATGCGACAAAAGCGGAAGACGCCATGCCGTCCCTGCGGCATGTCATCGTCGAACTGTTCGTGCGTAATCGCTTCTGTCTGGCCTACTTCGCGGCTTACGTCGCGTTGATCACGGTGTTTTACTCTCACTCGGCATGGTTTCCGACTTTGCTGATGCGGCATTTTCACCTCGCGCCGAAGACGGTGGGCCAGCTGGCCGCACCGGCTTACATGATCGGCGGGACACTCGGTGTCGCGTGCGCGGGCATGCTCGCGACGCGCGTGACCGACGAAAGTACCTTGCGCAGAGTGCTGGGCTTCTCCGGCGGTGCGGTTGCTGCGCTCGTGCCGGCCGCGATTGCGATGCCGCTTGTCGCCGACAGCAGCGTTGCGGTCGTGCTGTATGGTACCTGTGCGTTCGCGGCGAGCATTGCGATGGGTCTTGCGCCCGTGCCGCTGCAGATCGCCGTGCCGAACCGCATGCGTGGGCGCTCGCTGGCCTTGCTCGTGTTCATGACCAACGCGATCAGCGGAGGCGTCGGTCCTCTGGCCGTCGGCTTCCTGAACGAGCGCCTCGGGCACACCGACAACAGCCTGGGCGTGGCGCTGGCCGTGACCGGCGGGGTGGCTGCACTGATCGGTGCCGCGCTTTACCTGTTGGCCATGCGGCGCGTGCCGGTCGCGCAGACGATGACTGTAGCGTGAAGGACTACCATGACTTACGACAATCCAACATCGCCATTAAAGACGCTTCCAATACCCATCTCGTGGGCGAGGCAAGGATCACCCGGGTCGACGAAACGGCCTTCGCACTCGCTCCCGATGTCTTGTTTCCCGACTGGGATGCCGCAAGCGGCCAAGACCTGGAACAACACTGTTCTACCGCCAGCCTCGATCTGACCAATCGACGGGTATCGCTGAAAACGCATTTGTGGGTCGTGGAAATCAACGGCCTGACTATCGTCGTCGATACGGGAATCGGCAACGGGAAGGCGCGGCCATTTAGCGCGCTTTTCGATAAGCTCGACAACCCGGTGCTTGAGCGCTTCGAAGCGGCTGGCTTCCGGCGCGAGCAAGTCGACCATGTATTGCTCACGCACTTGCATGTCGATCACGTGGGCTGGAATACGCATTGGCAAAACGACCGCTGGACACCCGTGTTTCCGAACGCCACCTACGTTTTCAGCAAGCGCGAACGCGATTATTTTGAAACGCCCGAAGGGCAACCGCGGCGCATGGTATTCGAGGACAGCATACTTCCCCTGATCGAAGCCCAACAGGCTCGCGTCGTGTCCGATGAAGGGGAGGAGATCATCGACGGCATTCGCTTTCTCCCGACGCCGGGCCATAGCATTGGGCACATGGCTATCGAAATTCGCTCGCAGGGACAGACGGCGTTGTTCTCTGGGGACGTCATGCATAGTCCGCTGCAGGTCTATCGTCCTCAGTGGAATTCAACTTTTTGCCTTGATCAGCCGCAGGCGCGAGCATCAAGACAATCGCTACTCGACCATGCGGCGGCAACTGGGGCCATCGTGTTCCCCGCGCACTTTCCGGAAACGTCTTGCGGTACGGTGCATGAAGGCCCACGCGGCTTCGAATGGCACTACCTGGATGGCGCGAAATGAAAAGCGCTTGAGGAACGAAACGTTGCGGCTTGGGGGGTGTGCCATTTGATGAGCGCGGCGCCCGCAACGCAGCGGTCTGCGCGTCACCAACCGTTGTGCCAGTGGTGGTGTTCCCAGCCCCTGTGGCAACCGCCGCCCTGGCAACGACCATAGCCGTCGCCGATCAGTGGTCCATACACAACTGGCGGTGGACAGGACTGCTAGACATAGGTATCTGGCGCCCCAAAAGGCATCCGGGGGTGTCCGGGTAACGAGGCTCGGCGTTGCGGTGCGCAATCGATGTCAGCGCTGGTCCGCTACGTTCGGCGGCTTGCCTCGTGCTCTATTGCGCCCCTGTCGAATCGATCAGTTCGTCCGCCTTGCGATTCAATTCTTCAGCTTCAGCCGAACGTTGCGTGTGGGTTAGCAGCGCGCTGAGATTTCGCAAGGTGCGTGCTTCATCCTGCCGCCAGGCCGACGGATCGTCTTGTGCGAGTTTGCGGTACAGATCGAGCGCACGGCGCCACGCGTCTTCCGCTTCGCGCGGCCTGCCCGTGCGGCTGTAGAGGACGCCCAGATTGTTCAGTATCCGCGCCTCGTCAGGCTGGTACGTCGCAGGCATATTTCGTGAGAGGGTATGATCGATTTGCAGCGCTTGCTGATACGCCTGAACCGCTTTGGCCGGCTGCCGCTCGAGGCGGTACAGCACGCCAAGATTACCCAGAGTACGCGCGACGTCGGGCTGGTAAAGCGCAGGGCTTTCGCGGGCGAGTTGCTGGCGGATCTCCAGCGCATCCCGGTAAGCGCGTTCGGCTTCTGGCAGCCGCCCGTTTGCGCTGTAGAGGTTGCCGAGGTTGTTCAGCGTGCGCGCAAGCGCCGGACGCCAGGTCGCGGGATTGTCGTGTGCAAGTTCGCGTTGGATGCCGAGCGCTTCGCGATAGGCGAGTTCCGCATCGCGCGTGCGCTGTGTTGCATTGTAGAGAATGCCGAGATCGTTGAGCGTCGACGCGACCGCGGGCCGGTACATGGCCGGGTCCTGTCGGGCCAGTGCGCGGTCGAGGGCGAGGGCTTCGCGCCACGCGTCTGTCGCATCCTGAAGACGTTGCGTGTCGCGATACAACGTTGCGAGCCTGTCGATGGTGTCAGCCACTGCAGGACTATATGCAGAAGGATTTATCTGCGCCAGCGCCCAGTAGATTTCGAGCGCGTGCAGCCACGCGTCTTCGGCTTCCTTGTGCTGCTGCCGCATCACATACAGACCGCCGAGTTTGCCGAGGGTGAGCGCGATGGACGGCTGCCATATGGCGGGCTTCTGTTGCGCAAGCGTGCGATAACGGATCAGCAGGGCCTGATACACCGGCTCCGCGCGCTCAGGCTCGTGCTGAACGAGCAGCGTGTCGGCGAATGCGGTGGCAATGCCCACGTCGTCGGGTTGCAGCGCATGGGCCTTCTCCAGGTACGGCAGCGCGTTCCATGGCATGAAGCGAAGCAGTTCGACGACCGCCGCTTCGTAGCTGAGCGCCGCTGATAGCTGGGCGGCTGCGGGTGCTTTGGCAATTAGCCGCATGAGTAGCGCAGATGCTTCATCCAGGTCGAGGCGCCTCACGGCTTCCCCGAGCTGCAGCTCGATGGGATCCGCACTGCGTGTGATCGACAATCTGCGCAGCAGATCTTCGTAACGTGTGTTCCATTTCGACGCTTCGGCTCTGGTGTCGAAATCGGTGCGCGTCCTGATCTGCGACGCCAGGCCTTCGAGGATCAGCTCGAAGTTGATGAACGCGACTGCGCTTCCGGGTTCGCCGTGATCTGCCTGCGAGACGACCGCGTGCAGCATCACGTTGGCCGCTGTCGCAAGCGCAACACGTTGTGCTGCGGAGAGCCCGTCGCTCTTCACCGTGCGGTTCAGGCGTTCAGTGACACGCGCGAGCGCTGGCGCGGAGATAGTGCAGCGGGTCCGGATTTCGAGTCCCTTCTGGACGTCGACCTCGGAGAACGATGGCAAACACGCATCGGCCACCCCCGCAGCGGCGCACGCCGTGGACAGCGCGGCTATTGCGATGCCGCACAGAATCTTGCCTGAACTCATTTCCGGGCAGCTTTGCAGGGTTACTCGTAAGGCTTGCGCGACGCATTGATTCGCCTTGGACTCCGCAATGCCATCGCGTGTGCTTATTCTATTGAGAACGGTTGAGCCATTTTAAGCAGTACCTCGCATAGCAACTTCGCTCGCCTCGAGATCCTTGCGATGACAAAGCCCTTGACGGAGTCGATTTCGTATAAGCGACTGCATTCGATGAGTGGCGTGGATCAGCAAAGTTGTTCTCATACCGCCGGCTTCCTTCATCAAACTGCAGCCAGGACCGCCCGCCAGGACCCCATACATAGCGCACCCACCGCTGCCACCGGCTTTGCGGCGGCGTCTGCGAGTTGTGCGCAGACTGCGCTTCGCGGTCGCGCTGGACGGACTTCTGCACCTGTGCGTGGATCTGCCGCAAAGTCATGCCGCCAGGGCCCTTGAGTTTGTCGGGATCGGGAACAGGTTCGCGATCGGGATCGTCTGTCATGAAGGTCGACTTGATCTTGATACAGATGCGTAGTGGCAGCAAGCCGGACGCGGATTGCCGGCCGGCGCGTAGTCCGACAGGCCTTGCCGGCGCGCCGTTCGTGAAGTAGATTTTTTCAATGAGGTCCGAGGCTGGGGAACTGCCATGGAACTGAGCGTGGAACTTGTCGATGTTTGGGCCGCTACGATCGACGACAAACCGGGCGGCCTTGCAAAGGTATTAAGCGTGTTGCGGGATGCGGGTGTCGACTTGCAGTTCATCGTGGCACGCCGCGCGCCGGAGGCGTCGGGTAAGGGGGTCGTGTTTGTCGCTCCGATAGAGGGAGACAGTGCGATCCGTGCCGCCACAAAGGCGGGGTTCAGCGTCACCCCTGGCCTTCACTCCATCCGGGTAATGGGTCTGGACCAGCTGGGTGTCATCGCACAACTTACCTCGATGTTGGCTGATGGGGGAATCAACCTCCGCGGGGTCTCGGCCGCTGTACTTGGCACGCAGTTCGTTGCCTATCTCGCCGTCGACTCGTTGGGCGATGCCGAAGAGGCGATTGATATCCTGCAAAGGGCCTGAAGCGATAAGGCGGCGCGGCGGGGTCAGCCTGATTTCCTTCTGGTCATTTCCGCTCCCTGCAGAGCGACGAAACGCACGCGCGCCCGCGGCCGATCGCGATTTGCGGCATTCACGATTGCGGCTCCCATGGCCGCGGACGCGAGCGACAGGATCGCCGTTTCGGTGCTGGCCTCCTGCCGGATGTCGAGTGTGAGACTGCGCTCCGAGATAGCGTCACCTTCATCATTCGTGATCCTGATTGTTTGAGCGGGTCGACTGCGACCACCCCGACGCGAGTCGGCAACACGGGCGCACACATCGCCTCGTGGGTCGTGGTACGGCGAGCCAAGCCGTTTCCTTCGAAGCGAGAAGAAAGACGGATCGCAACTCGTTTTTGCTGCATTGCAAACAGTTGTTATACGAATTTTGGCCTTTGCGACGAGGGCGCATCCTGTGTGCGGGTTTATACCTGGTAAATGCCTGCACGTCAAAGCCGACAAGGCGTTTGCCGATGCGCTTATGAGACATGAAGCGGCTCCCACGAACAAACGATTGACATACGGCAACTCGACCTTAGAATGGTATTGTTGCATCGCACCACCGACTGCGTTCTGTTTTATTGTCCGTGAGCGGCTCTTGTGGCATTCGGACACTTTCGTCTTTTATGGAGCCATTGATGGGCACTCTGATCAATTCTACGATCCCGTAATATTAGTAGTACTTTACATATCGACATTGTTCGCTCCTCCCTACTGCGAGAAAGCCTGAGGCGCAGGCCCGAGTTCCTCGCGACGGCCACTACCATCAATTGATGATATGACATTACTGATTGGCATTCCTCTGGAGACAGCCACCGGCGAGCGGCGCGTTGCGACCGTGCCCGAGGTGGTCGAGAAACTGATCAAGCTGGGGTTCGCGGTAGCCGTGCAAAGCGGCGCCGGCGCAGGTGCGAACTTTGACGATGGTGATTACCGTGCTGCGGGTGCCGAGGTCGTCGCAACGGCCGCCGAACTCTGGGGCCGCAGTGACATCGTTTTCAAGGTGCGCCCCCCGAGCAGCGAGGAAGTCGCGCTGATGCACGAGGGCAGCACGTTGATCGGCTTTGTGTGGCCTGCCCAGAACCCCGAACTGATGCAGCAGTTGGCCGCGAGGCATGCCACCGTGCTGGCGATCGATTCGCTGCCGCGCACGCTGTCACGCGCGCAGAAGATGGATGCGCTCACCTCGATGGCCGGCATCAGCGGCTACCGTGCGGTGATCGAGGCAGCCCATGCGTTCGGCCGTTTCCTGAACGGTCAGGTCACCGCCGCCGGCAAGGTCCCGCCGGCCAAGGTCTTCATTGCTGGTGCGGGCGTGGCCGGCCTGGCTGCCATCGGCACCGCGGCCAGTCTCGGCGCGATCGTGCGCGCCAACGACACGCGCGCCGAAGTGGCCGATCAGGTGAAGTCCCTTGGGGGCGAATTCGTCAAGGTCGACTACGAGGAGGAAGGCTCGGGCGGCGGCGGCTACGCCAAGGTCATGAGCGAGGGCTTCCAGCAGGCGCAGCGCGCGATGTACGCTCAGCAGGCGAGGGACGCGGACATCATCATTACCACGGCGTTGATTCCCGGCAAGCCGGCTCCGAAGCTCATCACGGCCGAAATGGTGCAGTCGATGAAGCCGGGCAGCGTGATCGTCGATATGGCAGCGGAGCAGGGCGGCAACTGCGAGCTGACCGTGCCCGGCGAGGCGGTGGTGCGCCACGGCGTGACCATCGTCGGCTACACCGATCTTGCTTCGCGTCTGGCGAGGCAGTCGTCCACGTTGTATGGCAACAACCTGCTGCGCGTGGTCGAGGAACTGTGCAAGACGAAGGACGGCACGATCAACGTCGATTTCGACGACGACGCCATCCGCGGCCTCACGGTCATCAAGGAAGGCAGCATTACCTGGCCGCCGCCACCCATCAAACAGCCCGCCGCCGCGCCCAAACCCCAGCCCGCGGCTGCCGCGGCGGCGGCCGCGCCGAAGAAGGGCCACGGCAGCAGCGAGCCGATGTCGGCGAAGTCGCTGGCCATCGCGTTCGGCATCGGCGCGCTGGCCTTCCTGATGGTGGGGCTGTTTGCACCGGCCACGTTCCTCTCGCACTTCACGGTGTTCGTGCTGGCCTGCTTCGTCGGCTACATGGTGATCTGGAACGTCACGCCGTCGCTGCATACGCCGCTGATGAGCGTGACCAACGCGATCTCGTCGATCATCGCCATCGGCGCGCTGGTGCAGGTCGCGCCGCCGCTGGACGGGTCCGCCGTGGGCGACCGGCCATCGGGGCTGATCCTGGGCCTCGCCGTGGGCGCGTTGGCACTTACGGCCGTCAACATGTTCGGCGGCTTCGCAGTGACGCGACGCATGCTGGCGATGTTCCGCAAATGAGGGAACGACAACAATGACTTCCAACCTGACTACCGTTTCCTATATCGGCGCGGCGATTCTCTTCATCCTGAGCCTGGGCGGCCTGGCCAATCCCGAGACCGCGCGCCGCGGCAACCTGCTCGGCATGATCGGCATGCTCATCGCGGTGCTGGCCACGGTGCTTGGTCCGCGCGTGTCGGCTGCGGGCATTCCGTACGTTGTCGCTGCACTGGTCGTCGGCGGCGCGGTGGGCCTCCTTGCCGCGAAGAAAGTGCAGATGACGCAGATGCCCGAACTGGTCGCGCTGATGCACAGCCTCGTGGGTCTCGCGGCCTGCCTGGTAGGCTTTGCCAGCTACGTCGATACGTCGGTGCAGTTCACCGGCGCAGAGAAGGCTATCCACGAGGTCGAGATTTACGTCGGTATCCTGATCGGTGCAGTAACGTTCGCGGGCTCGGTCATTGCGTTCGGCAAGCTGTCGGGCAGGATCGGCGGCAAACCGCTGCTGCTGCCGGCGCGCCACTGGCTCAATCTTGCCGCGCTGCTGGTGGTGATCGTGTTCGGCAGGGCGTTCCTGCATGCAGAGACGATTCAGGATGGCATCACGCCGCTCGTCGTGATGACGGTGATCTCTCTGCTGTTCGGTGTGCACATGGTGATGGCGATCGGCGGCGCCGATATGCCCGTCGTGGTGTCGATGCTCAACAGCTACTCGGGCTGGGCGGCGGCTGCCACAGGCTTCATGCTCGGCAACGACCTGCTGATCGTGATCGGCGCGCTGGTGGGCTCGTCGGGCGCGATCCTGTCGTACATCATGTGCCGCGCGATGAACCGCAACTTCATCAGCGTGATTGCCGGCGGCTTCGGTGCCGGCAGCGGCGCGTCGGCACCGGCGGCCGGCGGCGCACAGCAGCCGGCCGGCGAGGTGGTGGCGGTGAGTTCCGCCGAAACCGCGGAGCTGCTGCGCGACGCGAAGAGCGTGATCATCGTGCCCGGCTATGGCATGGCGGTGGCGCAGGCCCAGCACACGGTGTACGAGCTCACCCGGGTGCTGCGCGAGAAGGGCGTTGACGTGCGCTTCGCTATTCATCCGGTGGCGGGGCGCATGCCGGGCCACATGAACGTGCTGCTGGCTGAAGCGAAGGTGCCGTATGACATCGTGCTCGAGATGGACGAGATCAACGCGGACTTCGCCGAGGCGGACGTTTCGATTGTCATCGGCGCGAACGACATCGTGAATCCGGCGGCACAAGAGGACCCGGCGAGCCCGATCGCCGGCATGCCGGTGCTGGAGGTCTGGAAGGCCAGGACCTCGATCGTGATGAAGCGCAGCATGGCCTCGGGCTATGCCGGCGTAGACAACCCGCTCTTCTACAAGGACAACAACCGCATGTTATTCGGCGATGCGAAGGCGATGTTGAGCGAGATCTTCGGGGTGTTGAAAGCCTGAACGCGGCGGAGCGGGACTCGTCGAAGCACAGCGAAGCGAGTCGGAGCAGGTCATGGCGCTCAGCCGGGCCTGCGCTTGCGGCAGCATGCTCGCGCGCCCGCAGTGGCTATGGCACTGCGACGCCGCGGCAGGCTATCGACGCAGGTCTTCACCACCTCCCAGAGCTCGCGCTCGACGAGACGCGTCATGTGTGGTGCGGTGCGAGGTGCGCGCTGGGTTTCCGTCGACTTCAATCATTTCGCATGCGCTCAACCAACGCTAGCAGGCGAGTACTCATTTCCCCGGCCGGCAAGTGCGTGAACCAACCGTGACCCGGAAGCAGCCATTCGAAACGATACGCGGCCAGCTTGCCGAGCGATTCGGTGAGCTTCGACCATGAGTACCAGCACGCGTCCCTGAACGCGACGAGGTCGCGCTCGCGTGGGCTCCAGGCGAGCGAATCACCCGTGAAGAGCACGCGATCATCGAGGAGGTATACGACGCTACCCCGAGTGTGCCCGGGCATCGGGATAGCGCGGACGCCGGCCGCAATGCCCGGTGCGGAACGGTCGTCGAGCAGATCCGTAGCATAGGGGGCAGCCGAGCTGTCCTCCCGGTGAATCCAGACGCGCGCGCCGAATTGACGTGCGTATTTGTCGGCGTCTGCAACGTCGTCACGATGCGACAAAAGGATGTGTGCAATGCCACCGGCGGCGTCAAACCATTTCACGAGTTCCGCCGCATAGCCCGGTGAGTCGATCAGCAGATTGCCGTCCTGACGCGCGGCAAAATAAGAATGTGCGCCAAACGATGACCGCGAGTTGAATCCGCAGCGCCACACACCCGACGTGATCTGCTGCGGAAAGATCGTGGCGTTCGGGCGGGGCTGCTTCGTTTCGCTGCGTACCGATGCTGTCGGACATACGAGCACCGCACGCCAGGCAGCAAGCTGCTCTTCCTGCGTGCCGGGCTGCCGAACGAAGACACTCTTGTCGTTTCGTTCGACAATCAGCCCAGGCGCGACGTGACGCGATGCACCGCAATTGATGCAGGCTGTGTCGATGTACCACTGCCCTGGGGCGGAGTCGGTATTGCGTAGCGGCTTCATTCGACGCTCAGGTTCCGATAAGTCATGGCGACCTCACTGGTCACCATGATAGAACTTTCAGGCACCCTCCGCTGACGCCCAGCAGCCGGCCAGTGCCGGCGGTCTAAATCGTGAACCACCAGTTGCGCGCGCCGAGCTCAGCGACACTTTCCAGCCATGACAAAAGCAACAGGGTTGCAGCGACCATCCCGGTTTCTGAAAAAGTACTGCAGTCCATCGGGGTCCGCGGCGTTCCCTCATTCCCCAACGTGCACATTGCACTTCCCGGCAATCTCCAGCAGCTTCGGAATATCCGGCGGCCCTGGCGGGACTTCCGCATCTATCATCGTGAAAAGCGACGACGCCGTGCCCGTGTGTCCCGTAACCGAAAGCATCTCGCAACCGTCTGCGCCCATCGTGAAACTGTGAACCGCGCCAGCCGGTACATGAACGAGCGTGCCCGGCGTCGCAGTCGTAGTCCTTCCGTTGCAACTGATCTCGACACTACCCTTGATGACATAGAACGACTCATCCCAGTCATGACTATGGGGCGGCGGGCCACTACCTTCCGGGCCTTGCTGGAGGAAAATTTCGTAGCCCTGCGTGGCCTCACGCGATGCCAGTACGGTGATCCCTTCGCCAAGAACGTTCAGAGCACGGGGGTAGTCGCCCGGCTTCACCACAAACGGTTGCGGATTCATGGCTGTGGTCTCCTTCGATGGTCGAGCCGTCGCGTGCGTAAGGGCAACGCCGTCAGCCGCAACGGCTCAGAATTGTGAGAGGAATGACGGTGGGTCCGAACACCGCTCCCTGGTGGGTGTCGACGCAGGGCGCAGGCCGGGCGCTGCTACAGGGAGGCTTACTCACGAGTATATGGCCTGGCGTACGCAAGGCAAGAATGCGACGAGGGGGACGTGGCTCACGGCTTCATCGATGAACCGTTAGTCGTCCACCAGAGAGAATTCGATTTCCGGCGCGCTCTCCCACAGCACGAGTTTGTCGAACGCCTCAAGATGCTCACGGGCTTCGAGCAACGTAAAAGAAGTGGTTGCCGGCAAGCTGGCCCACTTTGCTCGCAAAGACTGAGCTGCGATAGTCGAACAGCAGTTCAGTTTCGCTGAATCCTCTGGGGTAATACTGTCTCCTTTCGGCTCCCCTCGGATGGGCGCCTTGCATGCAACGCCATCCGACACGAGGGATCAGCGTTCAAAACTATGGACGTGCGCCAGTTGAGCGTTTCCCCGCTTTCGCTGACTAGCTGATCCATGACTGCCGCGATATCCACATCGGCCAGCGGTGCAGTGGGCGGTGGTGCGTCCGGCGCGGCGGCCTGGGGCGCAGCAGGATCCGGTATGGGCTCGGTTGCTGGAGACGGCTGATCCGGTTTCGCCTTGCCAAATAGTTTGCTGACGATATCGGGCGGATGGGGCGTAATGTCAAATTTCATCATGTGCAACGGACATGGTGACCATAGAACGAACGCGGGGGGCAGGGGCACTCTCGCAGGCGTCATGGCGTTTGTGCAGCAGGTGTTGGCGGCTGGCTCCGACACCAGTAACGCAATTACCGGCGCACACTGGTTTCCCTCGGGCGCCGCCCACGCAAAAGCCACATGAGGCGCAAGTGCGCGTAGATTAGGATCTTGTTGCGACCCGCCACTGTGTCTTCGAATCGGTCGCTATCCGAGTCAATCCTGAAGTTACACAGGAGCCTGCATGAGCACGAAGCACAGCAAGATTGGTCATCTTGAAGCTGCGGCGTCACACCACGAGCACGCCGCGCGACACCACCGCGAAGCGTCACGGCTTTTCGAGGAGGGACGAGACTTTGGCCACGCCGCACATCAGGCTATGATGGCCCATGGTCACACGTTGCATGCGATCGATCAGGCACACGACGCTGGCGCGCACAGCGCTAATACGCCATCAATAGCGCTTCCATCGACCGGTTCGGCCGTAAGTGCCGCGGACGTGGCAAAACATCATGCGGCGGCCGTTGAGCTTCACACTCAGGCGGCGCAGCATATGCGCCACGCCGTCAAGCTCTTCGATCAGGATCGAAGCGCGGTCTCTCACGACGCACAACTTGCACTCTCCCTTGCACTGCGCGCTTTGTCGCATGGCAACGAAGCAGCCAGGCTATTTGTCAAGCTCGCGGCCAGTGGTGCTTCGTGAGTCAACGTTGGCATGAATTCATGCCGGTCACATCTTGTTTGGTGCAGTATTCGGAGTGGTGCGGTATCCGTTTATACCGCTTGTCGAGCGCGCCGAAAGCTGAATTGCTTTCTGCGCGGCAAGGACGCCGTACCGCACCAGGCTGTCGCGCAGAACTACGGTCGTGGTCCTCCCGTACAGATCCGCGCATCGCCAGGTATGACGCAATCCAGCGTGCCACTCGCGACTAAGCCTTTCGCTCCAGCAGGTCTGTCGCGAAAGACTTCGCATGCGCTACGGCCTCTTGCGCGTCGAGGAATACACCGAGCTGCTCCCAGTGCTCTTCGACCGCGTACGTTCCTTTCACACCGAGTGCCCTCTGAACGCGCAATTGCGCTGCGTATCTACCGTCCGCCAATGGTCGAGCGGTCGCTATTACCTTGTGGGGAAGGTCGGATCTTTCTGGCTGAACCAACTCGACAGGGCCACCAGGTGCGCCGATATCTTTCAACTCGTTCCTGACTTTGCAGTCCGGGCAGTAGAAGCACCACTGGCAACGGGGTTCGAATGAAAATACCAATGGACTCCTGAGGCAGTACTTCCCGAAAGGTATCGATCTGTCGGTGTACTCACAGGCCAAACTCAATGCCGTGGCAAGAAGGCTGAACGAGCGTCCAAGGAAGACATTGAATTACGAAACGCCGGCTGAACGGTTCCAGAAAACTATTGCATCGACCGGTTGAATCCGCCGGCTGCGACGGACGCCGCAATGTCCGGTTGACGCTCACGGTTAATGACGCATGGTGGCCGAAAGTGGCTCTTCTCTTGAGCCAGCGTTGAAGCTTCTCCAGATCCGTATGCACTCTCGCATGGGCTTCTTCTTTTTTACGCCCGGATTTCAGCGCGTGCTGTCGCAGCGATGCGCTTGATACGACGCCCGATCGATCGGCGCATGTCCTGGATTGATACTCGCCATGAGGAGCTGGGTGGGTCGCCCATCGGGCACATACCAGACGAAGGTCGCCGTGTTCTCTACCCCTTTCGTCGAGGTCCACCAGCGCACCATGCGAACCTGCTGGTGATAGCAGGTTGTCAGCGCCTCCCGGTCGAGCGCGATCGCCCCTTCACGGGCATAGTCGTCCTTCATCTCCGAGATCGTGGCGTTGTGTCGAAGCCCCAGCCTCAGCTCATCCGCGGCGCCGTCATAAATGTCATCGAAGTGCTGGGCATTGAAGCTGCGCACCAGCGCCGACTCTGCGGCCTGAGCATCAGCAGGGTCGGCAATGGCGGCCCCGCGATGGCGCGGCGTGAGCGCGAACACCGTTGCACCTAGGGACAGGGCAATCGCCACCGCGATCGCGAGCTTCCCGATACTTTTTCTCTTCGACCCCGACACCATTCTCGTCCTTTTGATACGCTGCTTATGCGCGCGATATTATGACTGAAGATGCGCTGCAGGTTTCAGTTCCAGCAATTCACGCCGAGCCGTGGACACCGTGCTTGGGAGACTAAATATGCCGTTCCGTATGGGCCGGTGAAGGCGAAGGAGCGAGCGCCAAGGTCGAGACCTTGCCGTCGTTTTCAATTTCGACAAAACCGATTCTCCTGTACCAGTCATAGGCAGCTCGGTTGCATACGAAGACATTCAGGTACAGCTGTTTTTGTAAATAACTGGACAATGTCATCACCTTGGCAATCGTTGCACTGCCGATCGACTTGTTTTGCATCTCCGGCACGATACAAAGCATCCTCAGCCATACGAGATCCGGTTCGACCTCCCAATGCACAAACCCGCATCGGGTGCCTTCCCACGTGACGATTTGACAAGATCCTTGTCGAAGGCTTTTCGCAAACCCCGCTTTTTGCAAGTCCTCGTCCCAGCCATACGCTGATGTAACGAAACCTTTCATCGTTCGCCGGTACGTGTCAAATAGCCATTCCGAATCTCCGGCTGCGGCCTGTCGAAAATCTAGATTCATCACCGGCAATCGCGATAAGGAAGCCTTCGTCAGAGTACCGGGGAGCGACATCAATCCGGCGGGTGGGGGCCGGCGAACGACGACCGATGCGAAATACCGCTCAACGGACAGTTGAGCTAACAAACCGCTGGTCAATCCCGGGCTCGCAACGAACCGCCGAAATCGACCCTCTCCGGCCATTCAAGCACCGCTGAGGTCGATGGCGGTTTTGGGGCGAGCTCTCGTCGTCCAGCTCTGCTTCTCCGGCGAGCTAATGTCCTGCGGCGGGGGCGCCTCTGCGTCAGTGCGGGATGAACGGCGTTCAGCCTCGATGGCTTCCCGAATCGCATGACGATGAGCGATAAAGGTCCGAAGAATTGCATGCATCGTGAGGAGCAATTCCCCAGGCAATTCAGTGTCCAGACCTGCAGCCCTGTATCGCGCGAGCCGATCCTCCTGCGCGGATATCAGGTATACAGCAGTGCGCAGATGAGAATTTTCGTCAAGGAGCGCGGCCATGGGAGTTCCGAATTTCGCTGCATCCGCGACGTGTTATGGCCGGCTACTGATGATCCGTTCAGAAGTCCAGGCTGAAAACGGCGTACGCCATCACCGCCTTAGCAAAATGGCAGGAGCTGGACAAGAGTTGCGACGCTCTCGACAAGACGGTCGTACAGCCGTTCAGAGTCGGCTGCGTTCAAGCCACGGCTCCGCAATCGCCCGGTCCTAAACGCTTGCGCATGCATAAGCTCAATGCCCCGGCAAATCCGGGCGGCGCACTCTGTATTGCTGGGCTGACCGAGCGAGGCAATCGCCAGCGCCCGATCCCACCCTTCGTCGCGAGCGGTGGCGCGCATTGGCAGGCTTTGAGATGGTGCTCCTGGCGATGCGGTCGACCAGGTCACGTCTTTGATAAGCTCTAGAAGCTGTTCGGTGGTCACCGGCTTTCGGACTGCGGCGTCTGCCTGGCGTGTGCGGGACAATTCCGCGCCGGACATCAAGATGACCGGGACGCGTCTGAACATCGGCAACGCTTTCAGAATTGTGACCGCGTCCGGCCCCTCCAGCAGCGGCATGTCGACATCGGAGATGATGAGCTCGGGCTTGATCTCGACGGCTGCCCGCAGCTCCGCAATGCCGTCCTCCGCGCAGAAGACCACGTGTCCATGCGCTGCCAGGGTCGCCTGCAAGGCGTCCCGCAATTCCGCGTCGTCGTCTACAACCAAGATTTTGCACATTGCGGCCTCCACTCCGGGGCGCGCATCGAGCGTTCCTGTGATCGGCCACCGGCACGACCACGCTCCATAGTCCGCAACCCGATCCGTCTGAGCGGTCAACGGCGCGTGAGCGTCGTCCTCGCGGCTCAGCGCGGCGGCGAGGGCGAACAAGGTATCTGCACTGTGAAACGGGTTCCGGCTTCCGATGATTCGACACTTATCGTTCCCTCATGCGCTGAGGCGATACAGCGGCAAATGTAAAGGCCCAAACCGATGCCAGCGGCCATACCGCTGCGGTCGGGCGAGGTCCCCCTCGTTAGCGGATCGAACAGCGTAGGGAACGCGCGCTCTGGAATCGGATTGCCTTCGTTTTCCACGACCACGGTCATCTGTCCATCGTGAGCACGGGCTTCGACGACAATCTGCCCCGAACCGTAGCGGACGGCATTTGTCAGCAGATTGACGACCAACTGTCCGATTCGGCCGCCGTCCCATTGACCCCGGAGATCGCCCAAAAGACGTAGCTCGATGCGCGCGTCCGGATAGGAAGCACGCACTTCCTCCGCCGCATCGCTGCATATGCGCCCCATATCCTGAGGGGTGAAACTCACCGGCAGCGTGTCGCCCAGACGTGTGCGCGCAAAAATGAGCAGGTCGTCAATCAGTTGCTTCATGCGCCTCGCGCCGCGCTGTACAAATGCAAGCGCCCGCAAGCTGCCTGCCGACAGGCCTTCGTCGTGCAGCAGCACTTCACTTGAATTCAATATTGCTCCAAGCGGTGACCGGAGGTCGTGTGCAAGTACGCCGGCAAAAAGATCCCGGATGCGCTCCGTACGCGTCACATAGTGTCGGACCGATTCTGCGAGCACCTGGTCAATGGCCTCGTTGAACCGGATCATTTCCTGAAATGCCCTAGCGCCGGCCGGTGAAGTCTTCTGCCAGCGGCGCAGCACCGTGGCGCGCAAGGTGCGGAACTCCGCGACGACATCACTGATACCGAAGCCGTGTGAAAGGCGGTCCTCTGCGTGCAGGCGTGCGACCTGAGTGAACCGGGAGCGCGGGACATCCTTTTCACCGCGCGACTTGCTCTGTTGCAGCGCCGCATTTTGCGGCTCGCGCATGTCTGCGGCGATGGCACCCAGTATGTCGGGGGCAGAATCGCGCAACTGGCTTTCAGTCAGGTGACTGTCCTCCTGTTTTATCGCAAGGGCATATTCCGCCCAGTCGTCGACCAGGGCCTGAATGTTGGCCTCAATGAAGTCCGCCAGGTCCATTTAAGCCTCCTATCAGTATGCGGGGTTCCCTCCCTCCCGCGTCCAACAGATGTTGCATCGGGATTTTACGCATGCAATTCGGTCTTCGCGGGGATGTCTGCTGAAGAGGGTGGAACTGACCGCCGAATGTCCGACTGAGGAGGCTTGTGAGAGGCTGTTTGTGGCCGGGTAGAGGCAGTGCCATCCGCGATTTGCTCGCCGCAAAGCAGTCGTTGAGCGAGGGCCTACGTGGCCTCGGGACATAGAAACTGGACGACAACGTCGAACGGCCGTTCATGGCCGAATTGGTGCGTAGCCCGTCCGTCTGGTTTTGGAGGCTCGCGGCCGCTCCAACGGCAGGTTCCCAGACCCTTGCCGGTCGGCGGGAGTTGGCCGCGGGTCCGGGCATTGAGAAGTACGGCACAGTCGAGTGCGCCACGGACGACCAGGCCTTTAGCAGCTCTGCTGCGAAAGATTTCGCAGCGCGATTGCCTCTTGTGCATCGAGGAACATGCCAGGTTGCTCCCAGTGCTCTTCGACCGCGTAAGTTCCTTTGATACTGAGTGCTCTCTGAACGCGCAGCTGCGCTGCGTACCTACCGTCCGCCAATGGTCGCGCTGTCGCGATGATCTTGTGTGGAAGACCGGATTTTTCTGGCTGAGCAATGCTGTCAATTCCTTGACGCGGTTGACATCGGCCCACCGGTACATCCGGCTCATGTGGCTCCGGTCGCGGAGACTCGTCGCGCTGTGGCGATCACCGCCGGGTCAGCAGGCGATGCGCGTCACGAATAGCAGGGCCTCGCCAGCAGACATTTCGAACACGCCGCAGAGCGGGTCGTGACCGTCACGCCGGATTCTTCCAGCAACGTGCGGCGGAACATCAGTTCGCTCTCAGACGTCCAGCGCGACCACTCGCTTCTGTCAAACAAGTCGACCGGCCTCTTTCTTCTCGTCAAGGATGTAAATGCGTTCCCTCCTCTGCGTGACTGAGCGGGATTTCATGGTTCAACGGGAGAGCGAGAGCGGGAAGCCGCTCGCTTCCCGCCACCAGGTGTCGTCGACGCGGCCGATCCACTCGTCATCTTCGGGCGCCTTCAGGACCATCAGATTTGCTGGGTTGCCCGTGCGTAGTTGACACGGCCGCGCGGCAGGCAGCATTGTTGCTGCGCGTCTTGACGGCGCCGAAGTACAAATGGCCCCGGCGGACTGGACCGGGGCCATCAGGCCGGTTAGTGCAGTTGTCGCTTCAGGTCAGAAAGTTCGGAGTGCATTGAACTGACTGCATCCTTGATCCTGGTGTCGAGGCGTCCGGCCTTTTGGCACGCGCGCTCTGCACGATCCCCGATCCGTTCGAGATCGTCGACGCACTGCCGGATTCGATCCTCGTCCCTCGACGTCATGACGCTTTTTGCAGATTTGCACTCCTTATCAAGCTCATCAACCCAGTTCATCAAATCCTTTGGAACCGTCGTGTCCGAATGGCAGGTCCGTGATGCCTCACTGACGGTTTGCTGCAGATGGGTAAAGCGCTTTTGGATTTCACTGGCTTGCAACATGATGTCCCCCTTCTTGAACATCAGTTCCAGATGAACTCAGGCAGCAGATACGTATGTTGCCTGTGCCGTGGCCATTCGCCCGCCTTGACGGTTGCCAGCGACGTTGCGTTGCATCAAAGCTGCACCTGGGCAAGCGAAGGACGCTCTGTAGTGTAGGTCAGAATCGCTCGGCTGCTCCGATGTGTCCCCGACGCTCAGGCGTTCGACTTTCAACGAATGGCTTCCTGCGACTTTGGGTTCGGTCAGCGTTGCGCCCCGGCGTTGTGAAACCCGTGGCAGGAATCCGACGTGAAAGCTGGACGTCGCGCAAGAGGGGCGTTTCTGGCGGTCGCCCCAGCGCGCTGAGCGGCGGGGGTTGACCACTGGAACTGTGCAGCCTTTGGGGTGGCCACGCGGCACCAGCGGCACGGCGCCGATGGAAAACGAGCCTTTTTATTCCTGTCGGACGGACGTTATCGATGTTGCCCGCGGCGGCAACAGCGCGTGCGAGGCCAACTGCGAAGCCTCGGAGGAAGCGGACAGCGTCATGACGCCGGGGTTACACTGGTAGATAGCAGGCCTTAGCAACAGGAGGACGCCATGACTGACCTCGGCCCGGAAAGCACATTCCGGGGGTTGCCTTTGACTCCCGAGCAGGATGCGGAAGTGAAGCACTACATCAAGGTGCAAATGCAGCGTCATCTTCCATGGGACACGCCCGAGTTGCACGCGATGCTCAAGGAGATGATCCGGCCCCCCGAGGTCAACGACGGGGAACCTGAAGTCGAGGCAGACGAAGCAAGGGCGACTGCCGAGCGCGCGAGTGCGTCCATTGACGAGGCGATGGAACCGTTCGAGGCGAGCGAGGAATGGCACGCTGCCATCGACTCGGAAAACATGAAGCATCCCAGGGAATGAACCGGCGGCAACGCCGCTGCCAACCTTCCAGGAAGTCTGCAAGAATCGTCGCTGTCACTGGCGGCGGAGCGAAATCGTCTTTGGCTGGCACTTTCTCGACGATGGACGCATCGAGTGCGACCTGTGTCGCCGCAAGTGCCACCTGCATGATGGGCGGCGCGGCGCCTGTTTCGTACGCCAGCGAATTGACGACCGCGTGATACTGACCACATATTGTCGCTCATCGGGGTTCTGTGTCGATCCGATCGAAAAGAAGCCGCTCAACCATTTCTATCCCGGCACAAGCGTGTTTTCCTGCGGGACGGCGGGGTGCAACCTCGCCTGGGCCACAAACCTATAATGTTATTGATGGCCGAGACCTCTTCGAGCCCCTCGGCAACGAATGGCGGCCAGTGCAGGAGCAGTGGGGGCGGGTATGCATTTCGAGGCGTTTTCCTTCGGGTCCATCCGCATAGACGGTGTGACTTACCAGCATGATGTGGTGATCGACCGCGGACAGGTTCGCAAACGCAAGAAGAAGCCATCCAAGGTGTTCCGCGAAGCGTTCGGACATACGCCGCTATCGATGGTCGAAGCCATTCCGTGGAATTGCCGGTGCCTCGTGATCGGCACAGGCGCCGGAGCGTTGCCGGTCATGGATGAGGTAAAGCATGAAGCCGAGCGCCGAAAGGTCAAACTGGTTATCGTGCCGACTGAGGAGGCCATCGCGAGACTGAAGAAGGAGGCTCGCGGAACCAACGCGATTCTGCACGTCACGTGCTAGACGCCTCCTCCGGCACGGTGTTTCATGCGGCGGTCAGCCAGATCGAAACACCGTGCATTCGCCAGTGCGCCTCGTTGCGAAGCGCCGGTGAGCGCGCTCGTTCCGTCGCTCTTTAAATGGATCGTCGACGAGTAACGCCAGTTTCCATGAGAGATCCATGCCAGACGAACCCGATCGCGATCCTGCTTCGGACCCCGACAAGCTGAAAGGCCCCGGCGGCATGACGCTGCGGCAGATCTACGAACAGGTGCAGAAGTCCGTTCAGCGCGATCGCGAAGTCCAGACGGCGCACAAGTTGCCCGTACCGAAAAGCCGGTGGCAGCGATGGGTGCGTTATGTATGGGGCCGCAGCGGGCGGCGCTAGTCGCAATGCTCGTTGCTTGTCCGCTATCGTGCGGCTTAGTCGCAGGTCTGTTCGACGGCAAGCGTGGACAGCCGAATGTTATCCGCAGTGGAGTGCAGGCGGTCAACGGCTCATGACCCAACCCGGACGCTCGACCGCGCGCAGCATGACAGGCGCCCCTCCCAGGTGCGCAGCGGCCTTTCGTCCAGTGTAACGATGGTTGTTTCGGCGATGAACACCGCGGGCATCGCGACGTAGTCCGCAGAACTGCAGATCACAGAAGTATGAGCCGCACGGCGCCGACTTTCCGCTCGAAGGTTTGCGATTAGCGGCGCCGCGCTTCAATTTCCCCAAAGCGGCGGGCTCATAAGGGTGTCATAGTCGGCGAACATGATGTTGAAGCTGACGCTCACGCGTGCTTGCGCGCTCGTGTTCGCCGATACGGAATGCGGTAGCCAGGCTGGAAACACCAGCAATGTGCCCTCGCTGACTGGCAATACCACCTGATCGGTGTTGTAAGCCGTCAACTCAGTGACGGGTGGACGAATGACGATCGTCTGTGGCCGCGGATCATGAAAATTGATTGTGTCAGCGCCAGCTTGCGAGCGCAGGTAATACACGCCACTCAGGAAATTGTTGGGATGACTGTGCATCGCGTGTGTCCCACCTGGATCCAGGACATTGACCCAGCATCCAGTTATGTGAAACGGGGCATCAGCGACCTTGAGAAACGTGAGTACGTCGCGTACAGCCCGTTCTATATGCGCAATCAGCACAGCAAACTCTGGCCTTTTATGTTGCTGGTGACCAGATTGCCATGCGGCGCCGGTACGAGTGCCGACGCCGCTGGAGATCAACGTGTCGACATACGCCATCAGTTCCCGATCAAGCGGTTCGTAGCACTCCTGCTGGAGGCATTGCCGCCACAAGAAAGTCGGGAAAAGTCTGATGATATCCGCGGCGGAAGCTTCCATTGCCGGTTGCGCAACGCGCTAGTCAGGATGCTCAATCATCACTATAGGCCCGGACGCGGACTAAAGAGGAAGCGGACTAAAGCGTCGCGCGGAAGAAGATTGTTGGCGACCTGTTCTAACACGACTGGTCCACCTGTCCGCTCAACAACGGACGACTATGCGACCCTTTGCCTGTGCGGCATCTCTCCGGAAACCTCGGACCCACGTCGACCATTACGACAAAGATTGGTTGAAAAACGCGCATCGCGATTCAACTTTACTAGACGGCCGGCTCGACGTCGGAACTACGACGCTTCATCGAGTGACGTGAGTCCCATGCGACCGCTTTCAGCGCCGTATCAGATATCGAAGTACAGATAAAACTCCCATGGATGCGGGCGTAGCCTGACCGCATCGATCTCACGCTTGCGCTTGTACTCGAGCCACGTGTCGATGACATCTTCAGTGAAGACGTCGCCTCTGCGCAGAAACTCGTTGTCGGCCTCCAGCGCTTTCAGGGATTCATCGAGCGAACCCGGCACCTGACGGACGCTCCTCGCTTTCTCGGGCGGCAGGTCGTAAATGTTGACATCGAGCGGGTCGCCTGGGTCCGTCCTGTTTTCGACGCCGTCGAGCCCGGCCATCAGCATCGCTGAGAATGCGAGGTACGCGTTGGCCGACGGATCGGGACACCGGAACTCGACGCGCCGCGCATTCGGCGAATCGGAGTACATCGGAATGCGCGCGGCCGCCGAGCGGTTGCGTTGCGACATCGCCAGATTCACCGGCGCTTCGTACCCGGGCACGAGACGCTTGTAGGAATTCGTCGTCGGCGCACAGAACGCCATCAGCGCCGGCGCATGCTTGAGCAGGCCGCCGATGTACCAGCGACACATGGCTGACGTGAGCGCCCAGCCATTTGCGTCGTAGAACAGATTCTCGCTGTCCTTCCACAGGCTTTGGTGGCAGTGCATGCCGCTCGCATTGTCGGCGAAGAGCGGCTTCGGCATGAAAGTCGCCACCTTGCCGTGCTGGCGTGCGACATTCTTGCAGATGTACTTGTAGATCATGACGTTGTCGGCCATCCGCGCGAGCGTGGAAAACCGCATGTCGATTTCGTTCTGTCCCGCAGTCGCCACCTCGTGGTGATGCACTTCCACCTGCACGCCGGCCTGCTGCAGCAACAAGACGATCGTAGAGCGGATGTCCTGCAGCGTATCGTGCGGCGGCACCGGGAAATACCCCTCCTTGTAGCGAGGCTTGTAACCAAGGTTGCCGCCGCCATACGCTCCTTCGTCACGTCCCGTGTTCCAGTCCCCTTCGGCAGATTCGACATAGTAGTAGCCGCAGTGGGCATCCTGGCCGAAGCGGATCGAATCGAATATGAAGAACTCGAGCTCGGGTCCGAAGTAGCACGTGGTCGCAATTCCGGTCTGCTTCAAGTATTCTTCGGCCTTCCTCGCGATGTAGCGCGGATCGCGCGAGTACGGCCGATGCAGCACGGGATCGATGACGTCGCAGATCATGGAGAGCGTGGGCGTTTCGCTCACGGGATCGATGAACGCGGTTGTCGGATCCGGCTTGAGCAGCATGTCGGATTCCTGAATTTCCTGAAATCCGCGAATTGATGAACCGTCGAAGCCGATCCCGTTGGCAAAGAGGTCTTCGTGCACCTCGGGCAACGTTATGGAAAAGTGCTGCCAGAGACCGGGCAGATCGGTGAACTTTAGGTCGACGATCTGGATCTTGTGCTCGCGCAGTAGTTCGATAACCTGCTGCGGGCTATCAGGACGCGAAACTCGATAACTGCCGGCATCGACGGATACATCGAACGCGGAGGCGCCTTGTGGACTGGACATGTGGACTCTCCCTGCGCAGCTACTGATCGTGCGCGAGCGCGTCGAGACGAGCGTAGCCCGCGTCTTTCGCTGCGCGCTCCGTGGAGAAGGGTTCTTCGGCTACGAGCGAGCGCCGCACCTCGCGCGCATCGAAGTCGACGAGCGAGATGACCCACACCCAGCCGCCGATCTGTTCGGCCGTCTGCACGAATGCGCGCACATTGCCTTTGTCCTTGGTCTTCATTTGACCTCCTCAATGGAAAAACACGAAGCGTCACCGTTGCGACAATCGCGCGGGATACAGCTCTGCTACGCCTGACCCCGCACGACACTTTATTTGAGGCAACGCGTTGGCGCGTTTGATCGACGGGCTGCCTAAACCGTAGCCAGCCCCCGTTCCTTCAGCCAATCCAGATTGAAAAGACGGGATCGGTATAGTTCGCCGCCGTCGCAAAGCAGCGTGACGATCGTATGCCCTGGGCCCATTTCCTGGGCAAGCCTTACAGCGGCCGCAACGTTGATGCCCGTCGAACCGCCGACATAGAGTCCCTCTTCGCGGAGCAATCGGTACACCATTGCGACGCATGACTGGTCGTCGATCTGGTAAGCGTCGTCGATCGGCGTGCCGTCGAGATTTGCAGTAACGCGGCTGGAGCCGATACCCTCGGTAATCGAATTGCCTTCTGCGTGAATCTCGCCCGTCTTCACGAAGCTGTACAAACCGCTGCCGAACGGATCGGCCAGGACGATCCGCACATCGCTCTTCTTCTCCTTCAGGAAGCGGGCGACCCCAGCCAGCGTGCCGCCGGTACCTGTGGCGCAGACGAACGCATCGACCGTGCCAGCGGTATCACGCCAGATCTCAGGTCCGGTGGTCTCGTAATGGGCCCGGCGATTGGCGAGGTTGTCGAACTGGTTCGCCCAGATCGCGTTGTCGAGTTCCTGCGCGAGCCGTCCGGCGATCTTCTGGTAGTTGTTCGGATCCTTGTATGGGGCGGCCGGTACAGGGTGCACTTCAGCACCCAGCACGCGCAGCAGTTCCATTTTCGCGGGAGACTGCGTCTGAGGAATGACGATGACGCAGCGATAGCCACGAGCAGCGCAAATATGGGCGAGGCCAATGCCGGTATTGCCCGCAGTACCCTCCACCACCGTGCCGCCGGGCCTGAGTTCGCCTCGCTGCTCGGCGTCCTGGATAATGTAGAGCGCAGCTCGGTCCTTGATCGAACCGCCCGGGTTCATGAACTCGGCTTTAGCGAGAATCTCGCAGCCGGTCTCGTCGCTCAGCCGCGCGAGCCTCATGAGCGGCGTGTCGCCCACGCACCCGACAAAACCCGTCCGAACACCCATATCTCCCCCACAATCGCACGGCCGCCAACAGGCCGCTGTTACACCGGAAGGATAGGCAAAGATCCGGCGCACTTCCCAAGGTTTGTTTCTCGAGTTGAGCCAGTGCGGCCGACAATGACTAGAATCAAGCATGGTCGCATTCCCCGAGGAGGCTGCCATGACTCAGTCAATGATCGGCTTTTGGGTTGGCCTTGTGGTTCTGGTTGTCGTTGCCATGGCGCTGTCGCGTCGCTTCTACAGGCGCGAACACCATGGGGAGAGCCTGAACCAGTGGCTCGACACGCACCATATGAGCTGGATGCATCGCAAGCACTAGCTGCCGGCGCGAGGTGACGCCGAGGAGCGCAAATGGCCTTCACCCTCACCTCACAAGCTTTCCACGATGGCGGCGAGATTCCTCGGTGCTACACCTGCAGGGGTGCCGACGTCTCGCCGCCGCTCGCATGGTCCGGGGTGCCCGCCGACGCGAAAAGCCTCGTGCTGATCGTCGACGACCCCGACGCGCCCGACCCGGCCGCACCACGCATGACATGGGTCCATTGGGTGCTTTACAACATTCCGGCGACGGCGCCTGGCGTTCAGGAGGGCGTCGCTGCGAGCGCGCTTCCCGCAGGCACGCCTAAAGGCACCAACGATTTTCATCGCACCACGTATGGCGGCCCATGCCCGCCCGTTGGCCGTCATCGGCATTTCCACAAGCTCTTCGCGCTCGACATCGCGCTGCCCGATCTTCGAGGCGGCCTTGGCAAAGGCGATGGAAGGCCATGTCGTTGCACATGCCGAACTGCTCGGCACATTCCAGAAATAACCCGCAGACCTTGCATTACGCCGCCTGCCATGCCCGCGTGCCGTCCGTGGAATAGATTTTCTAACGAGATCCGATTCGGGAGGGACTGCCATGGAACTGAGCGTGGAACGTGTCGATGTTTGGGCAGCTGCCATCGACGACAAACCGGGTGGCCTTGCAAAGTTATTAGGCGTCTTGCGAAAGGCGGATGTCGACTTGCAGTTCATCGTGGCAGGTCGCACGGCGGAGGCATCGGGCAAGGGGGGAGTGAAGGCTCGGGTAAAGCTGAATCCCACCTGCTCGCAGCGCGCCTTCGCG
The DNA here is from genome assembly GCF_038900695.1 of Paraburkholderia sp. JHI2823. NCBI lineage: Bacteria > Pseudomonadati > Pseudomonadota > Betaproteobacteria > Burkholderiales > Burkholderiaceae > Paraburkholderia > Paraburkholderia sp. JHI2823. Next base: position 28,671 of record NZ_JAYMRY010000011.1, on the reverse strand, counting down.
TGCACCGCGCGCAAGGCATACGCTGCGTACGTCGTTGCATGACGAGCGCGGCACCGTATCAAAGTAAAGCAAGGGACAAGGTGGGCTGCGATGGGTTCAGGTTCGTTTGAACGGCTGCACCGGGCCTACGCACTGCGGGGCCGCGCCCGTTGCCCACCGCGGCATGAACGTTGCTCGCTATCTCATGGGACCGCTACTATCGGAGCAGGAGATGAGACGCAGCATGCTAAGGATTGTGTTCGCAGTGCTGGTGGCACTGCTGTCGGCAGCAGGATGCAAACGCGCAGACAATACCAGTGCACAGGGCAGCGACACTGGCATGAGCAGCACACCGGCTGCGGCAAGCAGCGCCACTGGTGCCAGTCAGTGAGGGAATGAGTGCCTGTTTTGCACGTATTCTCAGCGGTGAGCCCAGCGCGAATCGTCGCCGGACACCGAGAGAGCGTTCGGGAATGGAGGCCTCGCGTATAGGTGTCGACGACGTTGAACCGGGGCGCCGGCCCGTAAGAGACCGACGTCCAGTGTCTCCGTCTGCCCACGACCGGTGAAGCGGGCTGGTACAACTTGCAACGCGGCACCAGGTCTTACAAGGGCGGAACGGCACTTTCGGCCGCTCTGGCGTGCCATTGCCCGCGGGAACTGGCGTGAACGCTGCGGCAAATGGACAGCGCAATTGAACCGTTGGTGCTCAAGCACGACGGATGCCCGTTTTCTGGCGTCCTCGCGGCGCGCGCCTTGCGCGCTGGCGCATTGGCGGGAGCACGGGCCCATGGAATCGGCGCCCGCACCGTTCCTGAAGTCCATCTTCCCTCTCCGTCAATGGTTCTCGTGAGAACAATCGCGCAAGGTCGGGCAGGCAAGCCCGCCATTGTTCGTTGTCGCTCGCCGGCGAACTGTCCGCGCCGTTCTCCGCGCAGTCCGGTCCTCATCGGACTTGCGTGCAGGCCCGCGAAGAAACTTTAAGGGATTCCATTCTTTTCGGATCGTGGTTCATCGCGAATCAGTCTTCGCTCGGACGGCGCCCGCTTGTGCATTCGATAGGCGCATAAACCGCATCGAGATTCGCAGCGACGGCAAAAGAGCGTACATACCATTGGACTGTTTGAGCGGGAATCATACTGTCCGGGGACGCCATAAATCATCCGTTTCGGACAGGACCATGACCCGTTTCGCGGCATAGAATGTACCCTTGCCCACCAAGGAGCGAGCGCCTTTCGTCGTTCAACGTATTGAGGTTTAGGGCCGCAGGCCGATATGATGCGCTGGATGCGGCGCTAACGGCCGCGCATCTTCGTGTGCATGAATGCACGTCGAGGAAGGGCGCGTGCCTTAGGTGATCTCCGGAAATGCGTCAGCAGGGTCTACCAGTGCGTACGGCAAGCCGTACCCCGGCCTTCGTCGCTCTTCGATGTGCCGCGTCGCGCCCGCAGCATCGTGCCGAGGCCGAAAAACCTGTCGTCGGCAAGCGCGATAAGCTTGCGAACGACCCGGCGAAGCTGCTGCGCCGCGAGCGGCAATTCGACCAGCCTTCCGCGTAACGTTAGAATGACGAAATGAGACTCGTACCAGCTCTTCCGGCTTGCCCAGCGCTCCTTGTAGGTGGAAAAGAACGGGCGAAAGTCCACATCGCGGCCGCTTTCGTGCGCCCAGCGCACGATGCTGTCGACGAGCAGATTGCCGACCGAAAACGCGGCGTACGACTCGTCGTAGGTCGTGATGAAGTACTCGATGCAGCGCGGTCCGACCAGGTTGACCGAAGCGGCAACCGGTTTGCCGTTCAGTTTCACAAAGAAGACGAGCGGCGTTGCCACGAGATCGATCCGTCCCGCGACGTCGATGAAAAAGTCGCGCACCCGGTCATCCATGAGAAACGCCGTGCCAAAACCGCGCGCAATAGCCCAGCGACGCTTGTTCGCAAATAGCCAGGTCAGCACCTCGCGGGCGTCATCGGCGTCCTGACACCAGCCGTACTGAACTGCACCGTGATCGGCGAGACGTCTCGCGCGGCGGCGCAGCGACCCACGCAGCGATTCCGGCCGCGTGGCGATAAAGGCGTCGTAGCTAGGGAACGCAGAGAGGCCGATCGAGTAGCTGTCCACGCGACGCCAGCGCTCCGGTATCGCGCGCGTCACCCACGACTGCGGCACATGCGCGAGCGCGGTTGCAAGGGGGCTGTCGCGTTCGACAAAAACCATTTCCAGCACGTCGGCGCCGACGCCGGACAACGCTTCGAGGGCGGCCGAGTAGAGCCCTACATCACCTGGATCGGCGACGATCGGGCCGGCGTACTCCTGGTCGTTCCCGCAGCCGAGCGCGCGTGCAACCCGGTACGCGCCCCGGCGCACGATCATCACCGGACAGAGGGCGACGAGCACTGCGCCGTCGTTCACCAGCGCAACGCTGACGGTCGCCCCCAGCGCGAAGGCGCGGGCCGCAGCGACTTCGCAATAGGTGAAATCGAGGCCCGGCGGACAGCTAGCGGCCAGTGCGTCCCACGCTGGGCGCAGGCGTGCGAAGTCCGCCGCCGACCTGCACACCCTGATGACGTGGTGAATTCGGGTTCCCGCTTCAGCAGGTGCGGTTTCCGGCACGCAGAGGGCTTCGATCGGCGTATCCTGCATGGCAGCCTCCGACAATTCAGTGCGGCCTGAGCATCAAGATGATGCTGAGGGCCTCGCCAATAGCTTCTGGTTAGTATTGCAAAGCGAATTTGATGCGTGCCCCTCCCATGTGGACAAGATAGCTAAAACATGACGTGCGCGAAACGTCCTTGCTTGATTTTGGCGGCGAACGACTTGTGGCTGCTTGACGATCAGGGGCTACCGGATTGCCTGGTGTAGCTGAACTGACGGGCAGGAGTTGCGATGCGTTTTCTGGGTTCCATGTGGAGCTCAATCGCTCGAATGCGGCTTCGTACGGGGACATGGTCCATCTCCAATGGAGTCCAGGTTTCCGTCCTGCCTTTGCGGCTCAGTTTTACATCGGCGCTAGCAGCTCACGATGGATTCCTCCCCACCGCTCATTGACGGAGAGCGCCCGAAAACAGCTTTCGACGATTTCAACAGTCAGATTTTATGGAGACTCGTCGAACTGGTGCTCCTGGCCGCGAGCCGTCCGGCAACTTGCGTGCACGAAGCCGAATGCGAGGGAGGAGGGAGCCCGGCGCACCGCCTCCTTGATACCGTAACGTCGTGCCCGGTACGAACGTCGGCATGATCGTGACTGGATCTGGTGGACTGTCGAGTGCACTCGTCGATCTGGATTAAGATCAGATCCGCGCATATGACGTGCTCCGCCGAACATGTAGGCATTGCGGCGGGTACCGGCGGATCAAGGATTGGCGTATCCGGACTTTCGCGACCGCCCTCGGCAAAGTAAGGGTGAAAGTCGCGAGAGTGACAGCGAACTCACACCGGCCAGCTTGAATTCGAATGTCAGAGGCGCTCTCGCGTAACAACGCTCGCTGTTCAACGCCCATCCGAGAGGCGATCTGACAAGCCGGTTTGCACACTTTCCCGTCATGAGGCACGTCATACGCGCGGATATTGTCGAGACACGGGACTCTTCGGAGTTGCCGCCGTTACGGGTTGTTGTTTCGACTGCGAACCATGTTTCAGCGTCGCGTCGTACTTCGGTCCGAGAAATGCGAAGGGGGCAACAAGCGTACCGGTGCTTATGCCGGTAACAGGCTTGAACTCTGGCCTAAGCCGGAACTGTTCGTTTTCGACATGTTCGCCACACTTGACGGTATCGTTGCGGACCGTGGTGTGCGATAACGCCGGAAGTCCCGTGAGATCCGCGACGTGACCGGCCGCTTCGTCTTTGCAGCGTACTGGCGCTGGCTCGGGATGGGGCCTTCGGGCTGCCGGTGAAACCGTCCATGTCAGTGAAGCGGGAGCGGCGAACGATGCTCATGGTGATCTGCAGAATCCTTCGCGCGCTGATCACAGTTTGTTTGTTTTGCGCTGGCCTCCAGGCACCCGGTGGTTTGAATGCGATTCGTTCTGGCCTCGCGATTCCTGTATCCGGCTTGCACAATAAAGTTGCATTAAATTGACCCACAATAGTGCTTTGGTCATATTCCGCCAACAATGCCTATTTTTCGGACAATGCTCAAACGAGATTGGCCATTCTTCGCTATGCTGCAGCGCAGCAGCACATAAAATAGGCTTGATGCACGGCTAATAGCGGTTTTCTGATGGATCGCCGTTTGGGTTAGCCGTGGTAGGGCTTTTAGGGGTGAATTGGCTCCGGCGGTGCCCCTTTTTTCAAAATGCTTTTTATTGCATATGCATATCTAATAAAACTCCGATGTCAATCGAATAAATAATTTTCCTCAGTGCGGAATGAGACGTAAAAAATCCTCGGAGTTGCGTAATGGATCAATCGTATTCGGATGCATTCCGGGAGGTAGTGCGGCCACCAGTAAAGACTGTTTAGTTCAATGAAGGGCGATCGGCGCAACGTTCAAGCGAATACATGGAGGGCGTAAATCATGCAGCCTGGTGTGTGTACGTTCGACGACTAAACGGACTTTTCCAGGGCGACTGCCTTAGGGGTGACCGTGTCGCGGGTCGACGAGGAGTCGACGGCGCACGGGAAACCGACCTCGGCCGTAACGCGCTACCTCTGCAGGCCCAAGGCGCGTCTGATGTTCCGTCGATCGAGGCAACAAGGTTGCGTTATGGGTTAACAACCCCTACGAAGTCTTCTTGACACCGTTCCTAAGGGAGGAGAAGGAGGTAGCGTTATTTTCAGGTTCCTCTTGCAGTGCTCGTCGAGTGCACAGCGTACGCGGCGGTTCGCCCGCATAACAGGGGTAAATCAGATGGAGCGCCTTTCCAACGTCTTCGGCACGGTGTCTGATCGCGCTTGCGGCCCGCGCAGCGCTCGCACGGTCAGACAGATCGGCATCACGCTGTTCAACGGTTTCGCGCCACAGGAAGCCATCGCAGTCGCGCGTGCATTCGAGGTGGCCAACGCGCTGTCGCGGTCTTCTCGCAGCGATAGCGTGATTTACAACCTGCGGCTGCTTTCCGCGACAGGCGGGGTGATTGCGAGCTCGTCTACGACGGTCATCTGGACCGAGAGTATCGAGGCGTGCTATTACGACGAAGGCTTTTACGCGCTATTTATTGTTGGGGGCGTCGGCGCCCACCACGCGCTTGGCGATAAGCGGCTGGTCGGCTGGTTGCGCCAGGCTGTGCCGCGCTGTCGGCTGACCTTTCCGATCGCAGAGGGACTGCTGCTGCTTGATGCGGCCGGCGGCGCGCCATCGAATCGCGGAGGGCCGTTCAGCCATGGCTCGCGCAATGTGATGCCCCAATCTATCCTGGCGTCCACGTATGCTAGCTTCGTGGGGCCGCTGCGCATGGCGCTCGACGTGATCCAGACCGATCTCGGTGCGGACATCGTCAATCAGATTGCGATGGCCGTCGCTCCCCCCGTCGAGACGCAGTTCGCAGCGATCGTTCACAAGAACGCCGAGCACTTTGTGAGCGAACGTATCCGGGCGTCGGCGCGCTGGATAGTTGCGAATGCAAACCGTCATCTCCTCATGTGCGAGGCGGCACGCGTGGCCTCCATGAGCGAACGCAATTTTTTGAGGCGGTTCAAGATCGAGATAGGTGTGACGCCTTCGGAGTATCTGACGTACGCGCGGCTCGACATGTGCTGTCGCCTGCTCGTCGAAACGAACCTGCCCGTGGACAAGATCGCGGAGCGCTGTGGAATCGGCTGCGGCGGCCGGCTTTCGAAGCTATTGCGCCAACATCTTGCAACTACGCCGACCGCTTATCGCGCCGACGCGCGGCGCATGGCGGCCGAACCGCCGCAGTTCCCGGCGAAGGACGTGGCGCCGCTGCTCGCGCCGCGCATCATGCAGTCGGTCCGTTAGGCGCGCTCGCATGTCGCTGCGCCTTCAAAGGCATGCACCGCTGACCTGAACGGCAAACAAGCAAGCGGGCAAACGGGCAAACGGGCAAACGGGCGGCTCATGCCCGTCTGCGGACCTCAGAAAGTGAATGAAACGCCCGCGAAGATGGAGTAGCGCACGAGGCTACCGAATTCGGTGCTGCTCGGCCCGAACGTCACCGACGGCACGAAGTAGATCAGCCAGTTTTGTCCGACTTCATATTCGACATCGGACAGCAACTGCGTCGAGTGATCGTTGAGGTCATGGATCACGCGCACGGTGAGGCTCACATTGCGCACGAGCTTCGTGTCGACGTATTGGAGAAGCAGATAGTCGCGGCGCGGGTAGGGGTTGGTAGGATCGATGGCGAGCGGAGATATGCATTGCGCGATGTTCTGATGGGTGCAGCCCGCGTTATGGTGGAAGTATTCGCCCGTGATCATCGCGCCGTTCATTAGCGTGTAGGTCGCGCCGGCCAGCACATCATAGTCAGGGTGCGGGAGTGCCGCATTCGTGGAGAGCGCCGCACTGCCTTCGCTGTAAAGAAGCAGTGCGTCGGAGACATTCCAGCCGGCGAAATATCCGATGCGCCAAGGCGTCGTATCGCGCTTGGAGACGATCAGCGAGAAGTACGCCTTCTCGCCGGTGTAGTCGAGCTTGGTGGCGTAGGCCTTATGGAACGGGCCGCTGGCCTCGCCGCTGGCGTTCAGTCGGCCCGCGCCGGTGTTGGCGATGAACGAGCCCGTGAACGAGGCGTTCGGTATCGCGACAACGCGCGCATAGTCCAGTCCCGGCTGCTCGATCGCCGGATTGTTCTTGCCGTTGTTCTGGTTGAACGGATTCGACGGCGAGAGCAGTTGCGATGGTCCCCATTGCAGATTCTCGCGGCCATAGCTCACGAGCAACTGGTCGGTGACACGATAGCGTGCAATCCATTCGTTGATGTACGCCGTCGCGGTCGTGAGGTCCGTGTCGCCATGGATGCCGTTCTGCACGCGGCTCCAGTCGGCTTCGAATCGCGGCTTGATGCCGAGCTCGAGTCTCCGGAAGTTCAGGCTGAAGTCGGGGCGCAAGGTGAGTTGCGACTGGTATCGCGGGATCGCGAGCGCGTTGTCCGGGTTTAGCGCCGAGTTTACCGGGTCCTGGATAATGCCGTAGCCGAGCACGTTGATGCGCGAATAGAAGCCCGCGATTAACTCCTGTGCGAGCGGTGAGGAGAGCGCGGGCTCGTCGACGCCGGTGGCGGCCGCGGTGGCCAGGCTTTCGGCCCGCGCTCCGGCGGATGAGGCCGCAGGGACCGTTGACAGTGCGTCGGGTCCGGCGGCGAGTGTGCCCGCCCGCGGTGGCGGGGCGGCTTTCTCCGCCGCGGCGCCCGCGGCGTCCGCTGCCATCTCGGCCTCTGGCAATGGCGACAGGGTGAGCGGAATCGGCTTGCCGTCGATCGGGGGCGCCTCGCTGCGGTCGTCGGCGAGTCCCGGCGGCAACTTCGATGCACGCGCATCAACGTCGTCCACATCGTCGGCGTTGTCGCTGTCGTCGGCGTCGAGATCGTTTTTAGCACCATCGCCCGGCGATGTGCCGGTGGCTTCGTGTGCCTTTGCGGGTGTGTCGCCCGCGTAGGCTTCCTGATCTTCCTCGGCGTTGCGAGGCCGCCGCGCCTGGGTGGCGATGGCGTCGGCGCCAGGGTTCGCCTGCGCGAGCCGCGCCACGGCGCTCGGCGGCAGCGCGAGCGCATCGGCCGCCGCTGGCGCAGACCGCGGATCGACGGGATCGGCTAGTGCCGTGCCCGGCGCGGCGAGCGTCACGCCCAGCGCAAGTCCCGAGGCGATAAAAAGCGGTAAGGTCATGACGGTCTCCCAAGCAGTTCACCCTGCGTCTCAGAACCGGTAATCCACTTTGATGCTGCCAGCCTTGATCGACGCGTTCGCGGTGTGGAGCAGGGTGTCGAAGGCGGCCGATACCCACAACGAGCGCGTCACCCGCATATTCAACGAGATGCCTGCCGTAACGAGGTTGCGTGGCAGCGGTACGCCATTGGCCGTGAACAGCGTCCCGTCCTGCGCGCTCACCGACACTGCCCGATTCGTGGTGCCCGCTTCGTACGCGTAGCCCACATACGCTTCCATGTTCGACGGCGTCGACGCACTGCCGAACGCGTAGCGCAGCGCCAGTTGCGCATACGGCTGCACGCTCTGAATGTTGTCGGTGCCGACCGACAGATTTTGCGCACCCGCTCCCGACTCGCTGAACGCATCGCCGTGGAAGTACGCGAAGCGCAAGCCGGCGCGCGGAATCAGCACGAAGCCGCCAAGCGAGGGCAGGGGCATGCTTGCCTGCGCAGCGGCGGTGACTTCAAGGCCGTTGTGGCTGCCCGACGCGGTGCCCGTTGCGGTGCCGAACGGCCGCTTCTGGTCGATGAAGTCGTAGCCGAGACCGATGGTGGCGGCCAGGTTGACCGGGCCGGTCCACATCGCGCCGTAGGCGGCCCATCGCAGGCTGTCGGCCGTACCCGTGTCGGGCGTGTGCGCTTCGCTTACGTCGACATGGCTGTATGCAAGCGTTCCGCCCACGTCGTAGCGTCCGATGCGGTGGTCGTAGCCAGCGATGAAGCCATACTGGTGCGCCGAGTAGCCCGAGACCCCGCCTTTGTTGTCGGTGCGCGAGTAGTCGCCTGTGGCCTTGATCCACACGTTGTCAGTGCCGGCGATGCAATTTCGCCCCTTGTGGGTGCGGCACAGGTGGCTGAGCCGATCGAGGATCGCCGCGTTCGTCGCCTGGGCGACCTGCGAGACCGCAGAACCCATTGCGGTGAAAATGCTCGTGTCGTTCGGTGTCAGGAGGAGATCCACTTCGTTCGCCTTGTAGGTGACGCTGGGTGTCACATAGCTCAGGTTCGCGCCACTTTGGACGATCGCGAGCGGTGCGCCCGAGAACCTGCCGTCGATGGACGACGCCTTGAGCAGCTTCACACTCCCTGGTCCATAGACGCTGGAAGCGCCGTTGCTGCCTGCGTCGTAGACAACGGCGAGCGTGCCAGCGAGTGTCGCGTTGCCCATCACGTCGAGTTGCGAGGCCGACGTCGGGCTGATCTCCACTTGCAGCGTGGCGTTGGCCGCCTGCTGGTAATCGCCGGCGATCGTCGTCGTGCCGATCGAGCCGCCCGGGCTCACGATCCCGGCGTTGATGACGCTGCCGCCGATCGTGCCGTGCCCGCGCAAGGTGCCGGCCTGGCTCACGACGACGTCTCCCCCGAGCGTGGCCGATGTATGCGCACTGTCGCCGACTTCGAGCGTGCCCGCGACCACCTGCGTCGCGCCGCTGTATGCGTTGCTCGCGCCGTTCAGGATGAGCGTGCCGGTATGGGCATCCACGAGGGTGCCGCTACCTGTGAATGCGCCGCTGTACGTGTAGGTGCCGGCGAGGTTGAACACGATCGTGCCGTCGTTGTGCGTGTTGCCGGCGAGCTTGCCCGATGTGCCGCCCTGGCCGACCATGAGCGTGCCGCCGCTATCGACTGTTGCGCTCACCACTGTGCCAAGCACGTTCTGCTTGCCCCCGCTGTTGACGACGGAGCCGCTGGTCACGCCGCCCGCCATGACGACCTGCAAGCCGCCGTTGTTGATCACGGTGGCGTTCGTGAGCGCGCCGTCATTGACGGCCTGGAATCCGGCGGCGTTGACCATCGTGACGTTGGCGAGGCCGCCGGCATTGACGCTTTGTACGCCGCCGTTGAGCGTTGTGTTGGCTGCGAGGGAGCCGTTCGTCAGATACTGGGCGCCGCCCGGGTTGACCGTCGTACCGATGACCGTGCCGCCCGCGCCGACAGTCTGCATGCCACTGTTGACGGTCGTGGAAACGGCCGTCCCCGCGCTCGCTACGTACTGCACGCCGCCGTTGTTGATGCTGTTGCTGGTGGCGATTCCGCCGCTTGCGACGATCTGTGCCCCGCCGCGGTCGATGGTGTTGCCATTCGCCGCGCCGCCCACTACGTATTGGTGACCGCCACCGCCGACCCACGTTTGCGTGGCCGTGCCCGAAGCCGCCACGTACTGCGCGCCTTGCGCGAGCACCGTATTGCTGGTGGCGAGGCCACCGCTGGTGATGGTCTGCGTGCCGCCATCGACGACGTTGATGGTCGCCGCGCCGCCCGCCACATACTGCTCCCCTCCGCTGGAGACGACTGTGTCGACTACGCCGCCGCCGCTCGTGACGTATTGCACGCCGCCATCGTTGACACTGTTCCGGGTGGCGATACCGCCGCTCGCAACGGTCTGCGTGCCGCCGCTGTTGATCACGGTGCTGACTGCGCTGCCGCCCAGGACTTGCTGCTTGCTGGCGGAATTGACGGAGGTCCCGATGGCCGTGCCACCGGACATGACGCGCTGGACACTATGATCGAGCGTCGTTTCTTTGGCGGTGCCGCGGTAGCCGATGTCCTGCGCGCTGAAGTGGAGTGTGTTGCTTGTCGCGGTGCTTGCGTAGCCAATGAACTGGTAGCTCGCCGTTAGCGCGTTGCTCGTTGCCGTTGCGCCGGCATCGAGGCACTGGACGCCGCCCAGGATCGCGACGTGGCTCGCGGCGCCGCCGTTGTCGATGACCTGCACGCTGCCGATGAGCGAGTTGCGGGTGGCGGAGCTGCCGCTGCCGTTGACGATCTGCACCCCGCCGGCCACATCGTTGTCGAATGTCGTGCCGCCGCCATTCACGAGCTGAACACCGCCAATGATCGTGTTGCGGGTCGCCGTGCCGCCGCTATCGACGAATTGAAGCGCGGCGTCGAGCGTTGCGCTCCGCACCGACCCGCCCGAGCTTACGAGAATCGTGACGCCGTTGGGCGCGGAGGGAATTGCCGAAATACGCAAGGCGCCCGGATCGACGGCGGTGAGCGTGATCGCGCCAGGCTGGGCGATGGCCGGTGCGGCGCCCAGGCCACTGATCACGGTGTCGGTGGCGCTGCCGCCGCTGGCGATGTACTGGACGCCATTGGAGAGCGTTGTCCCGGCCGCCGTTCTCCCATCGACGACAGTCTGTGTTGTTCCAATGGCAGTGCTGCTTGCTCCTTGCTGTTTGGCTGCGCCGTTCACAACGGCCGATATCGCCGTGCCGACGCTCATCACCCACTGGGCCTGGCCTGGACCGGTCGGCACGCCAGCGCCCATCGCTGTCTGCCCCGCGCTGACGACTTTTTGGGCGCCCGCGGTCCCCGGCCAGGTGTGAGCCATGACGCTCGACAGGAGCAGCGCCGTCAGGCGGGAGATCCGCTTCGAGCGCCGGCCAAACCTGTGTACACAGAATCTGCGGCGATAGGTGATGAGTTTCAACGTGGTCTCCCTGCTGATTCCGGACTGACGCGCATTAAACGGAACGGATCTTTGCCGCACTCACCATTCCGTGATAAAGCTATTTCGCATAACGAATCAAATGAGCCGGAGGACGTCGCCGTGAGGCGACACGGCTCGCGCGATCTCGTTATACGCATCGCTATTCCTGGATTGTCCGGACCCATTGCCGTCGAGCGCGTGTCGACATGTGAAGATTTGGCCCGTGGCGCGTCGGCTCAGGCGCCAGCGTTGAGGGTCTCGATCAAGGCGCCCGTTACGGGGCGCTCGCGCGCCAGCGCGCGGTATTCCAGCGGCGAAATAGACAGGTATTTGAGGAAATAGCGGCGTAGCTGGTCGCCATTGAATAGCCCGCAGCGCCTCGCGATCTTGTCGACGGGCAGGTCGGTTTGCACGAGCAGGATCTGCGCATTTTCGAGCCGCACGCGCGCGAGATATTCGCGAGGGGTTTGTCCGACCTCAGTCTTGAAACGTCGCAGGAAATTTCGCTCGCTCATGGAGGCGCGCCGCGCTAGCTCGGAAATCGACACGGCGCCGGAATGATTGCTCTTGATCCACTGGAGCGAGGCTTCGATGCGCTCACTGAGCGCGAATGTCCCGTGGATGTTCGCGGTTCTGGCGCCGTTGGTAGTGGCGGGCAGGTTTGCGCGCAGCATCTCACTGCGGATGCGCACCAGTGTGCCGAAGTCGCGCTCTGCCATCGCGAGCACGCGCTCGGCCGCCGCCATGCCGCACATCTTCTTTTCGGTGCTCCGGCTTGCCGCATCCCTGGAAGGCGGGCGCACCTGGGTAAGCAACGCCTCGGCGTTATTCGACAGGGCGATCAACTCCACGTCGGGGCCGGCCAGTATGAGCCAGTCGATTACACGCGGCTTGAACGTGGTGTTGCCGATTCCAACGAAGATCGCCTTGAACATGCGCGGATCGTAATCTTCGATACTCTCGGTGAGGAGCCGGATCGACGACGCACAGGCGATACTGCCTTTTTCCGCGGAAAGTACGCAAACATGATAGCGATGCGCGGCTTCGTCCGACCATGACAGTGCCTCGTTGACAAGCTGCCACGTTTCCGCCACCCAGGCCGCTTCGCTGAGCCGACATGCATCGAGAATGAGTATCGCGATGCGGCTCATTGTGTAGGCGGCGGACGGAGTGGCTGTCTCTAGTTGCGAGCTGCGCCCCGTCGTGTCGAAGTATCTCAGGCTCATCGCGGTCTCCCATTGAGGCGCGCAATCTTGTTATCCGCTGCGTTGCATCATACTGGCCACGTTTTTGGGGATCGCGACTTCGTCGGAAAGAATGGTTTTTTTGGCGGAATCTCACATCAAGGACAAAAGCCGCCGGAAGCAGCCGGGATCGCTTGAATCTCTCGCTGGACAAATCATGGCATCAGCGAAGCCGGTGACCGGATTTCAGCGCGTGCTGACTTTTGAAACTATCGATATGCCATGCGGAAATCGCGTCTGAAACTTTAGTGAATATGGCGGATGCAGGCGCATCGATCCAATAATATCCAGTACACCGATTCCCCACGGACAGGCAGGCGAATGCAGATGGCATCGCGATCAGAGGGGCCCGGATAAAACGTCCATCGCAGTGTAACTGGGAGGGCATTCGCACCGGAAGGGCAAGGACGCGCGGCGAAAGGCAACGGGAGCAGGGCGGCAATGCGCGGAGAATGTGTCCATTAATTAATTAGGATGGTTTAGCAATGAGCGAGAGCCAGCTTGTCATCATGAAAATGCGCGACACGTTTAGCCAGATCGAATACACGGGAAGTGTCGAAGATTGCCTGAGCGAGCTGGCGGTGAAAGCCGGGGAAGTGCTTGATGCAGCGTGCGCGATCGTCATGCTAAGCGAATCGCAGGTGCAGGAGATTGGGTTACGGCCCGGCACGGATTTCGGCGACGTGCTGGAGGGTCGCGTCGACGAAGCGAAGCCGAACGACTGCGGGACGCCGGGCGCATCGTGCGATGCAGTGCTGCCCGCAGCCCTGAGTGCTCCTTCGCTGGCGAGCATGCGCATGTTCTCCGCGATCGAGATGCAAGGCAAGGTGATCGGCGTGATCCGCGCGCATCAGCGGCTGCCGGCGCGCTGCTTCGATGCGAACGATCTGCAGCTCTTCGGTCTGCTGTCCCTCGTCATCACGCGATCGATCCAGGTGATCCAGATGCAGCACATCCTCAAGTCTCGATTCGCGCAACTGGCGCTGACGCGCAGCACCCAGAAGACGATCGGCGAAATCGTCGTCGAGTCGGCGCAGTCGCCAAACCAGATGGCGCGCATCCTCGCGAAGTCGTTCTATCGCGAAATGATCAGTGCGGGTTTTAGCTTCAATCAGATCGTCTATGCGGCGGGCGAGGTCATCTCGGAGCTGACCGACAACATGCGCAAGCACAAGAACGCGTACCGGCGCCGCATGGCGAAGACGAGTGCGCCGGAGCTGGAGGGGGGCGCTGGCCCCGTGGCGCCGGTCGATGCCATTTGACGGTCGCACGCAAGGCAGGGTTGCGGCGCCGGACCGTCGCACGTAAGGGGAATGGCCATGGATGTGAGAGCGGACGTTGACAGGTGGCTCACGGAGCATCACGTCGTGATGAATGGCGATGCGCTGATGTGCCGTGTGCCGCATAGCGCACGCGACTGGACGATGCTTGAAGAGATCATTCTGCATCCCGTACAGAACGGCACCCCGATACGCGAGCCGCAGCGAGATTCCGCGGCACGTCGTGCGCTCACGCTCGCGCACTTCGCGCCAGAACCCATCCAGCGGCGTTTCGAAGTCTGCGCGCAGCTCAATCCGGGCGCACGCGCAGTGAAGTTCGGTGAAGACGAATTGACCTACGGCGAGCTCGACAGCCAGGCCGACGGCCTCGCCGCCATCCTTCAGGAACAGGGCCTGGCCCCGCGCGAGGTATGCGCGGTGGTGATGCCGGAGTCTCTCGCGATGGTGCGCGCGATCCTCGCCGTGCTCAAGGCCGGCGGGGCATGCCTGATGCTCGATCCCGCCAGGGTGGATGCGCGCCTCGCCGCTGTGCTGAGGGCGTCGGGTGCGAGAACTGTGATCACGCAACGCGCGCAGCTGCAGTGCTTCGAGGACGTGGGTGCAAACGTGGTGTGCTGCGACGCCGATACCGGCCCATGCCACGCGAACTGGCCGACCGACTGCGCGGCCGATGGCGTGTCGCCGGCCTGCGCGGTGTGCCGCGAGTCCGAGGGCGATGCGCCGACCATTGTGTTTCAGCAGCACGTCGACGTTCTCGACCGGCTGGAGTCGATGCAGGCGATTGCGCCGATCGGGCAGGGCGACTCGCTACTGCAAGGCGCCGAACATCCGCTCGATGAGGCCGTCTGGCAAACGTTGTGGCCGCTCACGCATGGCGCGCGGCTCGTGATTCTGCCGCAGCGAGAAAGGATGGATCTCGAGCGCGTGCGCCGGCTCATCGAGCAGGAACACATCACCGTCATGCACGTCAACTTCCGTGGATAGGGGCCTTCCATGAAAGCAGCCCGGAAAAAATCGGTCGAGGTGATGGCCGTGACCCCGTCTTGCTGGCTCACCCCGGAAATTGCCATCGCGGCCTGCCGCGCGGGCGCCACGGGTGTGCTGGATCTCGGCATCGGCAAGGCGCGCGCGGAAGTCGAAGCGGCGCTCACCCGGTTCAGAGCAGGCGTTTCGCAGCAGGCGTCCTGGGGCGTGCGCTGGGATGCCTGCGCGGATGCGTCAGGCCGTCTCGCGGCATTGTCCGCGTTGCTCGGCGACGCCCTGCCGGTGCCGCTGCTCGTGCTGGCGGGACTAAACGCAGGCGACGCGGCGCGGCTCGCCAGCGAGGTGCGCGTGCTTGCGGTCAGCGTCATGCTCGAAGTGCACGATCTGCGCGGTGCGAAGGCGGCGCAGGACGCCGGCTTCGACGGCGTGATCGTCAAGGGCCACGAGGCGGGGGGGCGGGTGAGTCCGCACGCCTCGTTCATCCTGCTCCAGGAATTCAGCGGGCAGCTCGACATACCCTGGTGGATTCAGGGGGGCATCGGCTTGCACACCGCAGCGGCAGCGGCCCTTGCCGGCGCGTCGGGCGTGGTGCTGGGCGAGGCGCTCTGGCTCGCCGAAGAAGGACCCTTCTCGAATCCGGCACAGCGCATGAAGTGGTCGAAGCTCGACGGCAGCGAGACGGTTCTGATCGGGGCTGGCGACACGCTCTATCGCTTCTTCAACCGCGCGGGGCGCGCCCATATACGTGAGCTCGAAGTTGCGCTCGCGAGAGGCGAAGCCTGGCAAGAGACGCTTGAGCGGAGAATGTGCGTTGACGACGGACTGGTCGCGCTCGGTCAGGACATTGCGTTCGCACCAATCTTCGCCGAGCGCTACGGAACGGTGGGCCGCATGATCACCGCGTTGCGCGAGCATTCGATGTCCGCGATCGAGCAGGCGGCCGCACAAACGCCGCTCGCTCCGCACGCGGCGCTCGCGAAGCAGCACGGCACGCGTTACCCGATCGCGCAAGGTCCGATGACGCGCGTGAGCGACGTCGGCGGATTCGCAGCGGCCGTGGCCAACGGCGGCGCGTTGCCGTTCCTCGCTCTTGCGGTGCTGCGTGGCGAGCAGGTGCGGGCGCTGCTCGAAAGCACGGCGGCGCAGATCGGCGAGCATCCTTGGGGCGTTGGCATTCTCGGCTTCCTGCCGCTGGAGCTGCGACAGGCGCAGCTCGAGGTCGTCCGTGAGTTCAAGCCACCGTTCGCGATCATCGCGGGTGGACGGCCGAGTCAGGCGCGGGAGCTGGACGAGGCGGGCACTGTCACGTATCTGCACGTGCCGTCGCCCGGGCTCCTACGGGGCTTTCTCGCGGACGGCGCGCGGCGCTTCGTGCTCGAAGGCAGCGAGTGCGGCGGACACACGGGCCCGCGCACGAGCTTCATTCTGTGGGAATCGGCGATCGAACTGCTCGCCCATGCGGACATCAAGGACGCCGCTTCCGTGCAGGTGCTATTCGCGGGCGGCGTGCACGACGCGCTATCGGCCGCAATGGTCAGTGCGATTGCGGCGCCACTCCTCGCGCGCGGCATGAAACCAGGCGTGCTCATGGGAACCGCGTATCTATTTACCCATGAGATCGTCTCGCAGGGCGCGATCGTCGAGGCGTTCCAGCGGGAGGCCGTCGCCTGCGAAGCGACGGCGCTGTTGCAATCGGGTGTTGGTGTCTACACGCGCTGCGCGCAAACGCCGTTTTGCGACGAATTCGAAAAGGTGCGCCGCGATCTCATCCTGTCCTCGAGTTCCGACGAGGACACGCTGATAAAGCTGGAAATGATGAACATCGGGCGGCTGCGCATCGCGGCGAAGGGCATCGCGCATCGCAGCAATGCGGAGCTTGAGCGCGGCGACGACCGCTATGTCGAGGTCGATGAAGCCACGCAGCACAACGAGGGTATCTACATGCTCGGCGAGGTCGCGCGGCTGCGTTCGGCCACCTGCAGCGTCGCCGAACTGCACGAGAGCGTTTCGGACGGCAGCGAAGCGCTGCTGCGCCGCCGAGCGCGACAGGTGTCGTTCCCGGGGCGCACGCGACGGGAGGACATTGCCATCGTCGGCATGGCGTGCCTTTTCCCCGGTGCACAGAACCTGCGCGAATACTGGCAGAACATCCTGCGCGGCGTGGATGCGATTCGCGAAGTGAGCGACGACCGCTGGCGCGTGGCCGATCTGTTCGATCCAAAGCGCGGCACGCCGGACAAGATCTATTCGAAGTGGGGCGGCTTTCTGGACGACATCGCATTCGATCCGCAACGCTATGGCATCCCGCCCGCCAGCATCAAGTCGATCGAGCCGGTGCAACTGCTCGCGCTCGAAGTCTCGCGGCTTGCGCTGGAAGACGCCGGATTCGATCGTCGAGGCTTCGCGCGCGAACGGACCGCGACGATTTTCGCCGTGGGCGGCATGAACGATCTCGGCACGATCTTCAATTTCCGGGCGCTCTTGCCGCACTATCTGCGCAGCGTGCCCGGCTTTTCCGACACGGTGCGCGAGCAGATCCTCGCATCGATCTACGAGACGGTGCTGCCCAAATGGACCGAGGACACGTTTCCGGGCATTCTCGGCAACGTGATTGCGGGACGCGTGGCCAACAGGCTCGATCTCGGCGGCACGAACTTTACGGTGGACGCGGCCTGTGCGTCGTCGCTCGCCGCACTCGATACGGGCGTCCGCCTGTTGCGCAGCCATGATGCCGACGTTGCACTCGTGGGCGGGGTGGACGGCACGAACGGCCCGCTCGGCTTCATGTGTTTCGCACAGACCTATGCGCTTTCGCCGCGCGGGCGCTCCCGGCCGTTCGACGAAAGCGCGGACGGCATCGCGATCAGCGAGGGCGTGGGCGCGGCGGTGCTCAAGCGCCTGGCCGATGCGGAGCGCGATGGCGACCGCATCTACGCAGTGGTCAAGGGCGTCGGCAGTTCGAGCGACGGACGCAACCGCAGTCTCACCGCGCCGCATCCGCCCGCGCAGGTCCTGGCGCTCAAGCGCACCTACGCGGACGCGGGCATCGAACCCGCCGACGTGACGCTCATCGAGGCGCACGGCACTGGCACGGCGCTCGGCGACAAATCGGAGATCACATCGCTCAATGTCGCCTTTGGTGAGGCATCGCACGGGCGCCAGGTCTGCGCCGTGGGGTCGGTGAAGTCGATGATCGGCCATACGAAGGTTGCCGCCGGCATGGCCGGGCTCATCAAGGCGGCGCTTGCACTACGGCATCGTGTACTGCCTCCCACGCTCGGCGTAGAGCGGCCCGCGAGCGCCATCGACTTCGCCACTTCGCCGTTCTACGTGAACACGGAATCGCGTCCCTGGCTGCATGAAGGACGCTCGCATCCGCGCTACTGCGGCGTGAGTGCGTTTGGCTTCGGAGGAACGAATTTCCATACGGTCCTCGCTGAATACGCTGGCCAGTATCGCGAAAGCGATGCCATCGATCTGAACCCCAGGGATGTCGAAATATTCGCGTTCGCCGGGCCGAACAGGGGGGAGATCGAAAAGGCGGCCCGCCGCCTGCTCGAGGGTCTCGCTTACCCCGAGCAGATCGATCTGGCCCAGCTCGCGTGGTCGCTTTGCCGCGAGCAGAGTGCGGTCGAGCGCGTGAACGGCTCCCATTCTTGCCGGCTCGTACTGCTGGCGACGTCTGTCGACGACCTGAAGAGCAAGCTTGCGCACGCGCTGGACAGATTGCCCGGTTGCGCAGAGATCACCATGCCGCCTGCGCTCTACTATCGCGAGAACGTGGAAGGCCCGCATGGCGTGTGCTTCCTGTTCCCGGGACAGGGATCGCAGCGCGTCAACATGCTGCGCGATCTCGTGACGGCGATGCCTGATCTGCATTCGTGCTTCGGCGAAGGGACCGGGGGTGAAGGCGGCGCCCTCGAAGCGCGGGTGGCACCGCATATTTATCCGCTGCCTGTGTTCAGCGATGCGGATCGAGAGCTTCAGCAGCAGGCACTCAACAACACCGCCGTCGCGCAGCCTGCGCTCGGTATGGTGGGCATGGCCGCATTCGAGGTCCTGACGCATTTCGGCCTGCGCGCTGACTTCATGGCCGGTCACAGTTACGGCGAATACGTTGCGCTGTGTGCAGCCGGGGCGATGTCGCGGAAAGACTTGATTCGTATTTCGAAGGTTCGGGGCCGATTGTCGGCGGCCGCGCCCGAGGGTGCGATGGCCGCGCTCGAAGCGCAGGGGCCGCGAGTGTCCGCGCTGATTGAAACACACGGACTGGACGTCACCATCGCCAACCTGAACGCGCCGGATCAGACCATTGTGGCGGGCACGGTGGAAGCCGTCGATGCAGCGTTGCCCGTCCTGGCGGCCACGGGCATGCGCGTGAAGCGGCTGCCAGTGAGCGCGGCGTTTCATTGCGCAATCATGGCCGCGCCACGCGATGCGTTGGCCGCGGAACTCGCGGGCGTCGAATTCCAGGCGCCGCGTGTGCCCGTGTACAGCAATACGACAGCCCAGCCGTATCCGGAATCCGGCGATGCGGTGCGCGAACTGCTTGCGCGCCACATCGCGGAGCCCGTGCGATTCACGGACGAAATCGAAGCGCTCTATGCGGCCGGCGCCCGCGTGTTCATCGAATGCGGTCCGGGGCTCGTGCTCGGTGGCCTCGTCGAGCGCGTGCTGGGCGAGCGTCCACACGCGATACTCGGGCTCGACGCGCCAGGCCGTCCGGGCTGGCTGCAACTGGCACAACTGCTCGCGCAGGCCCTGGCGCTCGGACTCCTCGTGCGGCTCGACGCGTGGTTCGCGCATCGCGGCCTGCATGACTGGACCGTCGCCGAGGTCTTCGCCGAGGCGGCGAAGCGCGCCGCGCCTGGACCGCTCGTCTGGCGTGTCAGCGCCGCGCGCGCGGTGCCATGGCACGCACCTGAGAAGCCGGCCGCCCGGCACCCGGCTGAGCCGGCTAGTGCGGTCTGCGACGGCACGGCCTTCGCTGCCGGCGCGGCCGATATCGCATCGGGCGCACCGACCGTGGCCGCTGCCGCCTGCGCCCCGCCCGCTGCCCCCAAGGCCGCGGCCGCCGCCACCGCAGCCGCACCGGCCGTGGTGCCGGCGCCGCCGCCAACGACACCCACCACCAGCGACAGGAGAGCCGCGATGAAAATAGAACACCCTCCCGGCGAAGGGCCGGCGGCGATGCCGGTCGCCGCGATGAACGGGGGCGCCCGCTGTTCGGAAGCCGAATTCGCCCAAATCCAGTATGGCGTCGCGCGTCTGCTCGAACTGCAGTTCGAACAGCAGCGCAGTCTGAGGTACTTCATTGACTTTCAAACGCAGCTTGTCGGCGCATCGCCGCAGCGGGTGCCGATGGCCGAGCCGGTTTTGCCGAGCGCGCCATTTGCACTGCATGTTGGCGTGCCGGCCCCCGCGGCACTCGCGCCTCAAGTCTTGCCCCAGGCGGCACCTCAAGTCGCACTCCACGCAGCGCAGCCCGGCATACCGCAAATACTCGGTGGCGTACCGCCCGCGCCGGTCTTGCCGAGGCAGATTGCTGCGGCCGTGGTGCCCGCCGCAGAGGTCCTCGCCTTTGCTCCGTCGACCGGATCGATCGAGCCCGCCATCGTGGTGCCCGAAGGCGTGCAAGCGCCACAAGCCGTGCAGGCGGTGTCAGAGAAGACGTCCGCGGAGAAGCTTGGTTCGCCGGACGAGTTCAGGGCCGAGTTGCTGCAGGCCGTCTCCGAACGCACGGGCTATCCCGTCGACATGCTCGACCTCGACGCGCACATGGAAGCGGATCTCGGCATCGACTCGATCAAGCGCATCGAAATCTTCAGCAGCCTGATGGTGAAATACAACCTGCTCGGCGAGCGCGACGAGGAAGCGGTGATCGAAGAGCTGTCGGGTCTGAAGTCGCTAAACGAGATCGTCGCGTGGTACACGCGCATGACCAGCGACGCAGCGGAAGCACCCGTTGCCGATGCGGGAGGGCCTTCGTCAAAAAAAGCACCGGCTCCACCGTCTTCACGCAGTGAGGGGGTGGAGCCCGAACACGGCCATGCACACGCCGACCCGGTGCAGTGCTATGCGGTGCACGCGGTGGCCGCCGGCCTCGACGCGCCGGGCGAGCCAGGCGGTTTCCCCGCCGGGGAAACGATCCTGCTCGTCGGGGACGGGCCGCTTGCAGACGCTTTCGCGCACGCGTTGCAGTCAAAGGGCGGCCTCGTGACACGCATCGTGCCGGGAGCGGTTACACGCGTGCTCGACGACGCGACGCGATTCGAGTGCGACTTTTCCGCGCTCGAGCCCGTGAAGGCGCTGCGCGAGCGGGTCGCCGCCGCCTTGCCGGGGCCTTGCGGCGCGCTCATCAATCTGATGGGCGCATCGGGTGCGGCGCACGAGCACGACGCACGCGCGCTCTTTCTGCTGCTCAAGGCCTTCGAAGCAGATTTGAGGACCGGCGTGAATGGTGGTGCCTGGATCGTCAATGTGACGGCATTCGACGGGCAGTTCGGACTGAGCCGCTCGCGTGCGTTCGAGGCTCGGAGCGCGGGCGTGCTTGGCGTCGCGAAGTCGGTGGCGCGTGAATGGGCCGGCGCCAAGGTCAAATGTGTCGACTTCGACCCGGCGCTCCTGCCCGAAACACAGGCGGCGCATGTGATCGCCGAAGTGCGCAGCGCTCAGCCCGGAATCGAGGTGGGCTACACCGGTGAAGGCCGCTGGCTACTCGACCTGAAGCACAACGACGTCGTAGGGCAGGATCTCTCGCGGCTCACGCTCGATCCCGACGCGATCGTGCTCGTGACCGGCGGCGCGTGCGGCATCACCGCCGACGTAACGCGCGCGCTTGCCGAGCGCTATCACCCGCGGCTCATCGTCGTGGGCCGCAGCGCACTGCCCGAGGAAGAGCACGGGGCGATCGCCGGCATCGAGGACCCGGCCGAGCTCAAACAGATCCTGATCCGCGATATGCGTGCGAGCCACGAGAAGGTGACCCCTGCGGAAATCGACCGCGTCCACAGGCGCATCCTGCGCGACAGGGAGATGCGCACCAATCTGGCCGCGATGCGTGCGGCCGGATCGGAGGTGGAGTATCACAGCCTCGACGTGCGCGATGAAGAACGATTCGCAGCACTGATCGATGATATTTACGCGCGGTGGGGTCGTATCGACGGCGTACTTCACGGAGCGGGCATCATCAGCGACAAACTGATTGCCGACAAGCCGCTCGAGTCGTTCGACGCCGTGTTCGACACCAAGGTGACGCCCGCGCTCGTGCTCGAACGCAAGCTGCATCCCGAGGGGCTGAAGTTCATCGTGTTCTTCTCGTCGGTGACGGGGCGTTTCGGCAACGTGGGCCAGAGCGACTACAGCGCCGCGAACGAGGTCCTCAACAAGCTCGCCGACCGGATGTGCCACAACTGGCCTCACGTCCACGCCGTCGCGATCAACTGGGGGCCCTGGGACGCCGGTATGGTCAGCGACGAGCTGCGCCGCCTCTATGAATCGCGCTCGATCCGTCCGATTCCGGTCGAGCAGGGCAGGCGCCACTTCATCAAGGAACTGGAACGTGGGGCGAGCGGCGAGCCTGAACTGGTCATTTCGTCGAGCATCCAGCAGATCGCCATGCTGCGGCTTGGCAACGAAAAGGGGAGCGTATCCAAATGAACACTTTTGACAAGCCGGTGCTCGTTGACTTCTGGCCAGCAAAAATCGCGAAACCCGTGCCGCAACGCGTCGCGCTGGAGGTTTGCGCGTATGGAATCGCCAGAGGTTACTGCAAGAGCCACGATATCAAAAGCAAGGAGGGCGTTCGTCAGGCGATTCATGAGGTGAAGGAAAAGTTCGCCAGGTACGCCGTTTCGCCGGACCAGATCAGGAGAAGGCAGCTGGTGTTCTTCCCGCGCCTCAGGGATATTCGTATTTCCGATGGCGAGCTGGTTCTGGCCGAACTGCCTCCGGAGCACAAGCACCTGCGGATGTACTCCTCCGATCCGGCGGATTTCAAAGGCGCGGATCTCAAGGAGCGCCACGAAAACTACGAAAAGGTTGTCAGTGGCTGCATGGCCGAAATGTACGATGGCATCACCACCGCACCGAATGACCTGATCCACGTGACCTGCTCCGGCTATCTCGCGCCGAGTCCGGTGGAACGCATGGTCGCGCACAGGGAATGGTTCGATACCACGGTCACGCATAGCTATCACATGGGCTGTTACGGGGCCTTTCCGGCCATCAGAATGGCGCACGGTTTTCTGTCCTCCTCGCATTTTGGGGTAACGCCACGCAAGCAACGAGTCGATATTGTCCACACCGAGCTTCTCTCGGGTCACACCAACCTCGAGGATTTCAGCGTGGAGAACATCATCGTGACGACCCTGTTCGCGGATGGGTTCATCAAGTATTCGGTTTGCTCGGACGACTATGTGCGCGCGCAAGGACTCCGTGGTCTCAGGATTCTCGCGCTCCACGAGCATCTGCTCCCCGATTCGGCCGACGACATGACCTGGGTGCCCGCGTCGCATCAGTTCCAGATGACTCTCTCAGTGAGAGTCCCCATCCTCATCAAGCAATACGTGCGCGCATTTGTCGTATCGCTGCTGCGCAAGGTGGATATCGATTTCGAACTGGAGAAACATTCGCTCATGTTCGCGATCCATCCTGGAGGACCGCGGATCGTCGAGCACATTCAGGACGAATTGGGTTTGCGTGACGAAAACGTCGCCATCAGCAAGCAGGTCTTCCGCGACAACGGCAACATGTCCTCGGCGACGATCCCGCATATTCTGAAAGGCATCCTCGAAGAGAAGGCGATCCCGCCAGGCACGCGTGTCGTCTCACTCGGCTTCGGACCCGGGCTGACGGTGACGGGCCTCGTGTTGGAGAAGGTGTGATGGTGAACCACCATGAACCCGGGCTACCCATCATTGCGCGGCTTCACGAGGTGCAGTCCGCCGCGGAACTCGCGGCAACGGAGGGGTTTGAGCGCGCGCGCGGGCCGGCGCCGCCGGTGGCGCGCCCGCCTTCCAGGCAGCACGAAGCGCACGCACCCGAGCGCTTTCGCGCCGTGCCCGAGGCGCGTTGCGCGCTGCCGTTCGTGGGCGAAGTCGTGAGTCACGAGCCGGGCGTGGCAGTGACGATCGAGTGCAGGCTGTCGCTCGATGAAGACCTGCATCTGGCCGATCACCATTTCATCCACGCGCTTGACGTGAAGCCGCTCTCGGCCTGCTTCCCCGTCGTGCCGATGACGATGAGCCTCGAGATCATGGCCGAAGCGGCGGCTTGCCTGGCGCCGGGCTATGGACTGACTGGATTCGAACGCGTTTCTGCGGCGCGCTGGATCGCGATGGCTGATACGGACACGCTCACGCTGCGCGTGACGGGGCGCTTGCGCGATGTCGACGCTGTGCGTGAAATTCGCCGCATCGACGTGGAAATTGTGGCACAGGGCGAACCGCGCCCTTCGATTACTGCGACCGTTCTGTTCAGTTCGCACTACCAGCTCGACCTCGATTTGCGCTTTGGCGCAGTCACTTCGAGCCGGGCACGCACGTTGAGCGCGGCGTGCCTTTATGAAGCCCGTGAGCTATTTCATGGCCCGCGCTTTCAAAGCCTCGTGGGCGATTTGCTCGTTGGAGAGCGTGGCGCGCAGGCGGAATTACTCGTGCGCGCGCCGGTCGATCTGTTTCGTTCGACGGCTCAGCCGCAACTGCTCAGCGATCCCGCGCTGCTCGACGCGGTGGGTCAGGTCATGGCGATCTGGACGCAGCAGCAAGGCGACGTTGCGTTTCCGATCGGCCTCGGCAAGCTTGAACTTTATCAGGCCACACCCGCTCCGGGAACGCGCGTGCCGATGCGCCTGGAAGTGACGGGTGAGATTGGCAAAACGCCTACGGCCAACGTGGAGATACAGGACGGTCAGGGCGGCGTATGGCTGCGGATACAGGACTGGCGCTCGTGGCGGTTCCGGTGGGACCGCAGGCTCGTGGCGTTTCGGCAGTGGCCTGCGCGCCACCTGTTGAGCGACGCGCTGGCGCTGCCCACGAGCGCCGCGCAGGCGGATACCGTGTGCCAGCGCATGACGAAGGCCCGACTTGCCGGCTTCGACGCGGATCTGCTCGCGCGCGATTATCTGCATGTCGCGGAAATGCCGGCTTATGCAAGCAAGACGGGCGGCGGGCAACCGATGCAGTGGCTGCTCGGGCGCATTGCAGCGAAGGATGCGTTACGCGCGTGGGCGCTGCGGCAGGAAGGTGGTGGCGAGATGCTCCATCCGGCGGCCTTCGCGATTACGAACGATTCGTGCGGCAAGCCCGGGGTCACGCATTGGCCGTATGCCACGATTCCGGAGGTAAGCCTCGCCCATAGCGGCGAGGAGGCTGTGGCAATCGCACAGCGCGCGCCCGTCGGCATCGACCTGGAACGGATTGCGCCGCGCGGCGCGGATTTCGTCAAGGCGATCGCGAGCGCTTCCGAACGCGCACTGCTCGAGACGCTCGCCGCAGAGCCGAGCGACGAATGGGTCACGCGCCTGTGGTGTGCGAAGGAAGCGTTCGGCAAACTGTTCGGCACGGGCGTCGACAGCACGCCGCACCGCTTCGAGGCTGCGGCCATTGAAGCGAGCGGCCATTTGCACATGCGGCACCGGGACAGCGGCCGCGAAGCACAGGTCGTGACGCTGCGCGATGGTGGCTTTGTCGTCGCCGTCGCCAAAGGCCACAAGGCCCAAACACACTGATCGAGGAGCTGGGCATGTCCGTATTTCCCTTTACGCCGTTTGCCGAACCGCTCGTCGAGCTGCGCCAGGTCGTCAAGCAGTATCGGCTAGGCGAATCGGTGATCACGGCGCTCAAGCGCGTCGACTTCTCGATCCAGGCGGGCGAGTTCGTGGCCGTCTGGGGCCCGTCGGGTTCGGGCAAATCCACGCTCTGCAACCTTGTTGGCCTGCTCGACGCGCCCACCTCGGGCAGCGTGCTCTTCAACGGGCGCGATGCGGCGTTGCTGAGCGACAATGCCCGCAGCGTGGCGCGCAACCGCGCCATCGGCTTCGTTTTCCAGGGATTCAATCTCGTGCCGGTGCTCTCCGCGCTCGAGAACGTGCTGCTGCCGTTGCAGATTGGCCGCCGAGGCTCGCGCGCGAGCATTGAGCTGGCGCAGCGGCGTCTCGCGGAGGTGGGCCTCGCGAGCTTTGGCGGCCACCGTCCGGCGAAGCTTTCGGGCGGCCAGCAGCAGCGCGTGGCTATCGCGCGCGCGCTGATCGCAAATCCGTCGCTCGTCGTGGCCGACGAGCCCACCGCCAACCTCGATTCGGAGAACGCGCATCGAATCATCGACCTGATGCGCGAAATCAGCCGCAAGGAGGGCACGACCTTCGTATTCTCGACGCATGACGAACGCCTGCTCGAACGTGTCGACCGCCGCATCATGATGCGCGATGGCGAGCTGATCGAAGACCAGCGGCTCGAAGCGCCGAAGCACTGTGTGAAGGGGAGCTACTGATGAGCACGTGGATCAAGCTCGCATTCAGGAATCTGCTGCGCAATGGGCGTCGGTCGCTGTTCACGATCCTTGCGATCGGCGTGGGCTTTCTCGCCGTGAACACGCTCGGGGGCTTTACGCGCTATATCTTCCAGAGTCTCAAGGACAGCTATATCTACGCCGAGGCGAACGGAAATCTCACCGTCTTCAAGCAGGGCTTCCTCGACCACGGCAAGCTCGAGCCGACGAAATACCTGCTCGACACAGCCGAAGTGAAGACGATGCGCGAGATCCTCGCGCGCCATCCCGAGGTGCTCGTCGTCACGCCACAGCTGCGAATCTCCGGGCTCATCAGCAACGGCAAGGTATCGACGATCTTCTTCGCGCCCGGACGCGTGCCCTCTGATGTCGCGGCCATCTCGAGTCATGCGGTGGGGGTGATGGGGCGGGCGAAACTGTACGACGGCAAGCCGCTCTCGGACGCGCTGGGCTACGGCATCGGCATCACCAAAGGTCTCGCGCGGCAGCTGAACGTGGCGCTGGGAACGGGTGCCGTGGCCATGTCGCCGACCGTCTCGGGGCAGATCAACGCGCTGGACGCGCAGATCGTGCAGTTCGTCGACGCGCCAGACGAGGCGCTCGAAGACACCTTTGCGACCGTGCCGTTGAAGTTCGCGCAGGATCTCTATGACACGAAGAGCGTCGACCGCCTTACGATCCTGTTGCGCGACGACGCGCAAACCCTGCCGATGCGGGCTACGCTCACGCGCGAGTTCGCCGCCGCTGGGCTTGCGGTTGACGTGAAGACCTGGAACGAACTGTCACCGTTCTACATGAAGGTGAAGAAGATGTTCAATGTGATCTTCTTCATCACGTTCCTGATCGTGTTCACGATCGTGGTGATGAGCATCGTCAACACCGTGACGATGGCGATCATGGAGCGCACGCGCGAAATTGGCACCTTGCGCGCCCTGGGTGTCAAGCGCAGGGGCATTGTCGGATTGTTCGCGATCGAAAGCCTGATGCTCGGCGTATTCGGCGCGATGCTCGGCATCATGTTCAATCTCGCGGTGCTCTGGGCGGTCGACCGCATCCAGCCCGTCTGGATACCACCGCAGGTGAGCCGCGAGGTGCCGCTGCAGATCTACTTCGTGCCGGACTATTGGCTGTATAGCGTGGTCACGCTGCTCTTGCTGTCACTGGCGGCTTCGTTACTGCCGGCGCGCAAGGCGGCGCGCATGGTGATCGTGACTGCGCTTGGCTACGCGTGAGCGCAGCGGGATCAGCCGGATTTTTTGAAGGGGAGAAGGATCATGAAGCGCATCTTCTGTGCCGCCGCGCTGCTCGCCAGTCTCGTGATGGCGACCGCGGCGGACGCTTCGCTTACGCCGCACGAGATCCTCAAGGCCGCCGACGAGGCGCGCGGGAACGTGGCCGGCGTGTCCTGGCAGGTGAACATCCAGTCCACGGAAAACGATGAAGTCATCGATAACATGTCATACGAAATCAAGGCGCGCGGCTTCGACGTGTCGGGGCTCTCGCTCGCACCGCCGAAGTATCGCGGGCAGAAGTTGCTGATGCTGAGTTCCAGCATGTGGTTCTATAAGCCGGGCCTCTCGAAGCCAGTGCCCATTTCACAGCGCCAGAAATTGCTCGGCGACGCCGCATACGGCGATATCGCCTCGACAAACTATGCTGAGGATTACGAGGCAAATCAGCTGGCCGACGAGACGATCGACGGCGAGGATTGCTACGTCTTCGACCTGAAAGCGAAGAGTGACAAGACGACCTACGACCGTATCAAGTACTGGGTGTCGAAGAAGCGACTGCTAGGCGTCATGGCCGAGTACTACACGGTTTCGGGCAAAAAGTTCAAGTCTTCGACGATGGACTACGACAACCGGGTCAAAATCGATGGCAAGGCGCGCCCGTTCATTTCACGCATCACCTTTCACAGCACGCTCATGAATAGCGATATCACGTATCTGAACCTGAGCAACCCACACATCGCGCCGCTACCTGATTACGTGTTCGACCTGAATCTTTTCATGCGCTGAATCAGGCGATGGCGGGTCGCATGTCGCGACCCGCGGAAGGTGCTGAAATGATGCGAGGTCCCGATTGCGCTCACCCGATTGAGAGGATGCCTCGCGAGAACAGCACTAGTGCGATGAGGGAGACCGCCGCCAGGATCGCCGGCAAAGCTGCCTCAAGCAGTGCCAACCAGCTCGCTGTGCAAGTGAGAATCCGTCACGTGTTCTTAGGACGGCCGGAGTCCGGCGCCCCCCCCCGGGGGCATGCCGCCTGTGCATATTTCGGTTCAGCTGCTGAACCGAAACAATTCGCGTCTGGGCGCTCGGCTCCTGCATCGCATCGCCTGCGAGCGACATATCTTGCGAGCACTTGACTGCACGCCTGCTGGGCTGACTTCGGCCCACCCACGTCAGTCCGCCTTGGCT
>NZ_JAYMRY010000010.1:0-213903 GCF_038900695.1 Paraburkholderia sp. JHI2823 | reverse complement strand
ATGTCATGCGCAACGCCAATCCTGCCGTCCGGTCCGCTCGGTCACGTTCCCGAAATGACCGGTCACGTTGCCGAAATCGCCGGTCACGATCCCGAAACGGCCGGTCACGTTCATCCGAAATACGCACACAGCAGAGACAACCCGACATTCGCGGTCGTGGACGTCCGAATAGCAGCAACGGAACTCAGAGCCGTCTAACAAACGTCGAACCGTGAGTGTCGGCCCAAGCCGAGTTGTACGCGTAGCAAGTCCGTCAGGTTCCAGAGTGCTCCGGCCATTTCAACGGCAGAAGTCCTCGCTCGCTGAAGAATGGTAGTGGCCGCTCTGAGACGGCGGCTAGCGAAAGCCATCAGACGAAGCAAAGAAGGCGCCGCGGTATAGGGATCGGTTGGCTCGTGGCACAGAGCACGGCATTTTAGGCAAGCGAGGTGGCATGGGCTGCTATCAACACAAGAATAGTTATCTTTCTAGATGCGTTGAAGTCATGTCTTGGTCGAGATCCTGAAAGTTGCTGCCGGCGGTTTCCTGTTCTGCCGTAAGTGGAGACCTCCGATTCATGCTCGCTGGCTGCGGGCGGCACTCGACGGCGCCGCCCGCGCCTTTGCGTTCAACGCAGCGAACGGAAGCTCACGCGAACCTCTTCCGAGAAGGCTTGCGGCTGCTCCCAGGCCGCAAAGTGTCCGCCTTTGGGGAGACGGTTGTAGTGAACCAGCTTGGGATACGCTTTCGCGGTCCAGCTTCGCGGGGCGGCATAGATCTCATCCGGAAAGACGCTGACGGCGACCGGGATGGCGACGTGCTTCGGGGCAAAAAAGTTGAGCTTGTTTTCCCAATACAGACGCGCCGAAGAAATTCCCGTGTTCGTGAGCCAATAGAGCGTGACGTTGTCGAGGATGTCGTCTCGCGTAAGCCCCTCGGACTGACCGTGAAACACGCGTGCGATGAGTGCCTGGCTGCTGGCATCGTGGTCGAGCATCCACGCCGCAAGGCCCACAGGCGAATCGTCAATCCCATACAGTGTCTGCGGACGATTTGCCATCTCCAATGCGTAGCCAAGGCCGTGCTTATAGAAATAGTCGAGTTGATCGTACGCGTGCTTCTCGTCGGCTGAGAGCACTGCTGGCGCCGGCTCGCCAAACTTGAGTGCCTCCGCAATGTTGTCCGGTACGGTAGCTGGCATGTTGGTGTGAATGCCGAGCAGTTCCGGCGGCGCCAGCAGGGCCATCTGCTCCGTGACCGCATTTCCCCAATCGCCGCCCTGCGCGACATATCGCGTGTAGCCGAGGCGCTTCATCAGTACGACCCAGGCCCGTGCGATACGAACAGGATCCCAGCCAGTCGTTGTCGGCTTGCCTGAAAACCCGTAGCCCGGGAGCGACGGAATCACTACGTCGAAGGCGTCCGATGCAGTCGCGCCATGGGCCGTCGGATTGGTCAGCGGATCGACAATCTTCAACTGCTCGATGATCGAGCCGGGCCACCCGTGCGTGACGATGATCGGCAACGCATCCTTT
This sequence comes from Paraburkholderia sp. JHI2823, assembly GCF_038900695.1. Taxonomy (NCBI): domain Bacteria; kingdom Pseudomonadati; phylum Pseudomonadota; class Betaproteobacteria; order Burkholderiales; family Burkholderiaceae; genus Paraburkholderia; species Paraburkholderia sp. JHI2823. Next base: position 212,389 of record NZ_JAYMRY010000010.1, on the reverse strand, counting down.
TCTTTCGAACGAACGTGAATGAAATGAATGTCAAGGCCATCGATCTCGGTGACGAACTGCGGCAGCGCGTTCAGCCTCGCTTCGAGTTTGCGCCAGTCATAATCTGTCACCCAATAACGTGCGAGGTTCTGCATCGTCGAGAGCTGCACGCCTTGCGACGCGTCAGTAACCGTTTCCCGCTCAGGCCACCTGGTTGCCTTGATACGCCTTTTCAACTCGCTGAGTTGGGATTCCGGCGCATGTACGCGAAGGGGACGAATAGCGGTCTTGTCACCGCCGATCGGCTGTGCAACTTCAGTGATGGCTCGATTCGTTTCTGCGAAAGCAAACTGACTCAATGAGCCCGCAACAGCGGCCGCCGCTGCTACACCAAGAAAACGACGGCGCGACGGAGTTTGGGGAAGGATATCGTTTTGCATACAAGCTCCAATCTGCAATAGGTACGAATAGCCGGGAGCGATGAATGCCGCAGCAAAGCAATATACGGGCAAACACTTTCACAATTGCCCAATTGAGCCGCCTATGCAGCCCCGCAGTTGGCGAGCCTCACATCGTTACCGCCTTGACCGACCGAAAACCGTAGTTCGCGGTAGTTGAAGCGATTGTGTGGAAGCAAGGCATTTGGGTAAACGCCTCCAACAGAAGAACACTTGTGTCCGGCGGGAACAAATCCGTCGCGTTGCTTCCAACGGGAAGCGCCAAGCGGCCCGGCTAGTTAGCGAGGCCGTCCTCGTCGCTAAACGCCAAGGTTGGGTAGGTGTTGTCGACGATCACTTCCACGCGCATATCGGCCCTTCAGTCCGACGTCGTGAACGCGCGCTCTTGGCCGGGTCCTGCCTGCTGGCGAATTCTAGCCGGCAAGCGACCGCTCGCCGACCATCATTTCATCCAACTTCTGTCTGCTCCGCCATCTCGAGGGCATCGTCGACTTCAAGGCCGAGGTAGCGCACTGTCCTTTCCAACCTGGAATGTCCGAGCAGCAGTTGCACCGCCCGCAGCTTCGTGGTCCGCCGGTAGATCAGCGAAGCCTTCGTCCGGCGCATGGTATGTGGTTCCGTACGCCGTATTGACGCGCTCGATCGTTAAATGGGCGAACATGAGCCGACGTCTCGGGTCGTCCGCAAATGCAACTTGACATCAGAATACGCACGACTATAGTTTGACTTCAATACGCACGACTGTATTGCCGACATGAGCAAACCATCATTTCGTGAAGACATTCTGAATGCAGGCCTCAAAGTCATGCTCCGGACGGGATACGAGGGGGCGAGCGTGCGCGACATCTGCGCAGCGGCGGGGGCTCCGCACGGCTCCTTCACCAATCACTTTCGCTCCAAGGAGGCATTTGCAGAAGAGGTGCTCAACCGCTACTTCGCGCATACAAAAGAGCTCGTCAAGCAAGCTTTATGCGACGTAGCCCTGACACCTCGAAAGCGGCTGCAACGGTATCTCGACATCATCAGCGGCGTTCTAGCGGACGACGATTGGAATCGCGGCTGTCTGATCGGCGACTTCAGCCTTGAGACCGTTTCACGGAGCGAACTTTTGCGCGGAAGGCTGGAGGCAATATTCCAGGAGTGGCGCGGTCCGTTTGCGTCGTGCATCGCAGAAGCTCAAGTTGAAGGCGAGATTGATTCAGCATTTGATCCGGTCGATCTCGCGGAATTTCTTCTTGCCTCATGGGAAGGTGCGATTCTCCGTATGAAGGTCGAACGTGGACCTGCCGCACTCGACCGCTTCAAGAACATCGTATTTCAGACCATATTCAAGGAGCACAAATGACAACGCTTTTTGATGTTGAACTGCCCCATGTGAATGTCCTCGGTTCCACCATGGCCTATCGGGAAGCGGGAAACCCGGATGCAGCGGTCGCGCTTTTTCTGCACGGCAACCCAACCTCGTCGTACATATGGCGGAAAATCATCCCGCTGGTTGCCCCCGTCGCGCACTGCATCGCACCGGACCTCATTGGATTCGGTCAATCGGGAAAGCCAGACATCGAGTATCGATTTGCGGATCATGTCAGATACCTGGACGCGTTTCTCGCCAACGTGGGAATCTCATCAGCATTTGTAATGGCGCAGGACTGGGGGACCGCCTTGGCCTTTCACCTTGCAGATCGGCGGCCGGAGTTCATGCGCGGGCTTGCCTTCATGGAGTTCATTTGGCCAATGCCGACATGGGATGATTTCCACCCGGATGCACGGGAGACTTTCCAGAAATTCAGGACACCGGGAGTGGGCGAGCAGATGATCCTGGAAGACAACGCTTTTGTGGAGAAGATTCTTCCCGGAGCAACGATGCGCAAACTCACGGATCAAGAGATGTCTGTTTATCGCGCACCATTCCCCACTGCCGAGTCACGCCGACCCACCTGGCGTTTTCCGAACGAGCTACCGATCGCGGGGCAACCAGCAGATGTGTACTCGACCCTGGAAACCGCACACCGTGCGCTAGCGCAGTCTTCTTACCCGAAGCTGCTTTTTACAGCGACACCGGGCGCCTTGGTATCGCCTTCTGTGACCAAACGTTTTGCAAAAAACATTAAGGATTGCAAAATTGTTGATCTTGGAGCGGGAATTCACTACTTCCAGGAAGACCATCCGGAATTAATCGGTGCCACGGTGAAAGAGTGGCTGATTGGACTGGGAGCAGATTCTTCCAGCGCGAAACAAACGCTAACGCCGTAAGGATATCATCCCATGTCGCGACCGAAAGCCGACGTGCCAGTAAGCGCCATCGCCTCCGGGCGTCCGTATGTGGATGCTCAGCGGACAACTATCACCAGTAGGTGCATGACTGGTGCAGTTTCATGACTGCGAGTTCGCTGATGCGAGAAGCTACCGCTTGGCGGTCGCGTGCCTCCACCGTCGGCAGTCCGCTACATTCCTGACGTAAATCCCAGTCCGCTTCACTGCTCTGGCCGAGTTGCGCGCGTAGCAAGTCGGTCAGGTTCCATAGTGTTCCGGCCTTTCAACGGCAGAAGTCCTCGCTCGCGGAAGAAGGGTAGTAGCAGCTGCGAGATGGATGCTTGCGAAAGCCACCAGAGCAAGCAAAGAAGGCGCCGCGGCGTAGAGATCGGTTGGCTCATGGCACATTAGTACGGCGTTTTCGGCAAGCGAGGTGGCATGGGCTGCTATCAACACAAGAACCTCGACACGATGTGTGCACCGCATTGGCTTCGAACTCAAACGGCGGACATGCGTGCCTTGAAGCGCGGCGACATGAATTTGATGTTGCCATCCCAAAGATTCTCGAAGAGGTCTGCAGGCTCACGTAGAACTGCCCGAGGAATTCAAATCTTGCTTCGCGCTCCCGAGCGAAACCGGCTGGGTCTCTGACCAAACCTTCTTTTGAAGGTCGAACTGAAGGTGGTCTCGGATGCATAGCCGACGGCCGCGGCGATGCTCGCTAGATTGTCGTTGCCCGTCTTCAAGGTGTCCATCGCAATCGTCATGCGCCAGCGGATCAGATATTCCAGTGGGGGCAATCCGACGAGATCCTTGAAGCGCTCAATGAACGCAGTCCGTGACATGCCGACTTTCGACGCCAGTTCGTCCACCTTCCACCGATGAGCAATGTCTTCATGCACCATCCTGAGCGCGGAGCCGATCCTTGGATCCGACAACGCGCCTAGCCAGCCAGTTGGCCGCGGGTTCGCGGCAAGATGCGCCCTCAGGATGTTCACCAGCACAATATTCGCGAGGCTGCCGGCCATTGCTGCTGCTCCTGGCCGGACTGATTCCGTCTCTGTCCTGATCAATTCGAGGGCTGCACTCAACGACCTGGCATCCGGGGAGGCCGCAGAAATGAGAACAAGCGGAGGCAAGGAATTGAGCAGCAGACCGCTCATTTCTCCGTCGAATTCGAACTGCCCTCCAACGCTAATCGTGCACATGTCGCCCCGTCCATAGCGAACAATCCCGTCCGCACCGCGGTGACTGGCAAACACCTTCTCCCCGTCTTGCAATTGCACGCCGGGATCGCTCGCGAAACAGTGGGGCAATCCGTCGGTGAGGAGGCAGAAGTCTCCCTCCTCCATTTTCGCGAGCTCAGTGACGCCTTCGATCCATACCCATCGAGCGCCCTTGATGACGCCCCCAAATTTCACATGGCGATAGGCGGGAAATCGCAAGGCCCATGGCCCAGCAGCCTCAAGGCGGCCCGACAGTACGCTCTTGACCTTCAGCAGAGACAGCACATCGGAAAGCGGGTCCATGGAATTTTGTACGATGCAATAGAAAATGCGGTCGATTGATTATGGATTGACCGGGCGCGGTGAGCAAGAATGGCTGCTCCAAATCGTTGCCGCCCCTCGGCGCACTTAGGAGCGATATCCACAATGTCTCAGACCCAGTCTGCAACCAGCCGGGACGAACTTGTCGCCTGTTTTATTCCCTTGCTGCAGGAGGTCCAGAACATGACCACGGGCAGTGAGGTCGAGCAATGGCTGAATACGAAATATGCCGTTGATAGCGGGTTGTACAGGGACCTGTCGCGACTGATTGCCCTCGGCGTGAAGGAGGGTTGGGCGGCCGACACTGAGGTCGCTGGTTCGCGTTATCGTCGCTCACAAATCGTCATGCCCAGCGCGGAGACGCTATTCTTCAGCGCCACAGCGGTGCTGATGGACAGCACGGATAACACCCAGAACAACCCGGAAGGCAGTTTCCGAGCCAACTATCATTTGCACCCGTATGGCGAGATCAATCTGGTGGTGCCGCTCAATGAAGGCGCGGCGCTTGCAGGTCCGAACGGGTGGTGCTATGGCGGCTGGACAGCGCCAGCACCCGGGAGCCACCACTTTCCCGAGGTCAAGGGCGGAGCGGTCATCTCGCTCACTTTTCTGCCTGCGGGCCGGATTGCCATGGATGTCAAACCACCGCAGCACTGAGACGCTCTGGATGCCCGTATGCAGGCTTGACGATCCGACGCGCCTTACGAAGAAGCCAGCCAGCAATGTTCGCGCAATTCGACACCGACCGCGTGAAATTGTGTGAAGAAATTTTGCCCCCAACAAAGTCGACAAGGAAGCACCGCGTGAGTTTTACGAGGAGTCGCCGATTAATTCGTCAGGATGCGTAATTCGTATTCCGTATTAAATATTCTCAAGGAGCACTTCATGAAACAACGTCTCGACTTTTATAAGGCCAACCCGAACGCAATCAAGGCCCTGCTCGCACTGGAAGAGCAGATCGGAAAGTCGTCGCTTGACAAGTCCCTTGTCGAACTGGTTCGCTTGCGCGCGTCGCAGATCAACGGATGCGCTTTTTGCGTGGACATGCACGCAACTGATGCGCGCAAGGGTGGGGAAACCGATCGCCGACTGGCTGCCGTGATCGTATGGCGCGAGACGCCGTTCTTCACGGACCGCGAGCGCGCCGCCCTGGAATGGACGGAAGCGGTCACGCTCGTCTCGGAAGACCACGTGCCCGAAGTGGTTTGGGAGGCCGTCAAGCCACATTTCAGCGATGAGGAGATGGTCGACCTGACGCTGCTCATTTCGGTGATCAACAGTTGGAATCGGTTTGCGATTTCCTTTCGCAAGATGCCGGCTTGAAGGGTGCGCACTAACCCAGTCTTGTTCAAGCGCCATGGGCGCTTGATTCCGACGCATCATTCACGGCAGGATTGGGGCCGCCAGTGGCCGATAATCCGCGTCGACAAGATTTCCCTGCTTCGCGCCAAGTGATCGGTGAACAGGTGACCGAATGGCGTGTTGGCAAGGCTCGCGGTGATCCGATCGTGTGGGGTAGGTGTAGGCACGACCACGCGACGAGCTGGTTCCGCGATTCGCTCGATCATTTCGGCTGACAGGGCACACGTACATTCTGCAATGTGGATGTTGCCTTTTTGCCAGTTACGGAGAGCCTCTTAAGGAGTTCGTGGAACCCCGGCGCCACCACGGCGCGACGCCTCTCCCGGTGACGATGACAGGCTGATGTCAATCGAGTCTTCGACGGGCATGCGCAGCCATGTTCAATATTCTCCTCGTTCCACTGGACGGTTCGCCCCAGAGCGTCCACGTCATCGATCTGGCCAACCGCGTGGCCGTGCCAAATACGGCAACCGGGCGGCCCCCGCGCCGGGTAGCCGCCACTTTCCGGCGCGAGGGCAGAACTCAGTGACGCTTGCTCAACATCTGCAGCAATGCCTTTGCGGCCGGCCCCGACGACGCGGGATTCTGACCGGTGAGCAGCAGCCCGTCTTCGAGCACATACGGCTGCCAGTCGGGCCCCTTCGAATAGTTGCCGCCTTTTGCCTTGAGTTCGTCTTCAACGAGGAACGGCACCACCTTGGTCAGCCCAACCGCTTCCTCTTCGCTATTCGTAAAGCCCGTCACTGACTTGCCGTTGACGAGCGGCTTGCCATCGGGACCCTTCACGTGCCGCAGTACCCCGGGCGCGTGGCAGACGAGATCGACGGGCTTGCCGGCTGCGATCGTGCGCTCGATCAGGCCAATGGAGTCCCGGTCTTCAGCGAGATCCCACATCGGCCCGTGGCCGCCGGGGTAGAAGACGGCGTCGAATGTGTCGTGGGCGACATCCTTGAGCTTCGCCGTGTTGCCCAGATCCGCCAACGCTGCCGGGTCGCCTTCGAAGCGGCGTGTCAGGTCGGTCTGAAAGTCCGGCTCGTTGCTCTTGGGGTCTAGCGGAGGTTTGCCCCCCTTGGGCGACGCGAGCACGATCTGAACGCCTGCGTCCTTGAACACGTAGTACGGTGCGGCGAGTTCCTCGAGCCAGAACCCGGTCTTGCGTCCCGTATTGCCCAGCTCGTCGTGCGAAGTCAAAACCATCAGAATCTTCATGACGTTCTCCTTGAAAGCGTTTACGCAAGGTTGTAGAGAATTCCGGTCAACGCCCATGGCGTGCCGAATCAGTCTTCTGGACTTCCATCAAGCCAAAGCAGCAAGGTGAATCATGGCGTTCACGTTCACGGGAAAGACTGGTGTGCGGGTATAGGGCCGGTAGATGATATCGCCGCGGCGGATCGCTTTGCCGCTCACTGCGCACACGCCGGCCCGGCGTGCTTTTGCGCAGACCCAGATTTGATAGCCGTAGTGGCATGACGCGGAGCACCAGCGCAGCGCAACGGTTCGGGGGGAGAGTCGGTCGAGGAGCGTGACGACGGCTGCGCTGGATACAGCGTCTGTCGCATCGCGAGCTGGCCGGATTTTGCGGCACCTTCCGTCGTAGCGGTGGGGCTCGGCAATGCGCGGGCCGGGTATGAGTTCGGCAGGGGTCGTGTTCTGTGCGTGGGGTTCCGCCGCGCACAGCCTGTCGAGCAACAGGAGTGTCTGCTCCCATGGGTCCGGGCGCGCGGCGCGTTTGTTGCCCGCCGCTGCGCCGGCGTTCGCGCTGCGATTGCGCGAGCGTGTTCGAAGTCCTTCGTCCGTGTTCATGCGAGGCCTCAGATGAAGATTGATAGCGCCACCATGCAACCGGTGCATTGGCGCGCGAAAGCCCGCTCTCGAGCGGGCCGCGCGCGTTTACTTGATGAGTCCCTTCTGTCTTCGATAGACGTCGGTAGGCAGGCCGCCCCATCCCCAGTTTTCCGTTGGCACTTCTTCGATGACGACGAAAGTCGCCTCCAGCGGTTTGTTCAGCACGTCGAGCAGGAGCTGGCTCACACCCTTGATGAGCTGGGCCTTTTCTTCCGCCGTGACGGAATCCGTGCCGGGGCGCGTCCCCTCGCGTGTAACCTGAATTGTGACGATCGGCATTTCGCTTTCCTCGATGGTGGTCGTTACAGTGCGCACTTAGTGGCCGGCGACCTGGCCGCCGTCGACGTGGAGGATTTCGCCCGTCACGAACGGTGCCGAGTCGAGATAGAGGATGGCGTTGACGATGTCGCTCATCTCGCCCATATGCCCCATCGGATGCAGCGCGCCGAGCGCGGCGTGGGTGTCGGGCGCGTGCATCGGCGACTTGATGATGCCGGGCGAGACCGCGTTGGCGCGAATGCCGCGCTTGGCATACTCGATCGCCAGCGAGCGCGTTGCAGCGGCGAGACCACCCTTGCTCAGCGAGGCCAGCACCGACGGTACGCCGTCGATTGCATGATCGACGAGCGTCGTCGTGATCGTGACGACGTGGCCGCTTTCGTGCTTTTCCATTTCTGCAATGGCGAGCTGCGTGATATGGAAGAAACCGTCGAGGTTGGTGGCCTTGATCGCAGCGTAGTCTTGCGCAGTGTATTGCGTAAACGGCTTCGCGATGAAAATGCCCGCGTTGTTGATGAGCGTATCGACACGGCCAAAGCGCGAGACCGCTGTTTCGATGACGCGGCGCGCCGTAGCCGGATCGGCGATATCGCCCGCCACCGCGACGAGATCGCTATCGTCACTCTGTTTGATGTTGCGCGACGTCGCGACCACCTTGTGGCCGAGTGCGCGGAATGCCTTGGCGGTTTCGGCGCCAATGCCTTGCGATGCGCCGGTGATCACGATGACTTTGGGGGCTTGACTCATATGAACCTCGAAGTAAGTTGGACTCTGTTTCTGATCGGGCTTGCTGCTCCGATGACGACCAATTTACGCATCCACGCCGCCCGTTTGAATACAGGACGCGGACAAACAGTTGTGAGTCGCAGGAACAAATGAGAGCAAGCGGCGGGCGACGGCGCACGGCGGGAAAGGTCATTCGAATGGCGTTTTTGTCGATTTGGATAACTGAGTAATTTTGGCAGGCCTTACCGCGTGAACTCTCATCGCGGTTGTCTGCGAAGCTAGGAGGCTTGCATGCGCGGATCGTGGTCGAATTCGAGCCTGATCCCCCCGGGCTCGTACACCATGGTATGGCGTTTCGGCCCCGGCCCGAGGTTTTCCGGCGCAAATTCGATTTTCACGCCGGGCCACGCGGACACGCGCGAAAAGATATCGTTGAGTGCTTCTTCGCTGCCTACCCGCAAGGCAAGATGATGCAGGCCCACATGGGTCTTGCGGTCGAACTCGACCAGGCGGCTCGGATCGGTCACTTGCCAGAGGGTCAACATGACGTGACCGTCCGAAACGAACGCCGCCGGATAACTGGGTCTTTCGCCGACCTGTCTCCAGCCCAGGCAATTCACGAAGAAGTCGCGCGTGAGATTCAGGTCGCGCACAGTCAGTCCGACATGATCGATGCCCAGTGTAAGTGGTTTGTCAGTCATGCTTCGATTCTCCTGAGTAAAGAGTGCGTCGATCCTGCGTTCCGCACTTCACGGATCAAAACGCTGCCGAAACAATATAGCTGTGAAGATCGGCGTCGATTATCGCTTGCCGGTCACATCACTTTTTACGCGGTGTATCGCGTTGCGCTCAGAAGGCGGTTGGGCGTTGCATCGAGGCGCCGGCCCGTCTCGTGCAGCCTCGGAAACTTCCTTGCACACATCTGCAATGTCAGATATATTCGCCATCAGATATCCAGGAGGGCAATCGATGAGCGGTCCCGTCAATGAAGATTTCGAGCGGACTCAAAAGCTGGTGTCCGTGCTCGGTCAGGCGCACCACCTGATGGCCACCGAACTCAGGGCAGGACTGAAGGACGCCGGACTGAACCTGCAGGAACGCGGCATTCTGCTGACGCTGGCCGGCGGGAGCGCGAAAACGCCGGCGGCATTGGCGAAGCTGCTTGGCGTCCACCCCGCTCGGATGACCCGTGTACTGGACAAGCTCGAAACCAGCGGGCTCGTGGAGCGCACGCGCAATGGCACCGACCGGCGCCTCGTGGACGTTTCACTGACGCGGGAGGGCCGCTCGGTCGCGGCCCGCAACGCAGACGTTGCCCCCGGCGCCTGGAGCGAGCGGCTCTCGCTCTTCTCGAAGTCGGACTTCGACGCGTTGAGCACGCTGCTTTCCAGACTGCTCCATGGCTAGGGCGGTTTTTTTTGCCCAATTATCAGACATGTCAGATAACGACCCGTGCTTGACGGGCCATTCGCATCCAGACGAGAAAACCTAACATGAATCCATCGACCAACCCAGGCGGGCCGGCCACGCTGACCGGCGCGAAATTCGCACTCGGCACTTTCGCCGTGGCGCTCGCCACCTTCATGAACGTGCTGGATTCGTCGATTGCAAACGTCGCGATTCCCACGCTCTCCGGCAACCTCGGCGTGTCGATCGACGAAGGCACGTGGGTCATCACGCTCTTCGCCGCGGCCAATGCAGTGTCCATTCCGTTGACCGGGTGGCTGACGCAGCGCGTCGGCCAGGTCAAGCTGTTCGTCTGGGCGATCCTGCTGTTCGTGCTCTCGTCGGCGGCGTGTGGTATGGCCCCGAACCTGCTGACGCTGCTCGTCGCCCGGATCGTTCAGGGCGCTGTGGCGGGGCCTCTGGTGCCCTTATCGCAAGCCTTGCTGCTCGCTTCCTTCCCGAAGGAGAAGAGTTCGAACGCGCTCGCGCTATGGGCGATGACCGCAACGGTCGGACCGATCGCGGGCCCCGCGCTCGGCGGCTGGATCACCGACAGCTACAGCTGGTCGTGGATCTTCTATATCAACGTGCCGGTCGGCCTCTTCGCCGCCGCTGTGATCTGGGCGGTCTATCGCGACCGCGAGTCGCCGGCACGTAAACTGCCCATCGACAAGGTTGGGCTGATTTCGCTCATCGCCTGGGTCGCGCCGTTGCAGATCATGCTCGACAAAGGCAAGGACCTCGACTGGTTCAGCTCGCCAGTCATCTGGGCGCTCACCATCGTCGCCGCCGTCAGCTTCGCATTTTTCCTCATCTGGGAATTGACTGAAGAAAAACCGATCGTGAATTTGCGGCTGTTCGCCAAACGCAACTTCCTCGGCGGCACGGTTGCGATTTCCGTCGCGTATGCGATCTTCTTTGCAAACCTCGTGATCCTGCCGCAGTGGATCCAGGGCTTTCTCGGCTATCGCGCGGTTGATGCGGGGCTCGTTACCGCGCCTCTGGGCATATTCGCCGTGATCCTTGCCCCCGTGATGGGCAAGGTCATGCCGCGCTCCGACCTGCGGGTGCTCGCCACCCTGGCGTTCGCCGGCTTCGCCGCCGTGTTCTTCATGCGCTCCAACTACACGACCGGCGTCGATGCGTGGACGCTGATGCTGCCGACGCTGCTCCAGGGCATTCCAACGGCGCTCTTCTTCACGCCGCTCACCGGCATCATCCTCTCGGGTCTGCGGCCCGACGAGATTCCGGCCGCCGCGGGCCTGTCCAATTTCGTGCGCATTTTCGCGGGCGCGGTCGGCACATCGCTCATGAGCAATGCCTGGAACGACCGCACGATCCTCCATCATGCGCGGCTGGCCGAGCAAACGAGCGTGGAGAATCCGGCTTTCACCGGCGCCATTGCGCACCTTCAGGCAACGCTGGGCGGCGGCATTCCCAAGGCCACGGCCTTTTACGCGAACTCGCTCAACGAGCAGGCGACGATGCTCGGGCTGAACGACATCTTCTGGATATCGGCGGTGATCTTCGTCGTCATCATCCCGCTGATCTGGGTAACGAGACCGGTCAAAGGCGCTGGCGCTGGCGCCGCAGGCGCTGGCGGACACTGAATTCTGCAGTTCAACCGGGTTCAGAGGGCAAATGAGTCTCGCGTGTTTTTTCTTGACAGTATCTGATAATGCAGATATTGTGGCGTTCAACACGGAGGATGTCTCGATGGACCATTACACGACGAGGAATTTCATGCTCACGGAGAGTGTCGGCTTCAGGATCGTCAAGGCGCGCAATCTGGTCGTCGCGGAAATGGACGCGGCGCTGAAAGACCTTGATATCACGGGCCAGCAAATGGGTATTCTGCTTTCGCTGGAGCAGGGTGTGGCCACCACGCCGTTCGAACTGTCGAAGCTGCTCGGCATCGATACGGGCCTCATGACGCGCATGCTGGACAAGCTGGAGACCAAGGGCCTGCTGGCGCGCTCGCGCGACGCAGACGACCGCCGCGTGGTCAATCTGAACCTCACTGCGAAGGGACTGGAAACGGCGGCGCAGATTCCGGAAATCGCCCCGCATGTGCTGAACGCGCGCCTGCGCAAATTCACGAAGGCGGAGTTTGCCGAACTGAACCGCCTGCTTCGCAAGTTCACGGACGACTGAACGGTGCGGCGGTAGTGCCGCACTTTTTTTTGCCAATTAATCTGACAGGTCAGAAAATGAAATCGCAGATTTATAAAGCAAGCATCGGTGCCCATACGCTGAAGCGGGGTGTATCGGCGATCGCATTGGCCACGCTGGCGGCTTGCGCCAACTACGCGGGCATCCACAGCGACAAGCAGATGGCCCAGCCGCAACAGTACGAGACGACGCAGAGCCTGCCGCAAGAGCAGGGGCACTGGCCGTCCGCCGATTGGGTCGACCAGTTCGGCGACGCGCAGCTGAAGGCGCTGATTGCGGAAGCATTGCTGGGCAGCCCTACGGTAGAGCAGGCCAAAGCGCGCGTGGCGCAGGCGCAGGCCTATAGCGAAACCGCAAAGGCAGGCACGCTGCCGCGCGTGGATGCGAGCTACACGCTCACACGCCAGCAGTACAGCAGCACGGCGCTGATTCCGCCACCGTATGCCGGCTCGTGGCAGACCGAAAACAAGGGCCTGCTCACGGCTTCCTACGATCTCGACCTGTGGGGGAAGAATCGCGAGGCGCTGCGCGCGGCCGTTTCGGAGACGGCAGCGGCCGAAGCCGACGAGGAAGTGGTCAAGCTCACGCTGGATACCTCGATCGCGCGCACCTACAACCAGCTGGCGCGGCTCTACGTCTTGCGCGACATCGCGCAGGAAGAAGTCGCGCGCCGCGAGCAGATCGACCGCATCACGGCGGGCCGCATCGCAACGGGCCTCGACACGCAGGTGGAACGCAAGACCGCGCAGGCGAACCTGGCGACAAGCCGCTCGCGGGTGAGCGCGCTCGACGGCAGCATTCTCACGACGCGCTACCAGTTGGCCGCGCTGATGGGCAAGGGCCCCGACCGCGGGCTCGCGATCACGCGCCCGACGCTCGGCGTGGGCGACGAGGTGCGTTTGCCGGACAACCTGCCCGCCGATCTCGTGAGCCGGCGCCCCGATATCGTCGCGGCGCGCTGGCGCGTGGACGCGATCACGCACGAGGTCAAGGAGGCGAAGGCCGAGTTCTATCCGGACATCAACCTGAGCGCCGCGATCGGTCTGGACGCGTTCGGCTTCGGCCGCTTCCTGAGCGCCGCGAGCCGCACGGCGTCGGTCGGCCCTGCGATCCATCTGCCGATCTTCGACGGCGGCGAACTGCGTGCGCAGCTGAAGGGCCGCTACGCCGAGTTCGACTACGCGGTGGCTGCCTATGACCAGACGCTCATCGGCGCGCTGAGCGGCGTGGCCACGGACCTGGCGCAGATCCGCTCGAGCGACGCGCAGCTCGTCGATGCTCAAGCCGCGCAGCAGGCGGCACGCGACGCCGACCAGCTCGCGCTCACGCAATACAAGGGCGGCCTGACCAGTCAGCTCACGGTGCTCAACGCCGACGTCACGGCGCTGAACGCCGACGAAACCATCGCGAACCTGAAGATGGATCGCCGCGATCAGCAGATCGCTCTGGCATCCGCGCTGGGGGGCGGCTATGTCGACATTTCAGCCGATACGGGCCGCCCCGCGGGCGTTGCCGCCCAACCCAACCCTCAAGCCAGGTCCGTCATTGCCGCCGCGCGTTGAACGGCATGGTTGCAACCCATCAGGAGAACTGAAATGAGCGAAACGACCACGACCGACCGCAAGCCGGCGGAGCAACTCGACGAGAAGAAAGGCGGCGCGCAAGCTGCCCCGGCCGACAACGACCAGCGGGCCACGCCCCCGGGCCGCCGCAAGCGCCTGATCGCGCTGCTCGGCGCCGTGACGTTGATCGCGGGCGCAGCCTATGGCGCGTACTACTTCACGGAAGGCCGCTTTCACGAAACCACCGATGACGCCTATGTGAGCGGCAACCTCGTGCAACTCACGCCGCAGGTTACGGGCACGGTGGTGGCCGTCAACGCAGACGACACGCAGATCGTGAAGGCGGGTGACCCCGTCGTGACACTCGATCCGGCCGACGCAAGAATCGCACTGGCCGATGCCGAAGCGTCGCTCGGGCAGACCGTGCGCCGGGTGAGCGGCCTCTATGTCAACAACGACTTTTATGCGGCGAACGTGGCGCAACGCGAATCGGACCTGGCCCGCGCCAACGACGATCTGCGCCGCCGCATGGCCGTCGCGGACTCGGGCGCCGTTTCCGCCGAAGACATTGCCCACGCGCGCGATGCCGTGCAGGCCGCGCAGGCCGCGCTCGACGCCGCGCGTCAGCAAGGGGCGGCGAATCACGCGCTGACCGATCGCACGTCGGTCGAACAGCATCCGGACGTGCAGGCGGCCGCCTCGAAAGTGCGCGCGGCGTGGCTCGCGTATGCACGCGATACCTTGCCCGCGCCGGTCACCGGTTATGTGGCGCAGCGTCAGGTGCAGGTGGGCGAGCGCGTGTCGCCCGGCACGCCGCTGATGGCGATCGTGCCGCTCGACGGCGTGTGGGTGGACGCGAACTTCAAGGAAGTGCAGCTCAAGCAGATGCGCATCGGCCAGCCGGTGACGCTCACTGCCGATGTGTACGGCTCGAGCGTGAAGTATCACGGTCGTATCGAAGGCTTTTCCGCAGGCACGGGCAGCGCTTTCGCGACGCTGCCGGCGCAGAACGCAACGGGGAACTGGATCAAGATCGTCCAGCGCCTGCCGGTACGTATTGCACTCGATCCACGCGAACTCGCAGCGCGTCCGTTGCGCATCGGCCTTTCGATGACGGTGGATGCCGATACGCGCGACGACTCAGGCTCGCAGCTCGGCGCGGCGAAAAATACGCGTTATCGCACCGACGTCTTCGCGCAATACGACGCGCAGGCCGATGGTGTGATCGAAACGATCATCAAGCAAAACGAAATGACTGCGGCTGCGACAGCATCACAACCCTCGCCGCAACGTCTGGCGGCGCGCGATCATAAGGGGAACGCGGGCTAAGGGAATCTCGCGGCCTGGCGAAGCGCTTGCCCATCCGCGGCAAGCGCTTTGGGCACCGCCTCGCGCAGGTAATCCGTGAATGTCTTGATCCTGGCGTCGAGGTACTTTCGCGAGGCATGCACTGCATAGGCCGTCAGCCTCTGCAGACGATACTCTGGCAATACACGCACCAGCGCACCGCTATCGAGGATGCGGACGAAAATCCGCATCATGTCCAGCTTGTCCATTACGCGTTTTCCGCGGATCGATCTGCCTCGCAAGCAGCTACGACGCAAGCTCGCGCCATGCCAGATTCTCCTATAAATGCAGCCGAATCTGTTCGGCAAAGGTCCGTATCACTTCTTCGTTACGCGAAAGAAACATCCATTGTCCGACTCGCGTCGAAACGAGCAGTCGCGCTTCGACCAGTACGGCAAGATGCGCCGATACAGTGGACTGCGAGAGCCCGCTGCGAGCCTGGATGGCGTGTGCGGGCACGCCGCGGCCCAGATCGCCAGGGCTTTCGGGAAAGGCATCGGCGGGCACCTTCAGCCACGCGAGGATGTCGCGCCGCAGTGGATTGGCGAGGGCCTTGTGAATCCGGTTCGCGTCTATCATGTCGTTCCTTGCGCGCTCGCCGTGCTTCAACGAGGCTGCATCAACAGCGTTCTGGCGATGGTTCCCGCCGCACTTTCCCCAAGGTCTTCCCGCACCATCGACAGCGCCAGATGAATGCCGGCGCTTGCGCCTCCCGATGAATAGAGGTTGCCGTCCTTCAGACATCCGGGATTGGACATGACGTGTACGCGTGGATGTTCGGCCGCGAGGCGGTGGGCGTCTCGCCAATGCGTGGTTAGCCAGCGGCGATCGGCAACGCCGGCGCGCGCCAGCAGAAACGCGCCATTGGAAATGCAGGCCAGCCTTTGGGTGCCGGGCCCGGCGTCGCCGAGCCACGTGACGAGTTCGCGATGCTCACGCGACGAACTGACCATGGGCGATCCGGGCACCACGACGACGTCGAATGGCGTGCGCGTTTCGAACAGGCATTCTGTGATCCCCACCGCCGTGCCGTTGGAAGACAGCACGGGCCCGGGTGAAGTTCCGACGAGGTGCGGTTCATAAAACGCGCTGCCATTCAGGCGATTCGCTGCATGAAACACATCCATCGGGCCGCTTACCTCGAGCATTTGAAACCCCGCATAGAGCATCATCGCGACACGCATGCGCCGTTACCCCGTGAACGCCTGCTCGACCAGCGCGGATTGCCGCGCGACGTGCGCCGAATGGTGGCCCGGCGCAGTCGATGCACCGGCATCAGGACCGGCGTAGACGAGTTTCGCACCCGTTGGCAGGAGCTCGCGCAACTGTGGCTCGACGAAACTCCATGCGCCCTGATTACGCGACTCCTCCTGACACCAGACGACCTTCTTCAGGTTGGGATAGCGCGCGAGTTCAGCGGCCAACTGCTGCGCGGGAAAAGGATACAGCTGTTCGACGCGGATGATCGGCGTGTCGCTCGCATGCGCGCGGCGACGCTCGAGCAACTCGAAGTACACCTTGCCCGTCGCCACGATGACGCGCTCGACGCTGGAGGTCTGCCAGGTCTCGATCTGGTTGTCCGGCAGAACTTCGTGAAACCGGCCCGCGCTCAACTCCTCGAACGTGCTGACGGCTTCCGGGTGCCGCAACAGCGACTTGGGCGTCATGACGACAAGCGGGCGGCGATCGGAGGCGAGTGCCTGCGTGCGCAGCAAATGGAACAGCTGCGCAGGCGTAGTCGGCTGGACGACGCGCATATTGTCCTGTGCGCTCAGCTGCAGATAGCGTTCGAGCCTCGCCGATGCATGCTCGGGTCCCGCGCCTTCCTGCCCGTGAGGAAGGAAAAGCGTCAGGCCGCTGCGTTGCCCCCACTTGGCGGCGGCCGCCGCGATGAACTGGTCGATCACCACTTGCGCGCCGTTTGCGAAGTCTCCGAATTGCGCTTCCCAGATGACCAGCGCATCGCGGTTCACCGTCGTATAGCCGTACTCGAACGCGAGGACCGCCGCTTCGGAGAGGATGGAGTTCGTCACGCTGAAGCGGCCCGGCGCATTGCCACTCGCATCACCGAGATGATCGAGTGGAATATAAACACCATCCGGCCGGTTGATGCGCGTTTGATCGTGCAACACCGCGTGACGATGATTGAACGTCCCGCGTGCGCTATCCTGCCCGCTCAATCGAACGCTGGTCCCCGCGCCGAGCAGCGAAGCGAAGGCCAGATGCTCACCCATGCCCCAGTCGAGCGGCCGTTTTCCCGAAGCCATTTCCTGGCGCCCGGTCATCATCTTCTTGACGAGCGGATGCAGCGCCACGCTTTCGGGAACGGTCGATATCTGCTGCGCGAGACTGCGCAGCGTTTCCGCCGAAGGGGCCGAGTGGGAAAGCGGACTCGCCGCATCCTCGCATGAAGCGGAAGCCTCTGAGCTGTCGGCATCGTTCGCACGCTTGAGCAGTGCATGCCGCTCGCTGACATATCCCTCTGCTTCTTCGGCTGTCAATACGCCTTGCCCAATCAGCTTCTGCGCGTAGCGTGTTCTCACGCCGGGATGACTGGCGATTGCGCGATACATCAGCGGCTGCGTGATACCCGGCGTGTCCTGTTCCTGGTGCCCGTGTTTGCGGAAGCAGACGAGATCGATGACCACGCTCCGCTTGAACGCGGTGCGATAGTCGAGGGCAAGCCGCACCGCCATCGCGACGGTTTCGGGGTCGTCGCCATTCACATGCAGGATCGGCGCCTCGATCATCTTCGCGACGTCCGTGGTGTAGAACGACGAACGCGTGTCGCGCGGATCGGAGGTCGTGAAGCCGATCTGGTTGTTGACAACGATGTGGACGGTGCCACCCGTGCCGTGGCCGCGCGTATAGGAGAGGCTCAAGGTTTCCATCACGACACCTTGACCGGACATCGCGGCGTCGCCGTGAATCTCGACTGGCAGAACCTCGACGCCGTCGGCGCTGCCCAGGAGCTCGCCCTTGGCGCGCGCCATGCCCTGCACGACCGGGTTGACGATTTCCAGATGCGAAGGGTTGAACGCGAGCATCACTTCGACCGGCCCTTCAGGGGTTTCCACCGAACTCGTAAAGCCCTTGTGATATTTCACGTCGCCCGCGGGCAGTCTTTCGGAAGCCTTATCATCGAATTCGTCGAACAGCGCACGCAATGGCTTGCCCACGATATTCACCAGAACGTTCAGGCGTCCGCGGTGCGCCATGCCCATCACCACTGCGCGCAGCTTTTTCGAAGCCCCGTAGCGCACGACTTCGTCGAGCATCGGAATCAGCGATTCCGCGCCCTCGAGCGAGAAGCGCTTTTGCCCGACATAGCGCGCGTGAAGGTACTTCTCGAGGCCTTCCGCTGCGCTCAGTCGTTCCAGCAGTCGACGCTTTTCCGTGGCCTGGAGCGACGGTCTCGCTCGCGTGGATTCGAGTTGCATCTGCCACCAGCGCCGCTGCTCCGCGTCGGTCAGGTGCATGAACTCGGTGCCGAGCGTGCCCGTGTAGGTTTGCTTCAGCGCCGCGACGAGTTCCTCCAAACTGGCGTCGTCGTCGAACAGGAAAGTGTCGGCGGTGCTGAATGTCGTCGCCATGTCTGCGGCCGTCAGGCCGTAGTAAGCCGGGGTCAACTCGGCGTAGGCGCGTGGCGGCGTCCACGACAGCGGATCGAGATTGGCCGCGCGCGTGCCGATCATGCGGAACGCGGCGATCAGCGACTGTACCGCGACCTGCTTGCGCGCAAGGCCGAGACCGGCGTCATTCGCGAGGGTAGTGTCGGCATGAACGATCGCGCGCGGCGGGCGCTTCGCAAGCTCGACAAAGCTGGAAATGACGGGGGCGTGCGGCTCGTCGTCGCGATCACTGCCGTCGATAGCGGGCGTTTCGCGCAGTGCATCGAACCACGCCCGCCATTCACTGGTGACCGCATCCGGGTCAGACAGGTAAGTTTCATATTGCTCTTCGACGTAAGGGGCGTTGCCCCCGAAGAGGAAAGAGCTCTGACGTTCTTTCAACATGATGAATCTGCCTTTGGTCGGTGTGCGGTCCAATGTCGGGGGCAACACGTGGAGTGACGGCGATAGCGCCTTCCGGTCCGCCCGGGTTGTTACCCAGCCGCAGTCGTGAACACAGTCTAGTGATGCGGGGCAGCGGGCGAAATGCGCGCGTGGTGCCGCAGCATGCCAAGTAGTGGGCGTTTTGGGCCACGCTGCCGATTTGTTACACCGACGCAAAATACTTTTTCCGGGGAAGACTGCACCCGCTAACGGCGATGCGTTAAGCTGCGCCACGGTCCTGGTTGGGACACCACCTCTGAAGGTCACGGCATGAAAGTCGCCATTGTTGTATTCGATGGTGTGCAGGCGCTAGATGTTGCAGGCCCCCTCGATGTGTTCGCCGAGGCGAACACGTTCCTCTCCGAGCATCAGCGCTACGAGGTGACGCTCGTCGGGCGCGAGGCGGGCGCCGTGACCTGCTCGAACGGGATGCAACTGGCGGTCTCGCGCGGCTATGCCGACAGCGATGTGCAATGGGACCTGCTCCTCGTGGCCGGCGGGCCGCAGTTGCCCGACGTGCATCCGTCGAATGAGTTTCTGGCCTGGCTGCAAAATCAGGCGCGCAGTGCAAGCCGCTTTGGTTCGGTGTGCAACGGCGCATTCGTGCTCGCACATGCGGGGTTGCTCGACGGCAAGGAGGTGACGACGCACTGGTCGGATGCCGGGCGCCTGTCCAATGAATTCCCGCACGCCAATGTGCAGCCGGACCGGATTTTCGTTCGTGACGGGCGGCTGTTCACATCGGCGGGCGTGACCGCGGGGATCGATCTGTGCCTCGCGCTCGTGGCGGAAGACTGGGGACATGAACTGGCGGTGCGAGTGGCGAAGCGGCTGGTGGTGTATATCCAGCGCGAAGGCGGGCAGTCTCAGTACAGTCCGTATATCGGTGCCGGCAAGGACGACGATCCCATACTCAGCAAGGTGTATCGCTACGTGAGCGAACATATCACCGATACGCTTTCTATCGAGGCGCTGGCGAGTGCGGCTGCCGTGAGCCGGCGCACCTTGTCGCGCATCTTCGCCAAAAACGCCAAGGTCACGCCCTCCGTATTCGTCGAGCAGGTTCGCGTCGACACGGCGAGGAAACTGCTGGAGGACACAGATGCGCCGCTCAAGACGGTCGCATTCAAATGCGGCTTTCATAGCGCCACGCATATGCGTACGACGTTTTCGCGGCGCCTGAACGTCACGCCAAAACAATATCGTCTGCGATTCCGCGGAGAGGCGAGTGCATAGCGGCGATTCCCTGGCGGAACCGGCGAACCCCAATTCCGCGCCATTCCTTCCCGATATCATCGAACCTGGGTTGTCCGTATTGTTTTGCGGGATCAATCCAGGCATGCGTGCGGCGGCCACTGGGCGCCACTTCGATGGCAGAGGGAACCGCTTCTGGCGAGTGCTCCATCTCGCTGGTTTTACGCCGGAGGAGTTTCGCCCCGAGAACGACCGTGAGCTGCTGCAGCATGGCTTTGGTCTGACTACGGCGGTCTCGCGCGCGACGGCACGCGCGGACGAGTTGTCGAGAGCGGAGATTCAGGACGCTGCGGCGCAATTCGAGCTCAAGGTGCAGCACTACGCGCCGCGGTTTATCGCCTTTCTTGGCAAGATGGCGCTTGCCGAAATGTCCGGCAAGCGCGATATCCAGTGGGGTTTGCAACCCAGCAGATTCGGCGGCGCGCGCGCCTGGGTTCTGCCGAACCCGAGCGGCTTGAATCGTGCTTTCAGCCTCGACGCGCTCGTGAGCGCGTACCGCGAGCTTCGTATGGCGGCTCAGTCGTTCTCAGTTGCCGAGTGAATGAACAAGCGCCTGTCGATATTGGGCATGCACTTCGGAAGGCCTCCTTGCGAGTTCGTGACTGCCTTGATCCGGCGTACATTTGCCGACGGCTGCCAATCCGCTCGCGCATTGAAGATACGTGTTGTTTCGCAGTGTATCGGTCACGAATTCCACGAAGGACCGGATCTTTCCACTTGTTCCGCGCCGTTCGACATGAAGCAGGCTGACCGGCGTCGATTCCGGTTCGTAGGCCCGCAAAATGGGTACCAGATTTCCGGAAGAAACTTCGGTTGCCGCTTGATAAGACAGCAGCTGCGTGATACCCACGCCGTCTTCCGCGGCCGAAATGGCAGCCGGTGCCAGATTGACGATCAAGCGCGGCTGCAGCCGCACAGGAATCTTTACGTTATGTTCGTAAAACATCCACTCGTGCGGTTGGGAAACGCCGGTAAAGGAAACGCAATGGTGGCCGACCAGGTCTCGCGGATGCATGGGCTCTCCGTGCCTGGCGAGATAAGCGGGGGACGCGAAGGTTTGCCGCCGCACGGATCCCAGGCGCACCGCGAATGTCGACGAATCTTCGAGATGGCCAATGCGTATGGCGATATCCACGCCTTCTTCCAGCAGTCGCGTGGGACGATCGAGGTAGACGGCGTTCACGCTGACGTCGGGATAGCGCAGGGTGTAAGCGTTGACGAGCGGGGCGATGAACCGCTGGCCGAGTTGAACCGGCGCCGTAATCGTGAGAGTGCCGACAGGGTTTGCGGGATCCACGGCGATATGCGACTCCGCGTCGGTGATGCCATCGAGCAGCTTGCGGCAGGCCTCGAAGTAAGCGACGCCTGCGTCCGTGGGCCGCACCGAGCGTGTCGTGCGCGCGAGCAACTGGGCACCCAGGCGCGTTTCGAGCGAGTTGACCGCCCGCGAAACCGCCGCTCGCGACAAGCCGAATTTATCGGATGCGGCGCTAAAGCTGCCGCGTTCGACGATGGCTACGAACACCTCCATCTCACGTAATCTGTCCATCTTGACTTCCCCATCTGAATCTCTTGCAAACGGATGACAAAAGTAAAAGCCGTTTGGGGGTCTACCGCTGCCGGTTCGTTTTCAAACCTTCGTTAATCGCCCCCAGCGTGATTAACGCGCGGCCTGAGTGCCTACGCCGCGATTCTAGGCATCGTGCGCCGATCGGTATCGCCTCCCAAGCTGGATTGGCTCAAAACAGCGCAGAAATGACCCATGCGTAACCAGTCAGGTTTGCGTTGGCGCCGCGCACATCACGCGTTGGGCGAATCATGACCGGACGACCTGGCAAAATTCTCGTACTAGATGGCCCAAAATCAGACCAGGCAAGACTTTAAGAAATTGGGCTCATCTCTGACAATAAAGCCGTCAGTGAACAGCAACAATGCGCGGCGACACCGATGGTGTGGTCATCGTATCGCGTGAGGATGCAGGGCGCTGAATTGCCTCACAGTGCAATAGCCACATCAAACAGTACAGCTAACGAAACCCGGGAAGTTTCTGATCGCCATGACAACTGCGAACCTTTTGACGAGTGGAACGGAAGCGGCAACAGCCCCGCAGGCGCTGGAACCGCGCCCTGTGCGTGAAGCCGGGTCGTCGGCTCAGCCTGCCCCCGCGCAAATGGCGTTTACCGGACGCATCGTGGTGGGGCTGCTCGGCATGTTGTTCGCTTCGTTGCTGGCCATCCTCAACGAACAGGTGACCGCGGCAGCGATGGCCGATATCCAGGGCGCGTTCCTGATCGGGCACGACGACGGGACGTGGCTCACGTCGCTTTTCGAAGCCGCCAACGTCGCGACGATGGTATTCGCCCCCTGGTTCGGCATCACCTTTACGCTCAAGCGCTTCACGATCGGCGCCGTGCTCGCCACGATGTTTTTCGGATTGCTGTGCCCGTTTGCGCCGAACCTGGCGACGCTCTACGTCTTGCGTATCTTCCAGGGAATCGCGGGCGGCTGCCTGCCCCCCATGCTGATCATCGTGGCGCTGCGTTATCTGCCGCCCAAATTCAAGCTCTACGGGCTCGCCGGCTATGCGCTCACGGCAACCTTCGGGCCGGCGCTCGGCACCCCGCTCGCCGCGTTGTGGACGGAGTTCGTGAGCTGGCGCATGGCGTTCTGGCAAATCATTCCGCTCGGCGTGCTGTGCTGTATCGCGATTCAGCAGGGGCTGCCCGCCGATCCGGTCAAGCTCGAGCGCTTTGGTACGTTCAACTGGATCGGCTTGATTACGGGCTTCCCCGCGTTCGCCATGCTCGTGACCGGGCTTTTGCAAGGCGACCGGCTCGACTGGTTCGAATCGGAGTTTATTCGCATGATGTTTGGCGGCGGCGGCCTGTTGCTCGTGATCTTCCTGGTCAACGAGTGGTTTCAGCCTGTGCCTTTCTTCAAGCTCCAGTTACTCGAGCGCAGAAACTTCACGCACGGACTTTCGACCTTGCTCGGCACCGTGATCCTGCTCGTGGGCGTCGCGGCAATACCCGGGCAGTTTCTCGCCAAAGTTCACGCGTACCGGCCGCTGCAGACGGCGCCGCTCTCGCTGTTGCTCGCCATTCCGCTGCTGATTACGCTCCCTTTGACGGCGGCTTTGTTGAATACGCGGCGCGCCGATCACCGCTGGGTGATCGCAATCGGACTGTCGCTCATGTTCACGACGTGCGCACTCGGCAGCTTCATGACGTCCGAGTGGATTCGCGACAACTTTTATGTGCTCCAGGCGCTGCAGATCATCGCACAACCCTTGGTGATCATGTCGATCCTCATGGGTGTCACGACGGGGCTGCCGCCAACGGAGGGCCCGTTCGCCTCGGCCATGTTCAATACGGTCAAGACGTTCGCCGCGGCCATCGCGACGGGTCTGATCGAGGGTGTAGGCACCGCGCGCGAACATTTCCATTCGAGCATGCTCGTCGACCAGCTGGGCAACCGCGCGCTGGTGGCAGGCCCGGGCCTCGACACCCCTTACGCGCTGGGGCAACTCGCGCACCGTATTCATGAGCAGGCCGTCGTGCTGACTTCCGCCGATCTCTACCGGGTGATGACGTGCGTTGCGCTCGTTCTGCTTCTTCTTGTTCCGGTGCTGCCGGTGCGGATCTATCCGCCGTGGAGCACTACGCCGCCCGCTTCGAAATGAGGTCCGTTTTCCATGTCATCGACTAAACCCACCCCCGCACCGTCCAGGTTGAAATGGCTTCCTGTCGCAGCAGTCGTCGCCGTTGTCGGCGTCGCTGCATGGGCCGGCACGAAGCTCCTGTCTCACTCGAGTTCGGAATCCACGAACGACGCCTACGTCACCGCAGACTTCACGCTCGTCGCGCCGCGCGTCCCGGGGCAGATCACGGACGTACTGGTGAACGACAACGAGGACGTGAAGGCGGGTCAGCTGCTGGTGCGCATCGACGACCGCGACTATCGCGCCGCGTTGATGAGCGCCGAGGCGGAGGTGGTGGCCGCAAAGGCGTCGGTGGCGAACTTTGACGCGCAGATCGCGCGCCAGCCCTCGCTCGTCGATCAGGCGCGCGCTACGCTGCGCTCCGACGATGCATCGATCGGCTTCGCGCGGGCCAACGCGGCGCGCTACCAGAATCTTTCCACGGCGGGGGCGGGGACCGCGCAGGAGCAGCAACAGGCTTCGAGCACGCTCGCCGAGCAGCTTGCGCAACAGTCACACGATCAGGCGGTGCTGTCTGCCACCCAGCAGAATCTGGACGTCCTGCGCACGGAGCGCGACAAGGCCGCTGGCGCGCTTCAACACGCGCAAGCGGTGCTCGAACAGGCGAAGCTCAACCTCTCCTATACGGAAATCCGCGCGCCCGTCGACGGCAAGGTGGGACGCCGCTCGGCGCGGGTCGGCGCCTTCGTGACGCCCGGCGCCCCTGTGCTGGCAATCGTCCCGCTTTCGGATGCATATGTCGTCGCCAACTTCCAGGAGAGCCAGATCACCAACATGCGGCCCGGCGAAAGCGTGCGCGTGACCGTCGACAGCCTTCCCGGCGTCGTGATCCATGGCCGCATCGACAGCCTTGCGCCGGCGACCGGCGTGAGCTTCGCGCCGATCGCACCCGACAACGCAACGGGCAATTTCACGAAGGTGGTGCAGCGCGTGCCCGTCAAGATCACGATCGATCGCGGGCAGCCTGCTGCGGCGGAATTGAGCGTCGGGCTCTCGGTGGAAGCCGAAGTGGCCGTTGGCCGGGGCGCTGAAGCGATGGCTGAAGGAGCCGAAAGGAAATGAACACGAGCCAAACTTCTAGCCGGGCGATCCTGCTCACGGTTCTCGCATGTCTCGCAATGGCTGCTTGCACGGTGGGTCCGAACTTCGAACCGCCAAAGTCGCCTACACCGGAGGTTTTCAACCGTACGCAGACGGCGCAGGCGCCGAGCAAAGCTGTGGAAGGCCAGTTCGGTCCGGAATGGTGGACGCTGTTCAACGACCCGGTATTGAACGGCCTGGAGAAGCAACTCGCCGACGCGAACCTGGACGTTGCAGCCGCTTCTGCGCGGCTGCTGCAAAGCCGGGCCGAGCGCCGCGTGGCCGGCGCAGCCGAATATCCGACGCTGGATGGCGCAGCATCGTATAACCGCGAACGCGGCAGTGAAAACGGCATTCTCTCGCTGCTTGGCGTGACGCCGACGCAAAGTCAGCCGCAGTCGGCCTCCGGCAGCGCGCCGCTCGGCGTGGCGGCCATGCCGGGCTCGAAGGGTTCGCCCGCCTATAACCTGTATCAGGTCGGTTTCGACGCCTCATGGGAGATCGATATCTGGGGCCGCGTGCGGCGCAGTGTGGAAGCGGCGACGGCGCTTTCGGAAGCTTCGTATGAGGACCGGAACGCAGTCTTGCTCAGCGCGCGAGCGGAGCTTGCGCGCGACTATATCGAGCTGCGCGACACACAGGAACTGCTGCAGATCGCGCATCAAAACCTGGACATCGCCAACGACGCGCTGAAGCTTACCCAGGTGCGTGCGCATGAAGGCGTCACGACGGATCTCGATGTTTCGAACGCTTCGGCGCAGGTGGAGAACATCGAAAGTCTGATTCCCACCCTCGAATCGCACTCCGAAACGACGATCAATGCAATCGGCCTGCTGCTCGGCGAGGAACCGGGCGCACTGCGCCAGACGCTCGCTGCAACGCAGGAGGTGCCCGTCCTGCCGGCGCAGGTGCCGATCGGCTTTCCTTCCGAACTCGTGCAGCGCCGGCCGGATATCCGCAAGGCGGAAGCCGAACTGCACGCGGCGACGGCGTCGATTGGCGTGGCGAAGGCCGATTTCTATCCGCGCATCATGCTCAATGGCAGCGCGGGATTTCAGAGTCTTCAGCTTTCGAGTCTGGCCAGTTGGGCGTCCGGGCAGTTCGTCGTTGGCCCTTCCATTACATTTCCCATCTTCGAAGGCGGTCGCTTGAAGGGAACGCTCCAGCTGCGTGAAGCGCAACAGCAGGAGGCTGCGATTGCGTACAAGGAAACGGTGCTGCGCGCGTGGCAGGAGGTGGACGACGCGCTGGTCACCTACGACGCCGAACAGCGCCGCCGCGACCGGCTGGCCCAGGCCGTGACCATGAACGAGCGCGCGCTTTCAGTCGCGCGGGAGCGGTACAAGGCCGGGGCGCTCGACTATCTCGACGTATTGAATGTGCAGAAGCAGCTGCTCGAAGCACAAAGCAATCTCGAGCAAAGCAGAGCCACGGCGGCCACGAATCTCATTACGCTTTGTAAAGCGCTGGGCGGGGGATGGGAGTCGACGTATGGGGGGTAATCCATAGCCCGAATGTGCGCTTGTCATTCTGAAAGCGCGCCGTTTCCAACTAGTCGGGGCTCTTGTTCTGCGCCTCGCCGGCCTGTCTCGCACAACACGGCGCGCCGCTTGCCATCGACGATCTGCTGCCGCACAGGCTGATCCTGCAGAGAGACGCAGTGACGCCCAGGTTGCCTTGCGTCGAGGCTTCGCAGGCGCCTTGTATCCGCTCATCATTGTTCAGGACAATCGGTGATGCTGCGGCGCTCGCATGGCGTAAAGACAGTCGCGCGTGCAAAATCATAACCGGATGAAGATCGCATCATGACAGGAGCGTCCGTCGTGGATCTCGCTGGATATGAGCTTGAGCCGCTGCGCGACGACGGCGATTTTTCACTGTATCGCGCGCGCAAACGCAGCCTTCCAGTTTCGGTGCTCGCGCTGGTCGCCACGCGGGCGGACGCGGTGGGCGTGAAGCGACTCGAGCGCGAATACGGGCTCGCCGCGCTGCTCGATTCCAGCTGGGCGGCGCGGCCGCTTGCGCTCTACCGGCACAGAGAGCCGCCCATGCTCGTGCTCGACGACGACGGCGGCGAACCCCTCGATCGAACGCTTGCCGTCCCGTTCGAACTCACGCGCCTGTTGCGCATTGCCGTCAATCTGGCGAAGGTGGTCGGTCACGTGCATCGTTGCGGTCTCGTTCACAAGGACATCAAGCCAGCGAACGTGCTCGTCGACAGCAGCGGCAACGTGCGGCTTACGGGCTTCGGCATCGCTACGCAACTGCCGCACGAACATCAGCCGCCCGCGCCGCCCGAGATCGTTGCGGGCAGCTTTGCGTACATGGCGCCCGAGCAGACCGGCCGCATGAACCGTTCGATTGATACGCGCAGCGATCTCTATTCGTTCGGTGTGACGCTGTACGAGATGCTCACAGGGGCGCTGCCGTTCCATGCCTCGGACGCGATGGAGTGGATTCATTGCCATATCGCGCGCAAGCCCACGCCGCCCCGGGCGCGCCGTGACGCGATTCCGCCGGCGCTCGAGGGCATCGTGCTGAAACTGCTCGCGAAGGCCGCCGAGGACCGCTATCAAACTGCGGCGGGACTCGAGGCCGATCTGCGTTCTTGCCTCGCGGCATGGGAAACGCACCATCGCATCGACGCCTTCCCGCTGGGGGAGCACGACGCGTCCGACCGGTTGCTGATTCCGGAGAAGCTGTACGGGCGCGAGGCGCAAATCGAAGCACTGACCAGCGCGTTCGACCGCGTGGTGCACAGCGGGTCGGTCGAACTGGTGCTGATCTCGGGCTATCCGGGCATCGGCAAATCGTCGGTCGTGAACGAGTTGCATAGGGTGCTGGTGCCGCCGCGCGGTCTCTTCGCTTCCGGCAAGTTCGACCAGTACCGGCGCGGCATTCCGTACGTCCCATTTGCGCAAGCTTTCCAGACCCTCGTGCGCAATCTGCTGAGCATGCGGGAAGCCGAGATCGAGCCGTGGCGGCACGCGTTGATGGAAGCACTCGGGTCCAACGGGCAGCTCATCGTCAACCTGATTCCTGAGCTTGCGCTGATTATCGGCGAGCAGCCGGCTGCGCCGATGCTGCCTCCACAAGACGCGCAGAATCGCTTTCAGATCGTATTTCGACGCTTTCTCGGTGTGTTTGCGCGGCCGGAGCATCCGCTCGCCTTGTTTATCGACGATCTGCAGTGGGTGGATACGGCGACGCTCGATCTGCTCGCGCATCTCGCCACGCATCCTGACGTCAGGCACCTTCTGCTGGTGGGCGCCTATCGGGACAATGAGGTTGACGCTACGCACCCGTTTGCACGCACGCGCGAATCGATTGTCCGCGCCGAAGGCAAAGTACGGCGATTCGAGCTTGCGCCGCTCACGAAGGACAGCGTGACGCAACTCGTGGCGGATGCGCTGCACTGTGGCCGTGCGAGCGCCGCCCCGCTCGCGCAACTGGTGCATGAGAAAAGCGGCGGTAATCCGTTCTTCACGATCCAGTTTCTGACCGCGCTCGCCGATGAAAATCTGCTCACGTTCGACCCGCGCGCCACGAAGTGGGTCTGGGACCTGCCGCGCATTCGCGCGAAGGGCTACACCGAGAATGTCGCTGATCTGATGGCGGCAAGGTTGCGCCGGTTGCCGCCCGCGGTGTGCGACGCGCTGGGTCAACTGGCGTGTCTTGGCAACGTTGCCGAAGTCGCCGCGCTGACCTGGGTTCAGGGCGGCTCCGAAGAGAAGATGCACGCGGATCTGTGGGAAGCCGTGCGGACAGGCCTGGTCTTTCGCGACGCCAAGGTCTACGAATTCGCACACGATCGCGTGCAGGAGGCAGCGTACGCGCTGATTCCCGCTGACGAGCGAGCTGCCGCGCACCTGCGCATCGGGCGGGCACTCGTGTCGCGCACGCCGCCAGACGCGCTCGAAGCTGCGATTTTCGACATCGTGAACCATCTCAATCGCGGCGCGGCGCTGATCGCGGACGCAACGGAGCGTGAGCAGGCCGTTGCCCTGAACCTCGTCGCGGGAAGGCGGGCCATGGGCTCGACGGCCTACGTGGCCGCGCGCGGCTATCTGGCGCAAGGCGTGGCGTTGCTGTCGCCCGATGCGTGGACGCTGCGTTACGAGAGCACGTTCGAACTCTTTCTCGCGCTTTCGGAGTGCGAATATCTGGTGGGCGATTTTGCAAAAGCGGATGCCCTGGCGGACATGATGCTCGCGCGAGCCCACTCCAGTCTCGATCGCGCCACGGTCTACAGCTTGCGCATCGAGTTATATCAGCTTGCCGGAAGATATGACGAAAGCTTCGCGGTCGCGCTCATTGCCCTGCGCGGCTTCGATATCCGTTTTCCCGAGACCGATGAGGACATCCGAGCGGCGTTCGATGCCGCCCTGCGCGACGTCCACGTCAATCAAGCGGGCCGCCCCATCGGCGAGCTCGTCGAGGCGCCGGTGGCGACGGACCCCGCGATCCACGCGATCGTCAATCTGCTCCTTCAGGCGATGAACTGCGCGTTTGCCGCGCGGCCCGCGTTTTATCCGCTCATCACGCTCGAGGCGGTCAATCTCTCCTTGCAGCACGGCATGACCGAAAACTCGAGTTTTGCGTTCGGCAATTACGCGCTCATGCTGGTTTCGCTGATCGGCGATATTCCCACGGCGGTTGAAGTGTCGGAGATGTCACTGAAGCTCAACGAGAAATTCGGTAGTCGGCACCTGAATGGCAAGCTGCTTCATCTGTATGGCGCCCACGTCAACTTTTGGCGACGCCATATCGCCGCAAACCTCCCGGTGCTGGAGCGGGCGACAGCCGAGTGCATGGAGGTGGGCGATTTTGTTTTTGCGGGCAACGTGGCGTTCAATGCCGTCTGGCAGTCGCTCGAGAGCGGGGCCGCGCTCGAAGACGTGCAGGCGTTAGCCGAAAAGTACGCGGCGCTCATGCGACAGAACCACAACGACGCGGTCTACGAACTGATTCGGGTCGAACGGCAATGCGTTATCAGCCTGCGCGGCGAGACGCCCAAACCGTTCGACTTGAATGACGAGACGTTCGACGAAACCGCCTGTTTCGAGGCGATCGTCAAGTCGAATTTCGGTTGCGCCATTGGCGTGTATCGAATCATCAAGGTCATCCTCGCGTTTCTCGATGGCCGCTATTTCGACGCGCTGGCGGCGGTGCAGCAGGCGCAGGCAGTGCTGAGTTCGGTGATGGCGCTGGCGATTGAACCGACCTTTCATTTTTTTCACATGCTCACGTTGACGGCACTTTATCCTGGGTCATCTCCCGAGCAGCAGGAAATCCACAAACGGATGCTCGCAGAGACTGTCGAGAAATTTGAAATGTGGGCGGCACACTGTCCCGAGAACTATCAGAACCGCCACGCATTGCTCGGGGCAGAACTCGCGCGTCTGGAGGGACGAGAGCTCGACGCCATGCGTCTGTACGAGGAAGCCATTCGCTCGGCCCGCGAGAACGGCTTTGCGCATCACGAAGGCATCGCCAGCGAACTGGCTGGCCGCTTCTATTTGCGCATCGGCCTTGCGACGAGCGCCGAAGGCCATTTGCGTAATGCGCGCCGGTGCTTCGCTGCCTGGGGCGCGCAAAGCAAGATCATGCAGCTCGACAGCGAATTTCCGCGCCTCGCCGATCTGGAAGGGAGCATGCTGACGTCGACGCACAGCTTCGATTGGCGCCAGTTCGACGCAGAAACGCTACTCAAGGCCTCTCACGCGCTCTCCAGCGAGATCGAACTGAAGCGCCTGATCGACCGCCTGATGACGATCGCGCTGGAAACCGCGGGCGCAGACCGTGGTCTGCTGATCGCACCCGAGCCGCCGGACGGCTACCGCATCGAGGCGGAGGCGCGTATCGACGGCAACGGGATCGAGGTGAAGCGTTTGCCGGACACCGGCTCGGCCACCCCCGCCGCGCTGCTGCGTTATGTCATACATACGGGCAAGCGCGTCATCATCGACGATGCGATGACATCGAATCTCTTTCCCGAAGACGAGTATCTGGCGAGCGGCGCCACGCGGTCCGTGTTCTGCCTGCCGCTCGTCAGGCAGGGAAAGCTCAATGGATTGCTGTACCTGGAGAACACTGAGACCTCGCACGTGTTCACCGCGCGCCGCTCGGCACTGCTCGATTTGCTAGCGTCCCAGGCCGCCATTTCTCTGGAGAATACCCGTCTGTATGCCGATCTTCAGGAACGCGAAGCAAAGGTGCGGCGCCTCGTGGACTCCAATATCATCGGCATCCACATATGGGACTTCGAAGGCAATGTCGTCGAGGCCAACGATGCGTTTCTGCGCATCGTGGGTTACACCCGCGAAGATCTCCGTTCGGGGCAGATTCGCTGGCCCGACCTGACGCCGCCGGAATGGCATGAGCGCGACGAACGTGTGAAAGCCGAATTGCAGGCCACTGGAAGCGCCAAACCGTTCGAGAAGGAATATGTTCGCAAGGACGGCAGCCGCGTGTCCGTCATGGTCGGCGCGGCGGCATTCGGCGACCGTGAGGGGCAGGGCGTCGCGTTCATACTCGACCTGACTGAGCAGAAGCGCGCGCAACAGGATGTGCGCGACAGCGAGCGACGCTACCGTGAACTCCAGACGGTGCTGGCGCATTCGAACCGCGTGGCGACGATGGGGCAGCTATCGGCGTCAATCGCCCACGAAGTGAAGCAGCCGATCACCGCCATCGCAGCGTACGCGAGCGCCGCCTTGCGCTGGCTCGCGCTCTGCCCGCCAAACTTCGACGAAGCGCGTCTCGCACTCACCAGGATCGTCGCGGATAGCGACCGCGCCAATGGCATTGTCGACAGGACCCGCGCCTACTTCAAAAAAGAGCCGCTGCGTACAGACGGGCTCGATGTCAACGACATGATTCGGGAGCTGATCGCGCTCATGCGCGGCGAAGCCAGCAAGTCCGGTGTCGAACTCACGGTGGAGCTTGCGGAGGGGTTACCGCGCGTTCAGGGCGACCGGGTGCAACTGCAGCAGGTCATGCTCAATCTGATGATCAACGCCCTCGAAGCGATGAGCGACATGAAAGCCGGCAAGCGCAAGCTGCTGATCCGGACGGGCAGGACCGACGATACCGAGCTTTGCATTACCGTGCAGGATTCCGGGCCGGGACTCGCCGCCGGCTACCTCGAGTGCATATTCGAGGCCTTTTTCACTACCAAGCCCGATGGTCTCGGCATGGGGTTGCCCATCTGCCGCTCGATCGTGCAAAGCCACGGCGGGCAGTTATGGGTGACGGCAAACGTCCCTGTCGGCGCCAGCTTCCATTTCACGCTCCCCGCACAACGTCAAGCTTCGTTGCCAGCGCGCATTTAGCGCTGCGTCCCATTCGACCCTTCAGATCGCGGCGACTTCCGCTTTGCCGCGATGGCCGGAAATGAGCCCGGAATGTCCCCAAACCGGCGCAGCTAGCCCATCAGCCGGGAGCCGTAATACGTAGACTGTTCTCGTCGGCGGCCAATGACTGCCGGTCCTGGCGGGGAGTCATGGAGATGCCCGGCCACTTGACTTGATGCGCGCTGCAATGCGGACTCTCTTCTATCCGCGGGCAGCGCCCAAATCCCCTTAAAGGAAGGACGTATGAGCGAAGCAAACCAGGGCGCGGTGCGCCAACTGAATCATTTCATCGACGGTCAAAGCGCCGCTGGAACGAGCGGGCGATTCAACGACGTGTACGATCCGGCGCAGGGCCGTATTACTGCACGCGTACCGGTTGCTAACGCCGATCAGGTTGCCGCAGCCGTGGCGGCTGCCAAGGCTGCATTCCCGGCGTGGAGCGACACCCCACCCCTCAAGCGCGCGCGCTTGATGTTCAAGTTCAAGGAACTGCTCGAGGCGCACCTCGACGACATTGCCGAACTCATTACGCTCGATCATGGCAAGCTTTTTTCGGACGCAAAGGGCGAGGTCATGCGCGGTATCGAAATCGTCGAATTCGCGTGCGGGATTCCGAACCTGCTCAAGACCGGTTTCACCGATCAAAGCAGCAGCGGCGTCGACAGCTGGAATCTGCGCCAGCCCCTGGGCGTGATTGCCGGCGTCACACCGTTCAATTTCCCGGTGGTGGTGCCATGCTGGATGTTCGTCATGGCTGCCGCGACCGGCAACACGTTCATCCTCAAGCCTTCGGAGCGCACGCCGTCGTCGTCGATCCGGCTGGCGGAACTCTTTGTCGAGGCGGGCTTTCCCAAAGGTGTCTTCAACGTGGTGAACGGCGACAAGGGCACCGTCGATGCGCTGATTCAGCATCCCGACGTGGCCGCGATGTCCGTCGTCGCCTCCACGCCGGTGGCCGAATATATCTACGCAGAGGGCGCCAAACGCGGCAAGCGTGTGCAGGCGTTGGGCAGTGCGAAGAATCATCTCGTCGTCTTGCCCGACGCGAATCTCGATCAGGCCGTCGATGCGCTGATCAATTCGGCATACGGCTCGGCGGGCGAACGCTGCATGGCGACTTCGGTGGCGGTGGCGGTGGGGAGCATTGGCGATGAGTTGATCGAGCGTCTCGCGCCGCGCGTGCGCGCGCTGCGCATCGGTGCGGGTATGCAGCCAGATCTGGATATGGGGCCTCTCATCAGCGCCGCGCATCGCACCAAGGTGCTGGGTTATATCGACGCGGGTGTCGCCGCTGGCGCGAAGCTCGTGGTGGACGGGCGTGGTCATACCGTGGCGGGGCACGAAGAGGGCTTCTTCCTCGGCGGCTCGCTCTTCGACGGCGTGCAGCCGGATATGAAGATCTACCGGGAAGAGATTTTCGGGCCGGTGCTTTCTGTGGTGCGCGTGCCGGATCTCGCCAGTGCGATTGAACTCGTCAATGCGCATGAACTGGGCAATTGCGTCACGCTGTTCACGGCCGATGGCGCGGCAGCACGTACGTTTACCCGGCAGATTCAAATCGGCATGGTGGGCATCAACGTGCCGAGTCCGGTGCCGTCGGCGTGGCATTCGTTCGGGGGCTGGAAGCGTTCGCTGTTCGGCGATCATCATGCATATGGCGAGGAAGCGGTGCGCTTCTACACGCGCTACAAGAGCGTGACGCAGCGCTGGCCCGACGCGTGAATTCGCCGTGCGCTCCAGGATAGCCGGCGCGGGTTTGGCCGGCTATCAGCGCGACGCCATGGCGCAGGCAATAAACCGCTAATATCGACGCGGGGTTCACAGAACAAAGCCACCACCACGCCGGAAACACGCAATGGACCGAATCGGTGAAGAACGCGTGGACCCGCGCCACGACGAGCTTCGCCGTGATGCAGGCGGTTGCGGCCTACGGCCTGTCGTTCGTGTTCTCGTCGAGCGGCGGCAATTACCTCGTGCTGTTCGCGATCGGCGCCGCGGCGCTCGTGCTCGCGCTCTTTGTCGATCTCTTCTCCGCGTTGAGGGCCAAGTGAATACCACCGTATCTTCCCCGGCGGCTGCGCTACGGCAGACGAGGCCGCAGCCGCGCGGCTACGCCGAGCGCAACGTCCAGTACTGGCGGCGCAACCTCGTCGTGTGCGTGATCGGCTCGTTCACGACGCTCGTGAGCCTCAGCATGCTGCTGCCGTTCCTGCCGCTCTATGTGCGGCAGCTCGGCGTGACCTCGCAATCGGCCGTCATTCAGTGGTCGGGCATCGCGTTTGGCGCGACCTTTCTCGGCACGGCGCTCACCGCGCCGCTCTGGGGGCGCCTTGCGGATCGTTATGGGCGCAAGCCCATGCTCGTGCGCGCGGCCATCGGCATGGCCGTGGTGATGTCGTTGATCGGCGTGGCGCACAATGTGCACGAGCTCGTCGCGCTGCGTCTGATCGCCGGCCTCGTAGGTGGCTACGCGTCGGCTTCCACGGTGATGGTCGGCACCCAGGCGCCGCGCGAGCGCGCCGGCTGGGCGCTCGGCATACTTTCGACCGGAGCGCTCGCGGGCAATCTCATCGGCCCGCTGGTGGGCGGCGTGCTGCCCGGCTGGATCGGCATTCGCGGCACGTTTTTCGCGGGTGGCGCGATGATCGCCGTGGCGGCGCTGCTGACCATCTTCGTGGTGAAGGAAGAGTTTCATCCGGAAAGCGACGCGAAACCGCACGCAGGCAACGCCACGGCCGGTTCGGGCAGTAGCACGCGCCGGCCCGACTATGCGGTGGTGGCCGCGCTGCTCTTGACCGCGATGATGGTGCTGCTCGCCAACATGTCGATCGAGCCCGTCGTCACGGTTTATATCGGCAGTCTGGGCGTGGGCGCGGCGCATCTCGCGCGCGTGGCGGGCGTGGTCATGGCATGCTCGGCGCTTGGCAGCATGCTCACGGCGGCGCGCCTGGGCGCACTGGCCGACCGCTTCGGGAGCTGGCGCGTGATCGTCGCCTGCCTCGTGCTCACGGGGCTTGCGATGGTGCCGCAAGCCTTCGTTACGCAGTGGTGGCAGCTCGCGGTCCTGCGCGTGGTGATGGGCATGACACTCGCGGGGCTCTTACCTTCCATCGGCAAGCTCGCGCGGCAGTCGGTAGACGAAAGCAAAACGGGCCGCATGCTCGGTTATCTGCAGTCGGCGCAATTCAGCGGGCAGGTGGTGGGCCCCGTGATCGGCGGCGTGATCGGCGTTCACTTCGGCCTGCACGCCGTGTTCTTCGCGACCGGCGCGCTGCTGGTCGCATGCGGTGGACTCGCGCGCTGGGCCCAGCGTCGCGCACACGCTTGAAACTGGAACGCATCCGGAGGGAACGCAACATGAGCACTCAAGCGAACGACCGGGCATTGCTGCGCTCGCTCGGCATTCAGAAGCCGATCATTCAGGCGCCCATGGCGGGCACCACCACGCCGGCGCTGGCCGCCGCCGTGTCGAACGCCGGTGCGCTCGGCTCGCTGGGCGTGGCCGCGATGAGCGCGGAGAACGCGCGCAAGGCCATTCATCAAACGCGCGAGCTGACGGCGAAACCGTTCAACGTCAATGTGTTCTGCCATCGCCCGGCCACGCCCGACGCGGCCGTGGAGCGTGCGTGGCTCGACTGGCTCGCGCCGGTGTTCCGGCATTACGGCGCGACGCCGCCACGGTCGCTTACCGAGATCTACACGAGCTTCGTCGAGGACAAGGCCATGCAGGGCATGCTGCTGCAAGAAAAGCCGGCGATCGTGAGCTTTCATTTCGGCCTGCCGCCCGATGCGGTGACCGCCGAACTCAAGCACGCGGGCATCCGTTTGCTTGCGAGCGCAACGAATCTCGACGAAGCCGCCGCGGCGGTCGAGGCGGGTGTGGATGCGATCGTCGCGCAGGGCGTCGAGGCGGGCGGCCATCGCGGTGTGTTCGATCAGCAGGCGCGCGACGATGGCCTCGGCACCTTCGCGCTCACGCGCCTTCTGGTGAGCGAATTCGATGTGCCCGTGATCGCGGCGGGCGGCATCATGGACGGCGCGGGCATCGCCGCCGCGCTCGCGCTGGGCGCGCAGGCGGCGCAACTGGGCACGGCGTTCGTGGCCTGCCCGGAGTCCGCCGCCGACGAAGGCTACCGCGCCGCCCTGCTCGGCGACGCGGCGCGCCACACCACCTTCACCGCGGCTATCTCGGGGCGCGTGGCGCGCAGCCTCGTCAACCGTTTCACGGCGCTAGGCGAGGATCCGAACGCCCCGCGCATTCCGTCGTATCCGATCACCTACGATGCGGGGAAGTCGCTCAATGCGGCCGCGAAGGCCAAAGGCGAATTCGGCTATGGCGCGCAATGGGCGGGGCAGGCCGCACCGCTCGCGCGAGCGCTGCCCGCCGCCGAGCTGGTGGCGCAACTGGAGCGCGAGACGCGCGAGAGCATCGCAAGGTTGCAGTCGGTGTGGGCTTGAGCGGGGTAACGCCCGCACGCTGAAATAACTTCGGCACACGCGACGGATGCGTGTGCCGATGTTCCGTTGCGTGGCGATTAACACGCATTCAGGCAGTCACAATCTGCGCGACAGCGGGCAAGGCGAGACCGGGATCAGGCAAGTTTTTGTTGGACCGACACGAGGTTCTCCTCCAATGGTAATGAGCATTCGCCTCATATTGGAACCTTCCGGATACAGCGAAAACAACAAGAGCAAACAGAAGCAAGCAGGAGAGAGCGGGCATGCAACGCAAATTCGATGATCTGCAGCTGGGCAGCATTGAACTGTTTTGCCAGGCGGCGGAGCTGGGCAGCTTCACGCTGGCGGCCAATGCCGCGAGCGTCACGCCCGCTGCGGTGAGCCGCTCCGTGGCGCGGCTCGAAGAGCGGCTCGGCGTGCGCCTGTTCGTGCGCACGACGCGCCAGATCCGCCTGACCGATGCGGGGCGGCGCTACTTCGAGCAGTGCCGCCAGGCGCTCTCGCAACTCGTGGACGCCGAGCGCGAAGTCACGGGCGAGCAGACCACGCCGGCTGGCGTGCTGCGCATCAGCATGCCCACGCCCTATGGACACTATCGCGTGCTGCCGCTCTTGCCGGCATTTCGCGAGCGCTATCCCGAGGTGCGGGTCGACACGCATCTGAGCAACCGCAACATCGACTTTGCCGACGAAGGCTTCGACCTGGCGATTCGCGGGCGCGCGCCCGCCGATTCGAACCTGGTCGCGCGCAAGCTGGAAGACGCGGAGATGGTGGTGGTGGCCGCGCCCGCTTATCTGAAGCGCGCGGGCGTGCCCAGGACCGTGGCGGATCTGCGGTCGCTCGAATGCATACAATTCGAACTGCCAAGTAGTGGGCGTCACCTTGCGTGGACCTTCGCCGGCAATGCCAGTGAAGATAGCGATGTGATCACGAGCGGAAGTTACGGCACTTCGGGCGACGCGCTCGCCGGCGTGACGCTCGCGCGTGCGGGGGCGGGGCTGTTCCAGACGTATCGCTTCGTGGTGGCCGATGATCTGCGCGAAGGCAGGCTCGTGGAGGTGTTGCGCGAGGAGGGGGGGCGTACCCGGCCGTTCATCCTGCTGTATCCGCACGCACGTTATTTGACGTCGCGCGTACGGGCGTTCGTGGATTTTCTGGTGGAGCAGCTGGCGGCGCCTGCGGTTGCGCCGCGCGCGAAGCGAGCGCGGTGAGGGGCTCCTACGAGCACGACCAATGCAATAGCCTTCCCGTTGGTCGCTAACTGGTCGTGATCTTCTGAACCCATTGGCTGCGCCAGGCGGGTGCTTCAAAGGAATCCGAAAAATATTGTGTCTCGTGAACGACCTTGCCGTCCCGGAATTCCATGATGCTCACGGTGAAAGAAGACCGCCCCTGGTAAGCGATGGTGTATTCGGTCACCCACAGATTGCCTTCGCCATGCATGCGTCTGACTTCGAAACCCGACGGCTTGCCGGGATGATGTCCGCGCAGGGCCTGCAGATTCCTGCGCCCGAGAATGCGTTCGCCCGATTGGGGGTAGTCGCAGATGGCGTCGTCGGCGTAGATGTCGTGCTCGGCGTCGAGATTGCCGGCTGCGGACGCCTGCCAGTGCGCATTGAGCGCTTCACGTAGGTTCGCGTGTTGCATGAATAACCTCCGGGCTAAAGTACGGCAGCACTTCGCTGTGCAACTCGTCGAGTACGTCGGCGTACGGGCGCGGCGTGACCTTTGGATTCAGCGCGACGTGACTCACGCCCGCGTCGCGCGCCTGCTCGAGATAAAGCCTGAGCGACCGGCTGCCGATGGCGAAGCCGCCCTTGATGCCGCGAAACGGGTAGTCGGACCGCGGGTGCAGATAGAGGTAGCCGCCAAAGGCAACAGGCTTAAAGGCGTCGCGGCCCATC
The DNA here is from genome assembly GCF_038900695.1 of Paraburkholderia sp. JHI2823. NCBI lineage: Bacteria > Pseudomonadati > Pseudomonadota > Betaproteobacteria > Burkholderiales > Burkholderiaceae > Paraburkholderia > Paraburkholderia sp. JHI2823. Next base: position 173,586 of record NZ_JAYMRY010000010.1, on the reverse strand, counting down.
GACTGGGCGACCTCGTCTTTCCAGCTGCGCACGAAAGCATCGAGCTCGGCGGGGCCGGGCACGAAGCCGAGGTAGCCGTCCATGTGCGCCGCGATCCATTCGAGAGTTTGCTGCGCACGGCCAACTGCAATGGCTGGGGTGCGCCCATAAGGCGGCTTGGGCAGCATGTCGAGCCTGCCGTCCGATTTGCCGAAGCGGGGTGAGGAGAACACGGGAAAGGTCTGCTCGCTGACTGTGCGGTAGGTCTGGAACGCGTCGCGAAACCGCTCGCCGCGCGTATCGAAGTCGATGCCGAAGACGGGGTACTCGGAGGGTCTATCGCCAGAAGACATTCCTAACAGGAGCCTTCCATTCGTCAACTGGTCGAGCGAATTCACCTGCTTGGCCAGCAAAAGCGGCTCGCGCATCGGCAGGACGATGCCTGTCGTGCCGAGCGCGATTTCGCTCGTCACGGCCGCGAGGCTGGCGATATATACCAGCGGTTCAAAGATCTGGCCCGCATCGCCGTACGCGGGATCGTAGAACGGGATGTCGCGCATCCACAGCGCGGCCACGCCCATCGACTCGGCGCGCTGCGCCATGGCGACGTGGTTGCGCATGGTCGGGACGGGCGAGTCCGGGTGGGTTTCGAGCGGCAGGATGAGGCCGACCGTGAGCGCGCCCTCGCGAAACACGCGCCGCCACGCGGGCTGCTCCGAAAACACATGTTCGGCGGGCGCTGCAGTCTTCATGGCGGTGATTGCTGACATATCCATTGCGTTTCGCCTTGCGTTTTCCCATTTGCAAGCCAAGCGTACGCACGAACGGCGCTGACAAAAACCACCTGCGATGAATAACAGTTGATACTCGCGCTCAATAACGCGGGGAATTCAAACGGCGGACAGGCGCGCTTTGAGGCGCGGTGACATGAAGTCGAGAAACGCGCGCAGCTTGAGCGGGAGCGGCGTCTGGCCGGCATGGACGAGATGGATCGGTAACGGATTATCTTCCGGCGCGAGCGCCAAGCGCCTTTGCGGGCGCCTCAGGCCGTCATGCGCTCTCGGCGTTGACCAGTTCGCCCACGGTGCGCTCGCGCAGGCGCGGCGATGCGAAGTCGAGGAACGCGCGCAGCTTTAGCGGCAGGGGCGCTTGCCCTGCATGCACGAGATTGACGGGCAGCGGCGCGGCTTCAAATGTGTCGAGCACGACGCGCAGCTCGTTGGCGCGAACGGCGCGTGCGACCTGGTAGGACAGCACGCGTATCAAACCCACGCCAAGGATCGCGGCTTCGATGGCGGCGTCCGCCGTGTTCACGGCAAGCCGCGAATGAACGGGCACCGACTGCTCCGACTTGCCGGAGCCAAAAGACCATGCGCGCAGCGACGCGAGCGCCTCGAAGGTAATGCATTGATGGCCGGCGAGGTCCGCGGGTTCGACAGGCATGCCGTGCTTCGCCAGATAGGCGGGGCTGGCGCAAATGACCCGGCGCACCGTGCCCACGCGCGTCGCGATCAACGTGCTGTCGGGCAGCTCGCCAATGCGGACCGCGACGTCCGCGTGTTCATCCATCAGATGAACGACGCGATCGGTCAGCAGGAGATTGATATCGATCTCCGGATAGTGCGCGAGGAATTCCGCCACCACCGGCACCACGTGCAAGCGGCCAAACGCAACGGGCGCGGTAACTACGAGTTCGCCTTTGGGCGCGGCGTATTCGCCCGTTGCGGCGCGCTCGGCTTCGCTGATGTCTTCGAGAATGCGCCGGCAGGCGGCCACATATGCGGCGCCGGCTTCCGTCAATGAAAGCTTTCGCGTCGTGCGGTGAAAGAGGCGCGTCTTCAGGTGCGATTCGAGTTCTCCAACCTTGCGGCTCACCGTGGCGAGCGGCATGTCGAGATGCCGCGCCGCAGCCGAGAGGCTGCCCGCGTCGGCGACCGAAACGAGGATGGCCATGGCTTCGAGGCGATTCATGGACCCTATCAAATAGTGGAAGGATGAATCTTGATCGTGGGGGATTCTCTTCGCAAATGCAAGCGCGTAACGTTCGACCTCAATCTGGATCGCGGCAAATCGCTGCAACGACCGGAGAAATTCAACGAATAAGGAGGTTGTCGTGAGCGGCTTACCCAGCACCCGAGAAAGTGCAGCTACGCCCGCCGTCGCATCGCGCGGCAAGATCGTCATGATGGCGATCATCGCAGGAGCAGTGATCACCAACATTTACTGCACCCAACCGATTCTGCCGCTGATCGCAGCGGGTCTGCGGGTCAACATCACGGCCGTCGATTTCGTCGCTGGCGCCGCGTTGCTCGGCTTCTCGACCGGTCTCGCGCTGCTGTTGCCGCTTGGCGATCGCTTCGACCGGCGCAAGCTCGTGCTCACGCAAATCGCGCTCGCTTTTGTTTTTGCGGCGACCTCGGCGGTCGCGCCCGGCATCTGGGCGCTGATCGCGGCCTCGTTTGCACTCGGCATCGTGAGTTGCGTGCCACAGCAGCTTGTTCCGTTTGCCGCCGTCATGTCGCTGCCGGGCGAGCGCGGGCGTAACGTCGGCACCGTCGTAAGCGGCATCATGATCGGCATCCTGGTCGGCCGCACGATCGCGGGGGTGATCGGCGCGGCGTGGGGGTGGCGCGCGGTGTACGGCGCGGAAGCCGCGTTCATGGTGCCCGTCTTCATCGCGGCCGCTGCGCTGCTGCCGAAGGGCGTGCCTTCCACGAATCTTTCGTATGGGCGTCTGCTCGCTTCGCTCTGGCCGCTCGTTCGCGACAATCGTCCGATTCGCGAATCGATGATCATCCAGGCGTTGCTGTGGGCCTGTTTCAACGCCTTCTGGGTCAATCTTGCCGCGCTGCTCAAGAGCGGACCGTGGCATCTCGGCAGCGCTTGGGCGGGCGGCTTCGGCATCATCGGCGCGGCCGGTGCATTCGCCGCCTCGCTGGGCGGCAATGCGACCGACCGCGTGGGCTTCCGCAAGGTCATCGGCGCCAGTATCGGCATTGCGACGCTTGCGTACGTGCTTCTCTCCGGCGCGGCCACGTCGCTCGCGCTGCTGATCGTGGGCGTGATCGTGCTCGATATCGGCGTGCAGTCCGGTCTTGTTTCGAACCAGACCCGCGCCTTCTCGGTCGATCCGAAAGCGCAAGGGCGCATCAACAGCCTCTATATGACGGCCACCTTTTTCGGCGGCGCAGTCGGTGCGACCGTCAGCGGCTGGCTCATGAGCCGCTTTGGCTGGTCGGGCATCGTGGCCTTCGGTGTCGCACTTGGGATCGTGGCTGCCGCCATCCACTGGATCGGCGCGCCTCGCGAGTCCGCGGGCCGGATCCCATCAAACGCAGATTGATTCAAGGCATCGAGCATCTGCTTGCTGGAGCCCACCGCGGTTAGGGGCGATGCCAGCTTCAAAGAAGCGCGACGCAGTGTCATCTCGCTGCGCACGCGGCAACTCGATGCGAATGTCGACCTCATTCACGCGCTCGGCGACGGCTGGACCACGGATGACCTGAAGGCCGGTTGAACCCAACACATCAAGGAGAGCAACGTCATGAACCTGCTTGACATGATCGATTTCCCGAGCAATCTGCGCGAGCTGGATGAGCGCGAGCTTCAGCGCGTCGTGGACGAGGTTCGGGAGTTCGTGATCGAAAGCGTTTCGAGTACCGGCGGGCACCTGGCATCGAACCTCGGTGTCGTGGAGTTGTCGGTTGCCCTTCACTATGTATTCGACACGCCGCACGATCGACTGGTGTGGGACGTGGGGCATCAATGCTACCCGCGGGGTCCTGCGCAGCGCTGCCGCTGGCGATCATTCTGAATGACAACCGCATGTCGATTTCACCGGCGGTAGGCGGACTGAATGCATCACGCCCGCAATGAGCGAAGGGTCCTGCTTGACCGGATTCGAACGTCGTTATCCCGATCGCTACATCGACGTGGGCATTGCGGAACAGCACGCCGTCACGCTGGCGGCCGGCCTCGCCGTCGAGGGAATGAGGCCCGTCGTCGCCATCTACTCGACGTTTCTTCAGCGCGGCTACGACCAGCTGATTCACGACGTCGCGCTGCAGAATCTGCCAGTGTTGTTCGCGCTCGATCGCGCGGGAATTGCCGGGGGGCGATGGTGCCACGCATCTCGGTGCGTTCGACATCGCGGCCCTGCGTTGCGTGCCGAATAGGGTGGTGATGACCCCGTCCGACGAAAGGGAATGCTATCGCATGCTGAACACCGGCCTTGCGTGGCCTGGACCGTGCGCCGTGCGCTGACGGTTGCCAACGAGCACGAGGTGATCGTGACACTCGAAGAAGGCACCGTGCTCGGCGGAGCGGGGGCCGCATGCGCCGAACGGATCGCGGCGGAAGGGTGGGCCGTACGCATGCTGCGGCTCGGACTTCCTGACTCATTCGTCCCGCACGGCGACCGTGAAGAACTGCTCCGGTTGAATGGTCTGGGAGTCGCTGGTGTGCGGGAATCGGTCCGGGCGTTTACCGAAGCGGTAGACCTGCTCGACCCGGTTGAATGACCGCCTCGTGCCGCAGGTATGGGTTACGCGATGTAAAGAGTGAATTGAGGCGCACCTGGTTGGTGGCATGGGACGTTGATCCTATAGTTATCGAGACTGGTTATCCAGACAGAGAGGTGGAAAATGAAGTTCGCCATGAAAACTGAAATCCGCACGGAGGATCTCGCGACGATCGTGCATGCGATGAAGTCCGTGGACGCCGACGCGAAAGTCGATGTCGATGTTGGCGCGCAAACCGTGAGCGTCGATTCGTGGTTGATGCCCGAGGAGTTTCTCGTTGCGTTCTACGACGAGGACATGGACGTGGGCATTGCCGAATGGTAGGAACGGTCAGCCGTCAGCCGCGGTGTCCTGGATGTGACGCATCCTGGCCCACAAACAACCAGATTGCTGACGCGCGCCGGTTCGATCGTTGTCAGAATCCTTGGAACCCTTTCTCACGGTTTTTCCAGACGCACGTCAAAAGAGTGCCGGGTGGACTGTGCTTCATGCGGAGAACCCGCTGAAGCCGTCGTCCACGAGCTGGTAGGGGACATACGCTGTTCTTGAGTCGGAAGGGAAATGATTTCCGTTGTGTTGGCCGCTGATCGCATCAGCGCCCGTTTCCGTGCGAATCAGGTATGACCCAGAATCCGAAGATTGCTCCAGAAAGCTCCCGGAAAGCGCCGCTTCCCGGCGAGCCGATGTCGGGCGCCGACATCATCTTGCACGTACTTAGCGAACAGGGTGTCGATACCGTGTTCGGCTATAGCGGCGGCGCGATCCTGCCGACCTACGACGCGGTGTTTCGTTTCAACGAACTGCACGCCGACGAGCCCGAGCGTCAGATCAACCTTGTCGTACCCGCCAACGAACAGACCGCGGGTTTCATGGCTGCGGGGTACGCACGCGCGAGCGGAAGGGTCGGCGTGTTCATGGTGACGTCGGGTCCCGGCGCGACCAATGCGGTCACGCCGATTGCCGACTGCAATGGTGATTCAGTCCCGGTGGTCCTCGTCTGCGGGCAGGTGCCGCGCGCCGCGATTGGCAGCGACGCGTTCCAGGAAGCGCCCGTGTTCAACATCATGTCGGCGTGCGCCAAACAGGTCTTTCTGGTGACCGATCCGGACAAGCTCGAACAGACGCTGCGCACGGCCTTCGAAGTCGCGCGCACCGGCCGCCCCGGGCCGGTGGTGGTGGATGTGCCCAAAGACATCCAGAACTGGACTGGCACCTGGCAGGGGCACGGAACCTTGGCATTTCGCGGCTACTCCGAGCGTCTTCGCAAGGTGGCGAAGGGCGCGCGTCTCGAAGCAAGCAAGCGCGATGAATTCTTCGAACTGCTGGCGCAAAGCAAGCGCCCGCTGCTGTATGCAGGCGGGGGCATCATGACGGCCGGCGCAACGGCGGAGTTGCGCCAGTTCGCCGAGCGCTACCGCATTCCCGTGGTGAACACGTTGATGGGGCTCGGCACGATATCCGTGAAGCACGAACTGGGACTCGGCATGCTGGGCATGCACGGCGCGGCCTGCGCGAATTATGCAGTGGAAGATTGCGACTTCCTGATTGCCGTGGGCGCGCGATTCGACGATCGCGTCGCCGGCGGCCGCCCGCACGCCTTTGCGCCGCGAGCGCGCCATGTCGCGCACATCGATATCGACGAAGCGGAGATCAACAAGGTGAAGCGCGCGCACTGGACTCACGTGGGCGACGCGAAGGACGCGTTGCTTTCGCTGATGCAGCACGAAGCGCACATACAGGCACCCCTGGCGTGGCTCGATCACATCAAGGAGTTGAAGCAGCGCTACGGCATGAATTATGACCGTGCCAGCCCGCTCATCCAGCCACAGTTCGTGGTGGAAAAGCTGAGCGAGATTACCGGCGGCCGGGCTATCGTCACCACGGGCGTGGGTCAGCACCAGATGTGGGCCGCGCAGTTCTTCGACTTCGTCGAGCCGCGTAGCTTTCTCACCTCGGGCAGCATGGGGACGATGGGCTTTGGCCTGCCCGCTGCGATCGGCGCCCAGATGGGCCGCCCGGATGCTCTCGTGATCGACATCGACGGTGACGGCAGCATGCGCATGAATATCGGCGATCTGGAGACCGCGACCACATATGGCGTGCCGGTCAAAGTGCTGCTGTTCAACAACGCCGGTGACGGGATGATCCGGCAGTGGCAGCGTCTCTTCTACGACGGGCGGCTGTGCGTGAGCGACAAGTCGTTGCATCGCAAGGACTTTGTCATGGCCGCGCGCGCCGACGGGTTCGAGTTCGCGCAGCGCGTGGAGATCCTGAGCGAGGTCGAGGAAAAGCTCCGGGCTTTCGTGGCGTTTGATGGTCCCGCTTTCCTCGAGGTCATGATCGATCAGGATGCCGATGTGTTTCCGATGGTCGGACCCGGCATGAGCTATTCGGACATGATCACGGGCCCGTTCATCCCGTCGAGGGATGGCGAGGAGTCTGGGCACACGCGTGCGGGTCATCAAAGCGCTTCGGACATGTTCTAGGCCGGTACAACGCGCCAGTCGGCTCGTGCGGCGCATTTCGTCTTTCCGCCATGTAACAAAAGAAGTTCTGGCGGTGGCGTTTATCGAGTCCGGCCTCAACCCTATAGTGACTCTGATGGCAGCGAGCGATGCGGGGCATGGGGTCCTGCGGGCTCCGCGTTGTCTTTTCATGTGAGCGAGCAGGAATGAAACTGATATATGTTGGCGACCCGATGTGTTCGTGGTGCTATGGCTTTGGCAAGGAGCTTTCGGCGCTCGTCGCGCGCGTGCCGGACCTGAAGCTGGAAATCGTGGTCGGCGGGATTCGCGCGGGCGCGACCGATGTGCTCGACGCAACCGGCAAGCGCTTCCGGCTACAGCACTGGCAGCGCGTGGAGGCGCTGAGCGGCTTGCCGTTCAACCGCGAAGCGTTCATGGCGCGCGAGGGATTCGTCTACGATACCGAGCCCGTGTGCCGGGCCGTCGTGGCGGCGCGCCGCTTCGCCAGCGGTGACGCCTTGCTTGCGGTGTTCCGTGCGCTGCAGAACGGCTTCTATGTGGAAGGGCTGGATACGACCGACGGTCGCGTGTTGAGCGATATCGCCGCAACGGCGCTGGATGTCGTTGGCGTTCAGGTGAGCGCAGACGCGTTCTACCGGGCTTGGGCAGCAGCGGAAACGAAGGAGGAGACGCAGCGCGATTTTGCCCGTGCGCGAGCGCTTGGCGTCGCGTCGTTTCCGACCTTGCTGCTTGAAGAACAAGGCCGGACGTACGCCTTGCATGCGGGCTATGCGAGCGTCACCGCGCTCGAAGAAAGGCTCAATGAACTCGAGGGGCCGCTTGCCTGATCGTTGTTGTTCCGCGCTGTTCGAAGCGGGCTGCGCAAGCGATTGCACGGCCCGCTTTGACTTTCTGGACCTACGCTTGAATCCATAAGGAGTGTCATGCAATGAACGATAGCAACGAAATCGTCGAACTCGTCCAGCGCTATTTCGACGCCACCTGGCGCGGCGATGTGGAGCAGTTGAGAACGGTGTTCGACGCGCGCGCGATCGTGGCGGGGGAGGTGAATGGCCGGCCCTACTACAAGACGATCGATGAGTATCTTGTGGGCGTCGCAGACAGGCAATCGCCGGCCGAACTGGGTGAGCCGGTCGAAACGGAACTGCTGATGCTCGATGTTCAAAAAAACATCGCAACGGCGAAACTGCGCGTGCGGATGCTGGGTTTCAATTACTACAACTATTTCTCGATGGTGCGCCAGCGCGACACATGGCTCGTCATCACGAAGACGCTGACCAACGTGGCATAAGCGGCCCCCCGCGCCCGCGCCCCGACGAGCCATCGAGCCCGGGGGCGCGGGCTGCTCGTGCGCTTAGTGACCGGCGCTCTGGCCGCCGTCCACGTGCAGGATCTCGCCCGTCACGAACGGTGCCGAGTCGAGATAGAGAATCGCATTGACGATGTCGCTCATTTCGCCCATGTGGCCGACCGGATGCATCGCGCCGAGCGCGGCGTGCGTTTCGGGAGCATGCATTGGCGACTTGATGATGCCAGGCGAAACCGCGTTGGCGCGAATCCCCGCGCGTGCATATTCGATTGCGAGCGAGCGCGTCGCAGCGTTCAAGCCGCCCTTGGTGAGCGATGCAAGAACGGACGGGACTTTGCTGTTGGCCTTGTCGGCAAGCGTGGTGGTCACATTCACCACGTGGCCGCTCCTGTGCTTCTGCATCGCTTCAATCGCATATTGCGTGAGGTGGAAGAAGCCATTCAGGTTCACGTTCAGGATCGCGGCGTAGTCCTCGGCGGTGTACTGCGTGAAGGGCTTCGCAATGAAAATGCCCGCGTTGTTGACGAGCGTATCGACACGGCCGAAGTGCTCGATGGCGGCGTTCACCACGCGGCGAGCCGTAGCGGCATCGCCGATGTCTCCGGCCACGGCGACATAGTTGGCCTCGGCGGCCGGCGTGATGGAACGGGCCGTGGCGACCACGCGATGGCCCTGTGCGCGAAATGCCTTGACGGTTTCTGCGCCGATGCCTTGCGATGCTCCGGTGACGATGACGACCTTGGAAGTGCTCATTGTGTATCTCGCAGTATGGGTAAATCGGCCGGTGGCCGTTCGGATCGACGGATCCGATGGAGATGCACTGTAGGCGCATCGGTTGCGCGTGCGAACACACACCATGGACAAAGAGTCTTGCGCCGCGAGAACAAGTCGCGGCAGGGCGGCGAGTCGGCGCCCGCGGCGATCATTCAGGCGGCGGCCTCGGTCGTGTGGGACTGCTGGCGGTATTGCCGGGGGGTGAGCTTGAGGCGCCGCTGAAACACCATGCGCATATGAGCGGCGTTATGAAAGCCGCAGTCGAAAGCGACGGTTTTCATCGGAATGTTGCGTTCTTCCAGCAGCCGCTTTGCCGCACCGACGCGGACCTGATCCACGAACGCCGAAGGTGTCGTGTGGAGATGCTTCGCAAAGATTCTCGAGAGCGTGCGCCGGCTCACGTAGACTGCACAGGCAAGTTGCTCTATCGAAAGCACGTCCGAAAGATGGTCGTCGATATGGCGTTGCACTTTGCCGATAATCGAACTTTCATCGGTAAGCGGCGCATCGTAATCATTTCGTTGGGAGGGGGCGCTCTGCAGATTGGTGCCGAGACGTCTTGCCACTTGTTCGGCGAGCTTCTGGCCCCAATCTTGCGCGATGAGCGCGAGGCCAAGATCGAGTCCGGCGGCCGCGCCGGCAGACGAAATCAGGCGTCCGTCGCGGATCAGGTTTTTGTCGGGACGTAAGTGGGCGCGCGGGAATTCGCTGGCCATGCGGCTCGCGTCGGTCCAGCGCGCGGCAATCTCCCTGTCATCGAGCAGACCGGCGCGCCCGAGCAGCCATGCCCCGTTGCAAACGCAGCCGTATCGCTTCGACTCAAGTGCGCAGCGCCTCAGCCAGTCCAGCAAATCCCGTTTCGGCCGGACGTGCATTGCGTGAGAGGCGCCTGTCACCAGCAGCACATCGATGTTGGCGCGAAAGTCAGCATAGCCCCACGGCACGCAAAGCTGCATGGCGTTCGAACACGCAACCACGCCTGCGTGCTCTCCAATGAGGAGCACCTGATACTGGCGCGTCTCGCCGAGCAAACAGTTCGCTTCGGAGAATACATCGAGCAGGGCCGCAATATCCATGGCCTGTACACCATCCAGCACCACAATAGCGACTTTCATTTTGCGCACCCAATCTGACCCAGGATCCCGATAGCGCGATAATCCGCTGGAAAAAGATTAGGCGTGCAGCGCCGGGCTGACCATTCTCCTAATGGCTGAAGCTGCATCTTGCCGGCATGTGGTCTCTCATACGCAGGGATGAGCCGTGTAGTTCCCATGCGTGGTGCGCGAAGAGGGACCGGGCCAAGGCGCATGATTTATGGAGGCGCCTGCTTCAAAGGAAGACAGTGCTTGCTATGGTCAAGCGGTGGCGATAAGTCCTGCAATTGCTTACTATAGGGCATCGGCATTTTTTCGCCATCACGAACTTTTCGAAGATCGAGCGATGAAACACGATAGCGCTGGGACGAGAAGCGAACCACTACCGGACTCGCTCGTGTACGTGATTGACGACGACGAGTCCATTCGAGGCGCGCTGACCAGTCTTCTCATGTCAGTAGGCATCGAGGTGTGGGCATTTGAATCGGCTGACGAATTTCTCGCCGTGAAAATGCCCGACGTGCCGAGCTGTCTCATTCTCGATATCCGGTTGCGCGGCGAGAGCGGCCTCACGCTGCAGCAGGAAGCCTTTAAAGAAAGCATTCGATTTCCCATCGTGTTCCTGACGGGACATGGCGATATCGGCATGACCGTCAAGGCGATGAAAGCGGGCGCTTTCGATTTCATGACGAAACCATTCAAGGACCAGGATCTGCTCGACACGATCGCCGCCGCGCTCAAACGCGATGGCGAACTGCGGCGCCAGGCGAGGCTCGTTGCGGGCATTCGTCAAGCGTACGATTCGCTCACCGCACGCGAGCGCGAAGTGATCGGGCTGGTGGCGGAAGGCCTGTTGAACAAACAGATTGCCGACCTCCTGTGCCTGAGCGAGGTCACGGTCAAAATCCATCGCGCTCAAGCCATGCACAAGCTCAATGCGCGCTCCGTGGCCGAGCTCATCAAGAAGTTGCAGCAGGTGCAGCAAGCCCCGCAGAACGCGAGATAGGCATTTGCCCTCTCGCTGCGTGTTGCCTTCGTCAGCGTGCGGATCTCGCCCCGCTAATACGGACTGTCGCAAGAATCATCCGAAGGTGTGATTGCTGACCCCTTGGCGGGTTTGTATTTTGCAGAAAGGTTCAACCTCTCTGCATCATTTCGATGGCCACCGGACCCCAGATAACACCCGCGCACCCGTCTGCAACCATCGCGCTGGTGGATGACGATGAATCCGTCCGGATGGCGCTGTCGAGCTCGCTGCGTTCGGCGAACTGGAACGTCATCTACTATGCCTCCGCCGGCCAGCTTCTGAGCGATGCGCGCCGCTCCAAACCGGAACTCGTCGTTGCCGACATCCAGATGCCGGGCATGGACGGCTTTGGGCTGCTCGAGTCGATCAAGCGATGGAAGCGTCCGATCCCCGTCATTTTCGTGACCGCTTATGTGACCGAGGACGTGCGCGAGCGCGCAAAAAATAACGGCGCCGCCGGCTTCTTTTCGAAACCCGTGGATGATGCGCGGCTTCTCGCACTGGTCAGCGAGTTGCTGAAAAAGTGACGTGGTCGCAGGTCCGGAATTCGGGTGCAGGCGGGTCTGACGCAAGCTCCGCTATGCCGGCCGCTCGTTCAGGCTATCCGCATGTATTAACCGCGCACGCGCCTGCATAAGGCATCACACCACATTGGACGATACCGCCGCAGGGCTTGCGCGCCTACGCTTGACTCGTCGGCCGGGCAAAAACTTGTGAGGTGGGAGATGGATCAGCTTTACATGTTGCGTGCATTCGTTGCCGCTGCGCGGTATCAGAGTTTCAGCAAGGCTGCCGAATCGTTGAACGTGACCACCGGGTCCGTTTCGAAAGCGATCGCCAGGCTCGAAGAATGCGTCCAGACGAGAGTCTTGCTCAGGACCACGCGGTCGGTTTCCTTGACGGACGCCGCGCAATCGTACTACCTGATTTGCTGCCGTTTGCTCGAAGAGCTCGACGAGGCGAACCGGCGCATTGCGATGGAGCATGAGGTCAACGGCGGAAAGTTGCGGCTTGTCGTCCATCCCATGCTGGTGAGCGGAACATTCTCGCGTCTGATACGAAGTCTTCGCGCCAACGCGCCTCATGTGAGTCTGGTGGTGTGCGTTCAGGATCACGCCACGAACCTGTTCGACGGCCGTTTCGATATCGCCATGCTTCCGCCTGAGCTCGTCGAGCAGTCCACCGTGATTCGCCGGACGCTATTGCGCTCGCCTCGCATTCTCGTGGCCTCTCCCGCGTATCTGCAGCAATACGGTGCACCGGATTCCGCTGCGATGCTCGCCAGTCATTTTCTGCTGATCGATCCGGAAACGAGAAAGAAGAGTGCGGGTTCCATCGATCTGCATGAGGGAGGCCGGAAGGTAAGCATAGCGCCCATGTCATTGATGGAGGGCAACGAGGCGCTGCTGCGCGCGGCAGCGCTCGACGGCACCGGGATTGCTGCGCTGCCCGAGACCATGGTTCGCGACGGTATCGATATGGGCGATCTCGTGCACGTCCTGCCGGAATGCACGGTGTCGGATGGCAGCGTTGAGCTATGCCTCTTCTATGCTCACAGGGAACTGATCCCCGCGCGGCTCAGGATGTTCGTCGACTTCTGCATAGAGTTCTATCGGGCGCCCGCGAAGGCGGGTGCGGGTGCCGGTGACGTGATACGCATACCGCGACCGATCAACCGAAGCAAAGCGCTCGCGGTGATGTGATGACGGCTTCCCTCGAGATGCAGGCAAATGAGTACAACGAAGAAGAGGTAGTGATGTCTTATGTATTGCACAACTGGATATTCGTTGGCAGTACTGCTTATGACGAGTACACCTTCGTTCCTTGGCTCAACAGGAACGTCTACCGCCGCACGGTGGATTTGAGCCGTGTTTGCCTGCTGTGAGCGTCGCCGCGTACTGCGCAAGCCGGCTCCTCGATGCTCCCACGAAATGGAAGGATTATTCCCGTGATCGTGGGATTCTCTTGGTCAATGAAAGTGATTAATCTGGCCAGGCTGTTTCCCGGAGGCGTCGCCTCCATCACCTTGCTGGAGTTTGAAATGAAATTGCTTACTGCTGTCCTTTTTGCCTGTTCGCTGTCGGCCAGCTTCGCTGTCCACGCCGAATCCCTCGCTCCGGTGCATGCGGATGCGCAACAAATGGCCCAGGCGAACACGTCCCAGGCGGGTACGTATCAGGCGCCGCGGCGTCCGGCTACGACGCCGGCACGGGACGCCAATACCTGTGTGGGTCCGGCGAGTTTCTGCAACCTGTTCTTTGGCAGTTAAGGTAGCTATGGGTTGGCGCTACGCGCATCGATCGCGATCAGGTACACACATCGGGAGGAATGAGCAGTCGCTTTACCCCGTCCAGGTGTGCGGCACGGCAAGCGCCGCACACCCTTTTTCACTAGACGGTCAGCGCGCTGCGCATGGCGATCTGCTCCTGATGACGCGCCTTGTCCTGAGCCTTGGCGTAGTCAGCGGCGGCGGCATATTCCGTCATCGCCTCTGCGCGATGTTCGATGCCGCAAACCCTGGAGGCGAGCGCGCCATACGGTCCCGAGCCGGCAAATTCCGCGCGCTGCATCGTCAGTGAACGAATGGTCTGCAGCGGCGTGCCGTTGAAATTTTCGAACATGAAGAGGCGCCCGCCCCATTCTGAGAGGAACAGATCGCGCACGACGCGGCCAATTTTCACGCGATCGAGCGGCTCGCCCATCGGGCCGCTGTTCATGCGCTCGAACCACGGACCAAGCTTGGGGTCTTTCCACTGTGCGTCGGTTGGGAAGATCAGCGCGCTGCGGCCGCATAGATCGACCAGTTCATAGATCATCGCCGAGAAGTGTTCGAGGTAAAACGCGCGGCCGAAATCGTAGATCAGAATATTGGGCTTGTAGTGGCCGCCGGGCGTATGAAAACCGAGTTCTTCGGCTGCGATCATGTGCGCGAGCGTCGCCTGATGGAAGCCGATTAGCTTCGCGACGCGTGTCTGCACCTGCGGAATCTTGTTTGTGCCGATGTGCTCGGTGATCAGCACGGCGAGCCCGGCCATCAGTTCCGCACGCACCACCTGACGAATCAGCGCGGCATAGTGCAGCCAGTCGAAGACACGTTGTGGATAGAGCTTGGCGTGCTCCGGGTTGCCAATATGGAATACATGGCTCCACGGAATGAACACGTTGTCGAAAACCGTGACGCCATCGAGTTCGTCGCCTTGTGCCGCAAGCGGGTGCTCTGTTTCATCCTCCCGCACTGTGCTTTCACGGCAAACGATCGTCACACCCTTCGTATTGACGGGAGTAGCGGCAAAAATGATCTGCTCGCCTGGAATGCCGGGGCGAAAGAATACGCCGATATGGATCCAGTCCGCAAACGGCACGCCGGTGCCGATGGCCTTGACCCCGGTGACGGTAATGCCGTGCTCATCGCTCTTGACGACGCGCAGCCCAGGAGATTTCGATTGCGCCTCGGGACCGGAGCGATCCATTTGAGGATCGACGAACTGCGGAGCACAGTTGAAGTCGTTGTCCTTCGCGTACTTCACGAAATTTACGATATTCTGCGCGAGACCTTTGCCTTCTGCACCAATGGCGTGGGTTTCCCACGGCGTCGGGTCGTCGGCGTAAGTCATCAGCACGTAGTTGTTCACGTCTGGCGTCCGCGGAAACGAAGCGCCGGCAAGCTCGCGCATGATCGTTTCGTGATACTTACGTTTACGGCGAAGTTCGTCCTTGTTGCGATGGCCGAACCACTGCATCGAACGTCGAATGCCATCTTCGTCGACGAAGGTCAGAACATCCTGGAGGTCTTTGCGATGGTGCAGATCGTAGAAGTCGGCGTGAATCTTTGCATAGCCGCGCGTTTTCGGGTGCGTCGCTATATTGTCGATCTTCTCGTTGCCGACCCATACGTCACGTCCGTCGTTGAGCGACTCGAGATATTGCTTGCCGGTGCGAATCATTCGTCTACTCCTTTGGTGGTCTTGATGCTGCCTGGTCAGGATTGGGTGGGGCGTGTCGTTGCATAGGCACGTTGGCAGTAAACCAGTGGTGCCGCGTCCGGTGATTTCCGCGCATCCAGTACTTGCGCGAAGAAAACGCTGTGGGTTCCCACTTCCGTTGCCGAAGTGAACCGGCAATCGAGCGAGACAATGGCGTCGGCGCGGTACGGAATGCCGTGTTCGGAGAGCTGCCAGCGTTCGTCGCTGAAGCGCTCCGACATTGGAATCTGGCCGGCGCCGGCAAAGAGCTGCGAGACTTCCGTCTGGAGGGCATGCAGCCAGTTCACGGACAGCAGTCCATTCGCCTTGATAATGCTATTCGCAGCACTGCGCCGGTTGACGCAAAAGAGAATTGTCGGCGGCGCATCGCTGACTGAGCAGACGGCGGAGCAGGTCACGCCGGCCTTGCCTGCCACGCCGTCCGATGCGATGACGGTAACCGGGGTCGCGGCATGGGCAAGCGCCTCGCGAAACGCCGCGGAGTCGATGTGCGGCAGTCGATGCACCGATTCAATTTGCGCTTGAGTCATCGTGTCTCCTCGTTGGCTTTGGCTTTGAACGTGCTGAAAATGCCTGCGAGGCTGGGCGTATTGGCGGAATTCCAATGGTGCCCTCGGGATTACCCGGTGCCCAGCGGCTCTTCGGTTTGAGCTAAATTACACCGACCCAACCCACAGCTCTATGGATGACGCGTCATGGACACTATTCCGCAGCGGAATGAGGCGGATCTCGACTTTCATCACCTGCAGGTTTTCGATGTGTTGATGACAGAGCACAGCATCACGAAAGCCGCGCATGTGCTCAACGTCACGCAGCCGGCGCTGAGCAAGACGCTCGCGCGCCTGCGCCTCTATTTCGGCGACCCGCTCTTCATTCGCGTGTCGATGCGCATGGAGCCGACGCCCAAGGCGCTAGAACTCGCGGACCCCATCAAGTCGATCCTCGATAACTTCAGGCAATTGCGCTCCTCACATGCTGCTTTCGATCCAGAGGCCACGGAGCGGGTGTTCAGAGTTCACGTGGTCGACGCGGGTGTCGTGAACATGTTCCCGCCGCTGCTCAACTATTTTCGCGAGCACGCGCCGCGTGCGCATTTGCAGGCCGTCCATTGTGACGCGCAGCATCTGGACCTGTGGCTGGAGTCGGGATTGATCGACATCGCGATCGGTTCGTTCCCTTCGCTGGCGACAGGCATCCGGCGTTTGCCGTTGTGGTCGGAGCGATTTGCCTGTCTGGCGCGCAGGGGCCACCCTCGCATCGGCGGCACACCGAGCCTCGAGGCGTTCATCACCGAGAAGCACGTGGTCGTTTCGGCCGTCGGCACGGGGCACGAGCATCTGTCCGTCGAGCGCTTGCTGGAGGCACATGTACCGCGCGAGAACATCGTGTCCCGCGTTCCCACGTTTTCGGCCGCGGCACTGATCGCGCAGCGCACGGATGCCATTGCGACGATTCCACGGTCGCTGGCGGTCGGGCTGGTCCGCGATTGCGGCCTTCAACTCGTCGAGCCGCCGTTCGATTTGCCAACCATTGGGATCGCCCAGTATTGGCATGACCGCGTGCACCGCGATCTGGGAAACCAATGGCTCCGAACCGTCATGAAGCAACTCTTCTCCGAGCAAGATTGCCTCCGGACTATGACTGCCGGTTATCTGGATCATTCGATGGTGTAGGTGGCCCGGGCCCCGATTGCCTTCTATGATCGGCTCCATCACCCGTCATGGAGCGAGATCATGAAGATACAGAAGCAAGGATGCGTGATTTCGATTGGCGTTTTCGACGGGGTCCATGACGGTCATCGGCGCGTGTTGCAGACCTTGCGAGAAACGGCGAGCGATCTTGGATTGCAGGCGGCCGTCGTGACATTTGACCCGCATCCGCGTAGTGTGCTGCGACCGGCAAGTGCGCCGGCCATGCTTGTCAGCGTACAGCGAAGGCTGGAGCTGCTGCAATCGACAGGATGCGTCGATCGTACATACCTGATACCCTTCGATCGGAGTCAGCGGGAGCAGGCGGCGGACGATTTCGTACGAAATACGCTCATCGGGCAACTGGGGATGCGGGCGCTGGTGGTCGGCGCAAATTTCGTTTGCGGAAAGGGTCGCGTAGGGACAGTCGAGCATCTTGGGAGACTTGGACAGTCCGCGAATTTCAGCGTCCATCCTGTGGATTTGCGTCCCGCAGTGGACACGAAACCCGCTTCGTCGACGCTCATTCGCCGTCTGATTCTCGAAGGCGATATGCGGCGCTCTGCCCAATTGCTGGGACGGCATCATGAGCTGGAATGCGAAACGGGACCCGATGGAGAATTATTCTTGCCGAGGGGGATGTGTATCCCTCCTGCCGGACGGTATTCGGTTCTTCTACGTCACGGATGCAACGCGACGCTGCAGGCAAGTGTGGGCATAGCGAACGAGCGTGGGTTACACCGCTGTTTTGCTTCGCGCTCCGATTTCGAACCGGGTCTCCATGTCACGGTGCAATTTCTCGACGTGCTCGAGATGATTCGAGATGAGGAGGTCCCGGCATGAAGCCGGGCCGACGCTGCCTTGCGCTACGGCCAATGCGGTTTCCGACTACGCTGTATCGTCGCTGGATACGAGTGTTGATGGGTTGGAACCATTGGAACGCCGAAGCGATCAGTCCGCCGTTGCTCCAGAAGAAGCGACGGCGGACCACGAACCTGCCCCGATCAATAGAATAACGGCACTAAAGGGCAGGGAGGTACATCTGGTCTGCATCTGCCGCGGATACACCGAGTTCGGCGGCGACCGCAGCGACGCCTTCCCGAACCGCCTCGGGGTTCACCTTGCCGTCACCGGTGAACCAGGGGCGAACGTAACGCTCGTAGTGCTGCTGTGCTTCTTCCATCGTCAACCGATTCAGGAGTGACGCGATGTGCTTGACAGCCACGCGCGGTTGCTCGGCGATGGTCCGAAGGGCACGCTTGTTTGCCCGAACCACGGCCTGAAGGGCGGGATCGTCGAGCGCAATGCGCGAACGGTCCACAGCAATGCCCACCGTGGGGATCTGGAAATGGTCTCCCACCCAGGATAGCAGCGTAAGGCCTTCTTCCGCGGCGATTTGTTCGGGCGCCAGCGTGCTACCCACGTAGGCCGCATCGATCGAACCATCACGTAGGCGCCGAAGATCCATTTGATAGTCGGCAGGGATCCGCTCCACGCACTGCACGTCGTGATCGGGATCCAGTCCGTGCTTGCGAAGAACGATTCGCGCGAAACACCCGGGGGCGGTGCGGGCGCCATGGACGGCGAGTCGGCGCCCGCGAAGATCGTCCATCGATTTGATATCGCCGCGCGCGAGAAACCAGAACAGCGGACGATGGGTGTTGGCGGCGAGCACGGTCCACGGGATGCCGTTGGTCATTCGGGACAGCAGAGCCCGGCCCAGGCCGATGGTCGCGCCGCCGCGCACGCGTTCAGTCGGCCAGACCGCTCCGTCACGGAGTGCGACGTGCACGCCTTCGTCTTCAAAATAGCCCTCCTGATCGGCGACATGCGCGATCAGTTCTTCGTGAATACCACTCCCCACATAAGTCAAGTCAATCGAGAGCATGGGCAATTCACTCCTGTATCAGGTTGATTAGATGCATTGGCGAGCGCAGCGCGCTCGCCGTCGGGTAACGAATCCCGTATTCGCCGGGTTCAGTCCATGCCAAGGCCACCACTGACCGGAAGGTAGTGACCGGTGGTGAAACCCGCACCCTCGCCTGCGAGGAACGCCACCGTGCTTGCCACTTCATTCGGATTGGCAAGTCGTTGCATCGGTATGGCGGCGGCGATCGCGCGCAACCGGTCGGGCGAGATCCGCTCCGTCGCGGTGGCGCCCTCCACGGTGGTCGGTGCAACGATGTTGGCCGTGATTCCATGCGGCGCCAGTTCGAGTGCAATGTACCGGACAAACTGGTCCATGGCGGCCTTGGCGGTGCCGAGCGTGATCATCCCCACACGCGGACGACGCGACAGCAATGCACTCAGATAGATCAACCGCCCGTGACTGCGGGACATCATGCCAGGCACGACCGCTTTCGTTGTCAGGAAGGCGGCGCGCAGTTCGCTGTCGAGTTTGTCTCCGAGTTGCTCCCAGGTCAGGTCGGCGAACGAGGTGATGGCATAGGGCGTCAACGCGTTGTGCACGAGAATGTCGACGCCGCCCCACCGCTGGGTGATTTCATCGACCATGGCCGTGACATCGGCGGGCTCCGTTACATCGCCTTTGATCGCCACCGCTTCGCCGCCTGCCGCGACTATGGTTCCGACGACGTCTTCGGCGAGGGGCGCACTGTTGCGATGATTGACGACTACGCGGTGTCCCTCTTTGGCAAGGGTCAAAGCGATAGCCGCGCCAATGCCGCGGCTGGCTCCTGTGACTAGTGCGACGGGCATGAGATCACCTCCGGGTCAGGGCTGGTCTGATACGCTTTCTCTGCAGGACGTTTTTGCTGATCGGCAACAAAGGCGACCAGTTTTTCGCGGGAATCGCTTCCCATATAAGTCGGATCCATTACTCGAATTGGCAAGATAACTCCTCTCCGGTGAATTAAAAAATGACAAAACTACCTTCCCCTGCGATCCAGAATGGCGCAACTGCTCATTGCCTGTATTTTTTTTGTACGGATTTCATCTTCGGCATGTGATGCTGTAGAGGCAACGCCGACTCTTTATCCTTTGAATACACCGATATAGCCGGCACGTGCCGCGACGAGTGACAGCCGTGCAAGCGGACCGGCTTTGAAGCCTGTATGTTTTATTGGAGCCAACAGTACACCGTTTAATAACCGGACTCTATGTATTCCGGGTCATGGATACTATTCCGCGGTGGCATGAGGTGGATGCCGGCGGTTGGATATATCTTTGTTCCAATTCCCTACCATTTGGAGGATGCATGCGAAACGTCAACGAAGACACCATTACGAAAATTGCCCTTGCGTATCACGCGCACGCCGAAGATCCGCGCTTCAAGCAAATCATGACGGGCGCCATCCAGCATCTGCACGCATTCGCACGCGACGTGGCTCTGACCGAAGATGAGCTATACCAGGGAATCCAGTTCCTCACGGATGTTGGCCATATCACCGATGAAAAGCGGCAAGAGTTCGTCCTGCTTTCCGACGCGCTAGGCCTGTCCATGCTCGTCACGGCGCTCAACAACCGCAAGCCAGCTGGCTGCACGGAATCGACGGTGTTTGGACCGTTTTTTGTCTCCAATGCACCTCGTTATGAGAATGGCGGCGACGTCGCCAATGGGGCTAAGGGAGAGCCGTGCTTCGTGAGCGGGCGGGTGATGGGCCTCGCCGGGGAACCGGTGCCGAACGCGCATATCGAGGTGTGGCAGGCGGATTCCGAGGGCTTTTACGACATTCAGCACGATGGCGCAGAGAGCAAAGCCCGTGGATCGCTGCGCAGCCTCAAGGACGGATCGTTCCACTTCCGTTCAATTACGGCTGAATCCTATCCAATCCCGTACGACGGTCCCGTTGGGCGCATGCTGAAGGCACTCGGGCGGCATCCCTGGCGTCCAGCTCATCTGCACTTCATGATCGAGGCCCCGGGCTATGAACGGCTCATTACCCATGTATTTCGCGAAGGCGACCGCTACCTCGATTCCGATGCCGTGTTCGGGGTGCGCTCTTCATTGATAGCCGACTGGAAACACCACGAGCGCGGCACGGCGCCTGATGGCACTAGAGTCGATACACCGTTCAGCACGCTCGACTTCAATTTCGTCCTCAATCGCGCCGCGGCTGCGGTCCCGCATCGGAGCAACGCGGCGTAGGGAGTCTGCCGGCCGCAGGGCTCGTGTTGACGTATCGCCGTCTGCGACGTCTTGCGCGAGCGAATTTCTTCTCTCTAATCAGGATGACGAACATGATCAAACAGCCGGTTTCAGTCGAACTCGACACGCTTTTCCGCGGCGCCCGTACTCAAAACGGCTGGCTCGACAGGCCAGTGGCTGACGAGCTATTGCACTCGCTCTACGACCTGGCCAAATATGGCCCAACGAGCATGAACACTTCGCCGGCGCGCTTCGTGTTCCTGCGTACACCCGAAGCGAAGGCGCGCTTGCTGCCGGCGCTGGCGCCGGGGAACGTCGAAAAGACACGCGCCGCGCCGGTGTGCGTCATCGTCGCGCACGATCATCGCTTCTACGACCACTTGACGAAGTTGTTTCCGCATCGCGCCGATGCTCACACGATGTTCGAAGGTAAGGCGGATCTGATCAAGAGCACGGCATTTCGCAACGGCACCCTGCAGGGCGCGTATCTGATTGTCGCTGCACGCGCGCTTGGGATGGACTGCGGCCCTATGTCGGGCTTTGATGATCAGAAAATCAACGACGAGTTCTTCCCGGAAGGCGATATCAAGGTGAACTTCCTTTGCAACATTGGTTATGGCGATCCGGGCAAGGTGCTCGAGCGATTGCCGCGCCTTTCGCTCCAAGAGGCATGCCAATTCCTGTGAGTGCACCGCTGTGCGATATATCGGGGAAACAGAATGATGAAGGGTTCTTTTGTCTACCAGATGCTCCCAGCGAGGGTCGTCTTCGGCCGTGGCACGATTGCCGCTCTGCCCGCAGAGGCGGAGCGGCTGGGCTTGCGGCGCCTGCTGGTATTGTCGACCCCGGAGCAGGTCGGCCTGGCGGAACGTGTCCGAAAGTTCCTCGGTGATCGCGCAGCCGGGATATTTGGTCTTGCGACGATCCACACGCCGATCGAGGTGACTAAACAGGCGCTGGAACTCGTCGCGGCGGAGCGGATCGACGGCGTCGTCTCGGCGGGGGGCGGGTCCGCGACCGGGCTAGGCAAAGCTATCGCACTGCGCACTGATCTGCCACAGATCGTGCTTCCGACTACCTATGCGGGCTCCGAAATGACGCCGATTCTCGGCGAGACGCAGGATCGCCGCAAGACGACTCAGCGCAGCCCGAAGATCCAGCCCGAGGTCGTGATTTACGATGTGGACCTTACGCTTACCCTTGCGCCGCTGATGTCGGCACTGTCCGCATTCAACGCACTCGCGCACGCTGTCGAGGCACTCTATGCGCCCGACAGCAATCCAATAGTTGAGATGATGGCCGAGGACGGGGTTCGCGCGATCGTGGCAGCGCTGCCGAAGGTACTGAAAGAACCGACCAACCCGGAGGCGCGCGCATCGCTGCTATACGGAGCGTGGCTTTGCGCCTGCTGCCTCGGTGTGACCACAATGGGTCTACATCACAAGCTGTGCCATACGCTGGGCGGTTTGTTCGATCTACCGCACGCGCAGACGCATGCCATCGTATTGCCCTACGCGCTTGCCCACAATGCGCCGATGGTCCCAGAGGCCATGACGCGCCTATGTCGCGCAATCGGTTCCGATGATGCTGCTGGAGCGCTCCTGCGGCTGGGACACGACTGTGGTATTCCACTGGCGCTACGCGACATCGGTATGCCGCATGATGGCATTGCCTATGCGATCGAGCAGGCACTCACGAATCCTTATGCTAATCCACGTCCCATCGAAGTCGGCCCATTGAGCAATCTGCTCGAGCGCGCGTGGGCCGGTGCAGGGCTCTGACGTGTTTGAAGGAGACGTCTGAGTCGTAGCGCGGCGCGTGGTCGATGCGACTCTGATCGCGGTGTTGCGTCCGGGGCGCCTACGCAGGAGGCTGACGCCGTGTGCCCCTGTGAGTCGGGCATGGAATTTCACATTGATCAAGGACGTGGATTAGGTACCAGCCTGGCCCTCTCCGTTGGCCATCGCCCGATTTCCGGTTTGGGGCGAACAGTATTTTCGATCTCAACTCTGTCCCGCGGTCGATTCCGTATAGGGAATGCGCGCGGCGAGCAGCAACGCGCCACGGAAACCGCCTCACCATCAACCGACGGTCTGCTTTTCCACGACATTCTGCTCGTTTCGCAATATTGAATATTCATGTTGATTGGTAAGGATTACAGATGATAACCGAAAGGAGGTATCGAGATGGGACGCATCAGGGTGAGATTGTTGTGCTTCTTCATGCTGTTGCTCGATTCACTTGTTGCCTACGCACAATCGGGTGTCACGCTGTATGGGCTCGTGGATGCGGGGCTGGAATATTCCAGCAAGGTTGCGAATTCAAAAGGAGGCAACGCCGGACACAAGTATGCGCTGGTCGATAGTGGCGTGGGTCCGTCATCGTTTGGCATGGTTGGCAGAGAGGACCTTGGTTCAGGGGTGAGGGCGGAGTTCACGCTCGCGAGTGGGATCAGCATTGCCAACGGTGGGTTCAAGAGCTCCAACGGAAATTTGTTCGGACAACAAGCATGGATCGGCATCGACAGCCCATTGGGCATGGTCAAGGGCGGCGTCCAGTTTTCCCCGTTTTATCTCGCGTTGTACGACTCGGACCCACGTCAGTTTTCGGAATTCGGCAGCGGGCTCGTGGTGTACTGCAACAACGTCTTCGTTACGGGGGCGTTCAATTCCAATGCGGTGTCCTATACGAGCCCTCCCGCGGCAGGTTTTCAGGGCAGCGTCATGCTTGCACTGGGCGGTCAAGCCGGCGATTTTTCTGCAGGACGGCAATGGTCGGCGAGTTTGAAGTATCAAAATGGCGCCGCTGAAATCAATGCAGCGATATACGACGGCAACGCGGGCGGAACAGTCCAGACCCCGATCCCGAGCACGGTTCAGTTCGAGGGGCGAACGCTCGGTGGAAGCTATACGATCGGGTCCTTGACCATAAGAGGGGCCTTTGTCAACTACAAGGTCGCACGGTCGAACAATAACAACGTCTACGGAGGCGGTATCCGATATCAGGTCACACCTTTCCTCGACGTGAATACGGGCGCGTGGTACACGAGCGACCGCGATGCCACTGCGAACCACTCGTTGATGGTGGCAGCGGGAACGGACTACTTTTTGTCCCGGCGCACGGCACTATATCTGCAGGTCGGCGTTGTCTCCAATCACGGCAACATGAGGACCGGTCTTGCCGTATCCGATCTGAGCTTGTTGCGTGGAGTGTCGGGCACGACGGTCGGGGGAAACGTTGGCATAAGGCACACGTTCTAGGGTCGTTCGATACACGGTGGGGCGGCTTGCGCGCCTGTTGGGGTAGGCCTTCTTTTGTCACCCAGGATTCGCTTCCGGCGCGCCACGGGGCCTGCCGGTGTGAATGGGAATGGATCCCGGAAGGATGGCGACCCAACTGGGTCAGGGTGGACGCGGAGGGGGGCATGCACTGACCGTTCCGATGTCCATTTGACGTTGCGATTGCAGTCAGCCAAACTTTATAGTTCGTAATCCTATGTTTGTAAATCGAGGCGGCGATGACGTGGTGACGCGATCTGACCTCGAGGTCGATCACTCGCATATAGGCAGTGGCCGTGAGTGTTAAAGATTACGAGCGCTGCCGGGGAATAAAGGGCTGGAACAACGTTTTTTAAGCGGTCATGTATCAAAACGACAGGAATTGCTTGTCCTTCCTGCCATTACGCGCTGTGGGTGGCGGATTTCTCGGCTCAAAACGACAAGAATTGGTTGCAAAACAGCGACATCAATTGGTGAACTCCACAAAAAAATCTGTCCAGAGTGAGGCGACGTCGCATGCGGTGCATATTCGGTTCTTGTGCGGCGCGAACTCGAATCCTACAGATGGGTAAGCTTCGCCTACCAGACAAGCGAATCTGACTTGATGACTGTTGAGGCGTTAGGATCGTTCGTTTTCGACGCAAGTATGTATAAAGACTCTGTGCTCGCTGCATCGGCGATTGACGGAACCGAGTAGGCCTGCGGCAACAGACGGCCAATTTCGGCCATTTGACCGAGTTTCGCGGTTGACATTTCAAATTCCGTTGCACTCAGTTCAACCACCTTTTGTGCGCCTGTTCGTCCCGCGCCTTGCGCATTGGGGATTGCGGAGCACCGGGAATTTCTTCAGTGTGGCATTTCGGCAATCTGTTCGAGTAGACGCAGCAGTGAATCGGAGGCTGCGCCCTTTTGGCAGTACCCGTCAAACCCGGCCGCGATCCCCGCAGCCCGCACGGCGACTTCGTCCTGGGCGGTAAAAGCTACAATGGCGATATGCTGCGTCCGCTTGTCGTGGCGCAACTGCCGTGCGACTGCAAATCCGTCCATGCCTGGCATGTTGATGTCCAGCACTGCGATCTCAGGCGTCCAGGCAGCGAGGATGTGCATGGCGGCCTGCCCGCTCAGGACGAATTGAACCTCATACCCCGACATGGAAAGCGACGCGACGATCGCTTCAGCCCCTGCCTGCTCATCGTCGACGACAAGCAGCCGACGCGGGCGGCTCGACTGTTTTCGAGAGAGAGTGCGCGGTGTCCAGCGGGTGGCGGGGGGGGGGCACCATGTTCGATCCATGCCTTCAATCGGGTGAAAAGGAAGGAGCGCATTAGCTGTTCCCGTTGTAGCAGGGAGCGATGGCGGGAAACGCGCGTGCCGAAACGGTCGCCCTCAGCGGGGTTTGTTCCGATCGGCGTTCGCGCGAAGTGCGCGTAAGATCTGTACGCTGCCGGCCCTTAACAGGTTGCGGAAATACACCCCCCACCGGAAGCGGCGCTCCTCGATTTACGCGCTCGCCGGTCGCAAACTTTCGCATTGTGCAATCTCAACGCGGATTCAACGTTCTTTCGGCGGCTTGAGGCTAATTTTTGGCCTCGTTGTCGCGCTTACCGCCATTACGGACGGACTTGTGCCAGCGATCGCATGCGCACAAGGTTGTACGCTGCCATGTTCAACACGAACATCTGGTCCACCTTCTTCAAACCACGCACCATCACCTGGCGCATGCGGCCCACGGTCTTGGCCCAGCCGAAACCCTGTTCGATCAACTTGCGCTTTTGCTGCGAAATGGCGTAGCCCGCGCTCGATGCAATCATATCGGGCACTGCCGAACGCCGCCCCGAGGTGTTTTGCGCAACGTGCGGTGTGACCTTCATCTGTT
Source organism: Paraburkholderia sp. JHI2823 (assembly GCF_038900695.1). Taxonomy (NCBI): domain Bacteria; kingdom Pseudomonadati; phylum Pseudomonadota; class Betaproteobacteria; order Burkholderiales; family Burkholderiaceae; genus Paraburkholderia; species Paraburkholderia sp. JHI2823. The sequence continues at coordinate 147,464 of NZ_JAYMRY010000010.1, read as the reverse complement.
GGCACGCCTCGATGAATTCCTGGGCATCGTAACCCTTGTCTGCACCCAACGTAATTTCTACGTTCGGATCCTGTACCGCTTGCCGTGCGTCATGGATCATGATCTTTGCCGCTTCACGCTCGGCATGCCCGTCGGCACGTGTCACGCGCGCGTTGACCACCAGGCCGTGACGGTTATCGGTCAGCGTATGGCCCATGTACCGCAATTCGCTGGCCGTTTTGCCTTTGCGATAGAGCTGCGCATCTGGATCGGTCTTCGACTGATGTGTCTCGTTGCTACGTTTTTCGCCCTTGAAATCGCCCGCGCCGCCACCGTCGTTGTCCTGATCGCCCCCATTCTTGCGTATGAAGCTCTTGTGTCCAGCCCACGCCTGAATCAGCGTGCCGTCGACGCTGAAGTGTTCACCCGAGAGCAGGCACTTCTTTTCGGCAATGGCCACCACTTCGTTGAAGAATTCGATGACGGCGTCGTGTTTGATCAGGCGTTCGCGGTTCTTCGTGAAAACCGTGGGCACCCACACCTCGTCATCCATTGCCAGGCCGATGAACCAGCGAAAAAGCAGGTTATATTGAACCTGCTCCATCAGTTGGCGCTCTGAGCGAATGCTATAGAGCACCTGGATTAGCATGGCTCGCAGCAACTTCTCTGGCGCGATGCTCGGCCGTCCACCTTTTATGTCCGCTTCGTACATCTCGCCGAATAGTCGATCCATCCTCGCCAGCGCTTCGTTCGCCATCACGCGGATCGAACGCAATGGATGCGACTTCGGGACGAAGTCATCCAGCTTGCGCACGGAAAACAGACTCTCGGTGAACGTGTCGGCGCCGCGCATGATTTCCAGTGGGCAAGTGGTGGTTCATCTATCAACGCTTCACGAACTCTGCGCGATGACGTCTTTCAGCGGTACTTCAGCAACCTGTTAAGGCCCCGTTTCCTGTTCGGAGATGCCTTCATGCGCCTTGCCGACTTTATCCTACGAGACATGGAGCCGATCCTGGAGCAATGGGAGGCGTTCGCCGCAACCCTCCTGCCGGCGGCGGAAAACATGGAATCGCTGGCATTACGTGACCACGCGCAGTCCATCCTTCTCGCGGTAGTACAGGACCTGCGGACCTCGCAGACCAGGGAAGCTCAACGCGAAAAATCCTTGGGGCGCAGCTCCAATCCGATCGACGCGACCGAAACAGCCGCGCAAACGCATGCGGTGTTGAGAGCCCGGGCCGGTTTCAAAATCAACCAACTTGCCGCCGAATATCGCGCCCTGCGCGCAAGCGTACTGCGCTTGTGGATGGACGACTGCGCCCCCGAAGCGCCTGATTTGGACGACGTCGTTCGTTTTAACGAAGCGATCGATCAGGCGATTGCCGAATCGGTCGGCTTTTTCAGTGCACAGGTGGACCAGAGCCGTAACCTTCTGCTTGGCATGTTGGGACACGACATGCGAGGCCCTCTTCAGGCGATTCTGGTGACTGCTTCGTATCTGGCGAGACTGAATGACGGGGAGCGCGTTTCGGTCGCCGCCGCCCGCCTGATACGGAGCGGAGCGCGGATCCAGGCGTTGCTTGATGACCTGACCGATTTCAACCGAACCAACCTGGGCTTGGGCATTAAGGTGATCCCCTCGAGCATCAATCTGGCGGATGTCTTTGCTGAGGAGGTGGATGAGTTGCGTGCAATTTTTCCTGACAGGCAGATTGAGCTACACGTGAGCGGTGATCCGCAGGGGGTCTGGGACGGCCGGCGCCTGCAGCAATTGCTTGGAAACCTGGTTTTCAACGCCATCAAGTATGGAGCGCAGGATACTCCCGTGCGCGTGACTGTGACTGGCGACGTATCGCATGTCCGGTTCGACGTCAACAATCGCGGACCTGCCATTGAGAGCACCGTGCTGGCGCAGATCTTCAATCCCCTGACGCGGGGGGCAGACCGTCAGGGCGTACACGAGACGGCGGGTAATCTCGGACTGGGACTGTATATTGCAAGCGAAATCGCCAAGGCCCACCATGGAGTCATCGAAGCGCGGTCCGATGAGACGGAAACCAACTTTTCAGTCACACTCCCTCGTGCGAATGGAACCGTAGAACCAGGGCGCTCAGATTGAGTCGCAGCGAGAACCAGTGTTGGACGGTGGTCCTCGCGAGCACACGCTGGACAGCGAGCGCCCATTGATCTGGCGCGACCGACAAGGCCGTTTCATCCCTGGAAACAGCCATTGATGTTGCGCGCGATCGCCACACTTGATCGTCGGGCGCTGGCCGGCCAGAAGCGGCCGTTCGACATGAGGGCGTGAATCGCGGACAATTGCCCCGTCCGCCGCCGATAGTCTCACCGGAGCATCCAACATGAGCTGGGACGTCTCGCTGTACAAATTCACCCGATGTTATCGCCGAATCGAGGAGATTCCCGGCGACGAGCAGCCACGTTCGCTAGGGTCTCGTTCCGAAGTCCAAATCGCTCTATCAGAGGTTTTTCCAGGCACAAACTGGAATGATCCCGGCTGGGGCATCTACGACGGCGAGTTCGGCTCGATTGAGTTCAACCTCGGAAAGGACGATTCGGTGCGAAGCCTAGCTCTTCACGTACGGGCGAGCACAGAGATCATCGGTGGAATCCTTCAGCTCTGCGAGCGCCTTTCCTGCCAGGCCATAGACCTTTCAGACAGTAGCTTGCTCGACCAATCCGAGCACCCTGCCACCGGGCTGGAGAAGTGGCGGAAATATCGCGACCAAGTCATCGGAGAGTCTCGAGGCTAAGGATTGTCGTGCGCCGTCGACACGTCGCCGGCCGCCGGTACGGCATTGTTGGTCGGCGTGCGGCCATGACCGGTCACTGGCACTCAGTGCTGGAATCGTCGACAATCCGACGACGGAGCACCACTAGAAAATCCTTCGACACGTGCGGAGAGAGCGAATGGAAGATGGGTTGATAGCAATCGACGTCGCGTGGAAGCACGACTTCGACGCGGAGCCAGTCCGTCTCGTGTCCGTCCTCGACCGGAATCGCTATGAGATTTGTAAACTTGAATTCTTTCGCGACGGGCGAGTTGGATTTGCAGACGGAAAGCGATCGGCGTTGGGGACACAACTCGGATTGCTGCCGGTGCCCTCATTGACCGAGATAAACGCCGACCCGCAGTTCGAAGCACGGGAAACGACGATAAAAGCGTTTGAAGTGCTGTGGTCTCGCCTTGTGACGTGACTGATCATCCCAGCTGAGTGCGGCCAATTTCGGTCACTCGACTGCCCCACTTGCGACTTTAAAAATGACAGTCGAAGAACTTCGGCGGAATTTGCTCCAGTTGGTTGAAACCTACGTGACCGATCCCAAGACTCGTGATGAGCTGCAATCCTTGGTGAGTAGGGATGACATCCCAGCGAAGGCCATCCTTGTCCAATTGACACCCTTCATGTCTGGCAACGTTTCTGAATCTGACGCGAAGATCATTGGCGAAATCGCCTTTTACTTCTGCTGACCAACTTGCGGTCGCAGCGGGTTGGGCCTCGGCCTATTGCATCGGGCGCCGGTCGGCCAGGTGTGGTCGCTCGATGTCGCGGCTGGATTCGCTGACAATCGCCCCGCGACGGCGACCCGCTGGTCGGCAAACGAGAACGGAAGATGCAAATAGACACGCAATATGGTTCGCTCAGAATTGTGAATGAGGCGACATACTCATTCGGGTCACAAGACAATGTGCGTTCGTACCCGTTCGAAGCACGTCTTACAAACGACTCGCTTACGTCGATCCATGGGGTCGAGCTAAACAGCCGCGGCATTATGGTCGTTGGTGCCGGTGGCGGATGCTCTGCGGTGCATGAGCGTTCGGCTTTGGTGATTCATGACAAGCTTTACTTGGCTGTCGGTGATCATCTAGCGTGCCTGTCGTTGGAGTTTCCATATCGGTTAATCTGGTCAACTCGTGTCGATACAGCGACGTGCTTTGGTGTCTACTGGGACAGCGAGCGGGCTGCGCTCATTTCGCATGGGGAACTGGAGATTGCACGCCTCTCACTGCATGGCGATCTGGTCTGGCAGGCTCCGGCGCCGACATATTTTCCGAAGGCTTTCGCTTGCTACCCGACTATATCGAGGCGGTAGATTTCAATCAGACCATCTATCGGTTTGACTACGTGACCGGCGAAGCGATTCTTCGCTAGCGCTTCGAACGGATCAACGGCCGCTTTTGGGAAGATCTAACGTCCGCTTCGGGTCGAGTTCTGCCCGACGCGGACTGATCAAGGGCGGCCTACTCCGCAAGCTCAACGTCGGACCGGGATCGACCACAAACTGCCGGTCACATGCGCCGCCGGCAGGCCGCGCAGGCGTCGGCTCTGCTTCGCAACCGGCCATCTGATTGTCACTAGGCGAGCGCTCGTTCATCGGCCACAAGGGACATCAATCTGAGCGGCCAACGACGCCCAGCTCTACCGAGCGGGGGCGTCGACCCTGTTCATTCCTGTCAGCTTGCCGGATTGCGTGCCATGACGATCCACGCCGCGCCGTCGATCATCACCGATCGCTCGCCGGCGAGGCCTGCGAAGGCGGCACGAACTGCGGCCGAGGCGCGGGCGCGGATGTCGTCGGGCTGATCAGCGAGCGCACGCGAAAGCGGGCCGACCTCGAGCGTCATCTTCACCGCGTCGTCAATCGCAGCGTCACGCGTCCTGCCCTCGCCGAACGCGACGGAAGCGTCGAACGGCGCGATAGCGATATCGGTGAAGCCGGCCGCCGTCAGGATGCGCGCAACGCGCCCCCGGTCGCCGAACGAAAACGGGGCATGCGCTTCGGGATCGGGCAGCGCGGTCGGCGGGACGATGCCCTTGAGCGCGCCCACCGGCAGGCGCATCCAATCGTTCTTGGCCGCGCCGCGCCAGCAGACGAAAGCGACCCGCCCGCCCGGCCGGAGCGCGCGTCGCATATGGGCGAACGCCCCTGTCGGATCGTCGAAGAACATCACCCCGAAACGCGAGAACAGGATGTCGAACGCGCCCTCGGGAAACTCGGCGCTGCTGGCGTCGGCCACTATGAACAGGGCCGGCGTGTCCTGTGGCGCAAGCGCGCGCCCGACCGATCAGCGGTTCGGATATGTCCACGCCTGGCACTTGGCCCCCCGCGCCGACGCGGGCAGCCAGAGCCCGACTCGACGCGCCCGCGCCGCAGCCGATGTCCAGCACGCGCTCACCCGTCGCGGGTGCGGCGGCTTCTATCGCGGCCTGACCGAACACTGCCACCATAGCGTCGAGCCGGGCCTGGTTGGCGACCCAGCGTTCCCCGCTTTGACCATTCCAGTCACCGACCTGATCTGCATTTTGTTGCCATGTCGTCTCCTTGACTCGACAATTCGTCCTTCACCGCGCCGATCTGCGCCAACCTTTTGAAGGCGACGACGCGACGGGAGAAGGGAATCTGCGCTCTCAAACCACCATTGACTGCTGGGCGAAGATGCCCGCCATCGCGCCCTGCGATGATGCTTGCGTGACCGACGGCAAGAAGGGTGTGGCGAGGTCACCAGCGGCGTAGATTCCGGGCATGCTGGTTTCGCGGCGCTCGTCGACCTTGAGGACGATGCCGGTGGGCGTATCGACCGTGGCGAGGCCCAGTGATTCATGCAGGCTTGCGGACGGCTTGTTGCGCGGATGGGCGAACAGGACGTCGACCGCGACGTTGCGGCGGGTATCGAGATTGACGGTGGCGATATGGCCGTTCTGGTGGGCGATTTCGACGATCCGGCCATCGACGAGAGGTATGTTGCGGCGCGCCAGATCGGCCAGGATATCGGGCGCAATGTCATGACCATCGGTGAAGACAGTCAACTTGTCAGTCCAATCGCGGAACAGCCTGGCAGACTGGTACGACTGCGGGCTGGACCAAACGAGGCCCCAATGCTGGCCGGCGACTTCAAAGCCGTCGCAATAGGGGCAGGGCACGATGGACGTGCCCCAGCTTTCGGCAAAGCCCGGAACATCAGGCATCTGGTCGGCGACGCCATAGCTTAGGATCACGCGGCGCGCCCTCAGGCTTTCGTGATCGTCAGTGACGACGCAGAAATCGTCGATGGTGCCAGACACGCCCTCCGCCCGGGCATTGACCAGCCTGATTGCTGGATAGCGCGACAGCTGCTGCTGCGCCTCGACCAGGATGTCGAGTGGCGGCTTGTGATCGTGGCCGAGCAAGCCATGCGAGTGGCCGGCAAAGCGGTTGCGCGGCCGGCCGGTATCGAGAACGATGACCTTGCGGCGGGCACGGCCAAGCTGCAGGGCGGCAGCGAGGCCGGCAAAGCTGCCGCCGATGATGACGACGTCATTCATAGTGATGCGCTCCGTGTTGTGGAGGGAGGGGGCTGGGCGTGGTGTGCAATATCGTCCAGCGGTACGCGCTTGAAACGGTCAGCGAGCAGGGCTTTGACATTGGCAAGAAAGTCGCTCATGGCTGTAGTGATCGGCCTGACAATGCTGCACTCGATATCGCCGGGGCCCGGGGAACCTCATTTGGACAACCGGTTGAAAGCTACCCTTGGCTTGCACATTGTGATACTTTGCGGTATCGTAATTCGAGAATTTGAATACTGTCAAGTACTGGAATTGACGTGACCGAAAATAGCCAGGGCCGGCGCGGCCGGCCCGCCAACGAGGCGCTTCGCCAAACGATCGTCGACGCTGCCTGCGAACTCTTTGTGGAATTGGGTTTTCAAGCGACGACCATGGACAAGGTTGCGCAGCGCGCGAAGATATCCAAGCTCAGCATCTATCGGCACTTCGAGAACAAGGAGGCGTTGTTCAGCGCGGCCATGGCGGCCCACTGCCAGCAGTTTGCACCGCAGACCCTTACCGAAGGCATCGCCGGTTCGGCTGAAGATCAGCTCATGGCGGTGGGATCATCGCTGCTTCGCACGCTGTTGAGTCCGGACGTCCGCAGTGTCGAAGCCATGGTTTTGGCCGACAAGACGAATCAAAGGTCGTTAAGCAAGCTCCATTACGAAGCCGGGCCCGCCCATGTCATCGCCCAAATCGAGGCCGTGTTGCGTCAGTTGCACGCGAAAGCGATTCTGAACGTACCCGACGCTCACCGGTCCGCCCGCTTGTTTGGCGCGCTCTTCAAAGGATGCGATCTGCTGCTTATCGCACGCTTCGATGAGGCGAGGGCAACTGACGACAACGAAATCGAGTCCTGGTGCCGGTCGGCCGTCGCCATGTTCATCGCCGCGCACGGTGGCATCTAAAGGTGCGCTATCGCGGATTGATGACGAACCCGCAGAGTTGCACACGCTGTTCGCTCTGAGCAATCTGTGGATGACGCGCGAACGACTGATGCGCGAGGCCGCTGCATGAGCGCAAAAGCCGCCGCACAGGAAAGGGATCGGTATGGTAGTGGCTTAGAGCACTCACCAGCGCAGAAAATGCGGCGCGATGGCCGAGCCGATGGCAGCCGTGATGGCGATCGCGAGCACGTACCAGACGCCCCAGAACGGGACCGCCATCTCCGAGCAATACAGCGAGTAGACGAGCAATCCCTGCGCGCCGGCCAGAAGACCCGCGCCCGCGCCGGCCAGGGTGAGACGCGTCGGCGCGAGCTGCTTCATCGCGCGCATCATCGCGGCGAGCGAGGGTAGCGAGAGCAGCACGACGTTCGCCGTCGTCGTGCGCCAGGTCGTGCCGAGCATCAACTCGAGCCGGTAGCCCGGCGGCGTCGCGAGCAGGATGCTGCCTGCGGCGAGCAACATCGAGGCCATCGGCAGCGCCACCGCGAACCAGGCGAGCTTGAGCCGCGCACCGGGGCGGCCCAGCCGCTCGGCGAGCTTCATGGCCGCGGCGATGATCGCGAGCGGGAACGCGAGGCGCGCCCAGAACATCGTCGTGAGGACCAGTTCGGGCATATCGCTGCGCACGCCGTACAGCGCGACCAGCAGGACCGCGCTACTGGCGAGGCCGTGCAGCAGCGCGCGCGTGAGGAGCCTCGGGACGGCGTTGCGCTCGATGGCCGACACATTGCTCGCGAGCCGGGTGAGTAGCTCTCGCGTTTTCACGACCGGTACGCGCGGTCTCCGAGGAGGTAGTCGATCGATATCACGCCGGGGCCCCACGCAGCGATGGCGAGCGCCATGGCGGCCCACGTGATGTGGATCGGCCAGCCGTCCGGCACCGTCAGCTCGATGATGCAGGTCATCAGCAGCAACCCGGCGGCCGCGAAACGCGTGCCGAGTCCGAGCACAAGCAGCACTGGGAAACCGACCTCGCCGCACGCGGAGAGGAACGCAAAGATGGCCGGCGCCGGGAACGGATAGGGGCCCCCGGGCAGATGGAGCTTGAATTCGTCGGTGAAAAGCGCGATGGCCGTATCGTTGAGCTGCAGGAACCCGTGCCACTTGAGGATGCCCGATTTCCAGAAAGGCACGGCCAGCGCGAGGCGCAGCACGAGTTGCACGAACGACGGGTGTGCGAGCCGCTCGATGAAGCGTCGCGCGCACCCAATAGCGTGCGCGACATTGTCCGGAAAAGACAGTCTGGAGTCTTGTCGAGTCTGCATGATGTTTACGCTCCCGGTTGAACGGCGGCGAACACGCCGGCCGAAATCATCGCGGCCAGGCTGGCCGGTAAGTCGAAGGTGTCGCTCTCCTGGAAGCCCGCCTGTGCAGCGGCGCCTAGCGGCAGGCCTTCGATGAGCGCAAGGAGAAACGCTGCGCCGCCCGCGGGCAGGCGCGAGACAATTACGTCGTATTCGGGCCGTGTGACGAGTGCGTCTTCTGCGTCGCTCGAATGCAGCGGGGTGACGGGGCCGACTCCCCGGTTCAGCGCGAAGATCGCGACCGCCGGGTAGCGCGAGCGCACGATGCGTGTGGCCGGATGTGGGACAAAGCACACGTGCGCGAGCGAACCTGGATCGATGTTCGCGAATGCTTCGGCCGCGAGCGGGGCGGCGTCCTCTGCGTGATAAGCGTCGAGCCACGCGCGCTCGATGCGTGCCGTATCGGCAAGCCACGGCATGTCGCGCGCGTACTCGTAGCTCTCGATGAACGACGGAAAATCGCGTCCATATTCGAAGAGCAGCGGTGAAGCCGGCGGCGTGGCGCGCACGTGAAAGCGTGCCATCGCGCGGAAAAAATCGACTCCCGTGATGCGCTGCACGGCGGGGTAGATCGCAGCCAGCGCATCGATGAGGCTAACCGTGACGTTGTTGCGATAGACGTTGTAGCGCTTGACGACGCCCTTGCCGGACGCGGCGACGACGTCTTGCGGCGTGGCAAGTTCGGGGTTCGTCAGTCCCGGCGAAAAGGCCGTTGCGTAGTCGCTCGTGTATTGCTCAAGCATCATGGTCGGTGCACTCCGGGTAATATACGTTGGACTCCGAATGATAGAATGCCGCGAATTCGGCGCTAATTCGCCAGGCCTTCAGCGCCTGTGCGCGCAATTCGGGCCACGAAGGCAACTGGCTGTCCCATTCGATCAGCGTCGGCATCGGCCCGGTGTGCGCGATTCCCTCGCGATAGAGCGCCCATACCGGATCGGCGACGGTGCGGTCGTGGCTGTCGATGAGTAGCGGCGCGTGCTCGTCATCGTATTGCTCGCTGTGGCCGGCCAGGTGAATCTCGCCGACGTATTCGAGAGGGAAATCCGCGAGATAAGCGCTTGCCGCAAAACCGTGATTGGTCGCCGAAACGAAAACGTTGTTGATGTCGAGCAGCAGCCCGCAGCCCGTGCGCTGCGCGACCGCACGGATGAACTCCGTTTCGCTCATCGTCGACGACGCGAACGCTACGTACGTCGACGGATTCTCGAGCAGCATCGGACGTCCAATGGCTTCCTGCACCTGATCGATGTGTTCGCAGACTTTGTCGAGTGTCGCCTTCGTGTAAGGCAGTGGCAGCAGATCGTTAAAGAACGTACCACCGTGCGAGGACCAAGCGAGATGTTCTGAAACGAGCGCTGGTTCGTAGCGCGCGACCAGTTCGCCAAAGCGCGCGAGGTGGCCGGCGTCGAGCCTGTTCGGTCCGCCGATCGACATGCATACGCCGTGCAGGGAGACCTGATAGCGCTCGCGGATAGCGCTCAATGCGCGGTGCGGCGGGCCGCCGGCGCCCATATAGTTCTCGGCGTGTACCTCGAAGAAGCCGTCCGGCAGGCCGTGTTCGAGAATCGCCGCAAGATGTTCATGCTTGAAGCTCGTGCCCGCGAGCCCGGCCGCGCTGGGCGCCGTGCGGAGGGGACGGCCGGGCATCGGCGCTGGTCGGATGGAAGTGTTCATAGCCGTCCCCTCTCTTTCCTCGTTGAAGCGATCAGGACTTGATCGGCGTGAGCGAGCCGTGGCCGCCGCCAGGCACGACGATGCTCGCGCAGGTACCGCCCTGGACGAACTTCCACGAGTTGCCCTGGAAGTCCATCGTCGACGTGCCCTGACAGGTCGTGCCAGGACCAGCGGCACAATCGTTTTGCCCCTTCAGCGCCACGCCGAAGCATTTTTCCTTGTGAGCGGCGAGGGCGGCGCTCATTTCTTCCTTCGTGAGCGGCGCGGCATGAGCGACTGAAGCCAGCAGGCTTGCAACGGCGCCTGCGAGCAGGGCGGTACTAACAGTGGTCTTTGCGGACATGGACTTTCTCCAGTGATTGAGATGAGAGGTATCCGTCGCGGATACACCAGCTAATTCGCGTGATTTCGAACGCCGGTTACACCGATCGAATTTTTTGCGTGAAGCTTCGAGGGGAGTCGGTGCAGGACGCTCGGCAGATCTACTGCAAGTGCTCTCCTGCGAAAAAATTCCTTCCGGCTGTAACCGGAATGCGTAACCGAACGAATTAACGGACCGGGGCAACGAACGTCGTGGCTGCATGCGGCTTTATGGCCAATATCGGCGGACGCTGACGAAAGAATTCATGATGAAACGTATCGATGAACTGCGACCGTTCGTGCAGACCACGTTCGACACATTGCTCGATCAGATGATCGCAAATGGTGCGCCGGCCGATTTCATTCGGGATGTGGCGCTACCGCTACCGTCTGTCGTTATTTCCATCATGCTTGGTGTTCCGTATGAGGATCATGCGCGTCTGCAACTGTTGAGCAGCAACCGCATGAGGCTAGACATCAGTCCGGCGCTTCTCGCGCAATCGGCTCAAGAGATGGAGCAGTACATAGACCGGCTGCTGCGCGAGAAGGAGCAGGAACCGGGTGACGGAGAGGATCTATTGAGCCGTCTTGCACTGGAGTGGATTAACCCGGGCAAGCTGTCGCATGCGGACGCCGTGCAGATGGCGGTGTTGCTCTATCTTGCTGGTCATGAGACGACTGCCAATCAGATTGGACTTGGCTTGCTGAGTCTGCTGCAAGATCCGCAACAAAAGGCCGCGCTTATCGCCGAGCCGTCACTGGCGCGCGGCGCAGTGGAGGAAATGCTGCGCTTCCATTCGATCACGCACATGAACTCCGCCCGCGTGGCGACTGCCGACGTGATGATTGCCGGTCAGTTGATCCGCAAAGGCGAGGGCGTGTTCGCGCCGGTTCAGGCGGCAAATCATGATCCGGAGGCGTTCCCGGAACCCGAACGGTTCGATATCCGCCGTGATACGAAACACGCGTCACATGTGGCGTTTTCATTCGGAGTGCATCAATGCCTGGGGCAACCGCTCGCGCGCCTTGAACTTCAGGTAGTCTTCGAGACGCTGTTCAAGCGACTGCCTTCGCTATGGCTTGCTGCGCCCTTCGAACAGCTCGAGTTCAAATGCAATGGCAATGTGTTCGGTGTCGAGACGCTTCCCGTAGCGTGGTGATCGAACTATGAGGAAGAAAGCATGAGCTCGTTCGGACACGCCATCCCGTGCGCGACGCTCGACATGCAGGAAACGGATATCGAAAACTTTGTCGTGTGGCATACACGCGAGCATCTGCCAGAGCGACTCGACGTTCAGGGTTTTCTACGTGGAAGACGCTTCGCACGGGAAGCCGCTGAGCCGCGCTACCTTATCTTGTACGACGTGACGAGTCTGGCGATTCTCACGCAGCCGGACTACATCGAACGACTCAATGATCCAACACCCTGGACCCGAGCGACGCTGCCGACCTTTCAGAACGGACACCGTTCCGCTTATCAGGTCATCGCGCGTAACGGTCAAGCAGAGGGTGCATGCGTGATGATGATGCAGCTGATGCCGCCGAACCCTGAGCGCGTGAAGCGAGAGATCGAACTTTGGGTTATGGACGAGGGCATTTCCCATCCGGGAATCGTAAGCATTGCGTTCGCGATTCCTGACAAGGGTTCATCGTCACTCGACACCGAGGAGAGTCGTCAGAGCCGAAATCGGTCTACAGATGAATGGGTCATTCTTGTCGAGGCGATATCGGAGACGAAGTTGCTCGACTTTGTCCAAGCGGAGATGACGCAGCCCCGTTGTGAAAGTTGGGGGCTCTCAACTGGAGACCTGTCGAAAATATTTCGGCATCAGGTACGAGTGGGTCAGGAGTGAGCATGCTGCGCTGCGGACTTCGGCTATGACGTTTCCATCGTGATGACTTGCTGCAACGCACGGGTTGCGAGCGCCGAATTCTAACGAAATCGCAGTTTCGCGCTTACAAGGCGTCGGCTGACGTGATGCATCGAGGGATGGCGACAACGCGTCAAAATCCGAAAGGCACTGGTAGTGGTCGTCGGCGTCATGACGAACTGAGCGGCGGTACATGGTCCGAAGCAGTTGTTGATGCCGCAAGGTTTGAGGGGCTGCTGCCGAACTATGAACGCCGGCAAAGCGACTCGTTGCCGCCTGACGGATGCGATACCTGAAGGTCAGGTATGGCCGATTTGCGCGCATTCAATGGCAGGCGGCTTTCCGGGTGATTCGGCCGTTGGGAACAAATTACTTGCAGAACGGGAACAAAATCGCTTGCCGCGCATGCGCAGCCGGTCGCGCGTTCACGCAAAGGGCAGCGTGCCCGCCGGAGCCCGCCGCACGATCGTCAGCGTCGTGCCGATGTGGTCCTCCAGCGCAAGCGCCGCGCGTGCGTCGGCGCGCTGCATGGCGGCCTCGAAAATGCGCAGATGCTCCTCGTGCACGTCGCGATGCATGTCGACGAGACCGATGCATACCCGGCGATAGCGCTCGCCATGCTGCGAGAGAATTCGCAGGACCAGATACGTCCACGGCGAGGCAGCCGCGGAAATCAGCTCTTCGTGAAAGCGGCGGTTATGCACTTCCCAGGCAGACCGGTTCTCGACCGAGACGGGTTGTTCGAACGTGGAAAGCATCTCGAAGCTTTGGCGCACGCGTTGCTCCCATGCGTGGTCGCCACGCCGCACAGACTCGCGCAACGCGTCCACCTCGATATGAATGCGCAGGCGCGTGACGTCTTCGAGGTCGGCCAGCGACATGGGCGTGACGCGGAATCCGCGTTGGCCTTCGGCCACCACCAGCGCGTCGCTCACGAGCCTCGTGAGCGCCTCGCGCAGCGTGCCCGCGCCCACGTTGTAAACGTCTCTCAGATGCTCGACGCGCAGCTTCGTCCCCGGCGGGTAACGACCTTCGATGATGTGCTGGCGCAGTTGATGGTAAGCCTGCTCGCCGAGCGTGCGGGCAGACAGCCCATTCGATTCTTCGCCGTGAAGCGACTCGGCAGTAGGGAACGCCGGTGCGGGCAGCGGCGTATCGTTTGCGAAGGCTGCGCTGAGCGGGTGGGCCGGATGAGTTCTGTTCATGGCTGCTGCCCCTCCTTGTCCTGATCGCGGCTGAGACGATAGCTGAGCTGCGGGCGTGTCAGGCCGAGCATGCGCGCCGCGGCGGACAAATTGCCTTTGGCCTTGTCCACGGCCTCGCGCAGTAGTGCGCGTTCGAGGCCTTCCAGTCCGCCGGCGCAGTTTCGCAACTGATCGAGCAGCGCCTGGCAGTCTATCTGCGTCGCGTTGCTGTCCGCAAGCTGGCCGCGCTGGTCGACCGACGCGCCGGCCGGAAATTCGATACCGGGAAAGAGATCCCTTGCTTCGATCTCCCGATTCGGTCGCGAGAGGATGACCGCTCGTTCGACCAGATTTTCGAGCTCGCGCACGTTGCCCGGCCACGCATAGCGGCGCAACGCTTCGCAGGCGTGATCGGTCAGCGTGGGTACTGCCTTGCCGTGCAGCCGCGCAAATCGCTCGAGCATGGCCTGCGCCAGCGGTTCGATGTCGCATTGCCGTTCACGCAGCGGCGGAATGACCACGGGGTAGACGTTGATCCGGTAATAGAGATCGGCGCGAAAGCGTCCTTCCCGCACCGCACAGCTCAGGTCCTGGTTCGTGGCGGTCACGAGGCGCACATCGACCTTGCGGCTCTGGGTTGAACCGAGGCGCTCGACCTCGCCTTCCTGGATCACACGCAGCAGTTTGGCCTGCACTTCCATGGGCAGTTCGCCCACCTCGTCGAGAAAGAGCGTCCCTCCCTCGGCGCGCTCGAAGCGGCCAGGGCGCGCAGCTTGTGAGCCCGTGTAGGCGCCTTTCTCAGCGCCAAACAGCTCCGATTCGATCAGCGCATGGGGAATCGCAGCGCAGTTGACGGCTACGAAAGGCCTGTTGGCGCGTGGGCTCAATGCGTGCAGCGCCTGCGCGAAGCGTTCCTTGCCCACGCCGGTTTCGCCTGTGAGCAGCACGGTCACTTTGGTGGGCGCCGCCAACTGGAGCAGTTCATAGGCAGAACGAAACGCCTCGGACTGGCCTATCAACTTCGTGCGGTTCGCTTCCGGTGCGATTTCGAGTCGCAGCGATTCGACTTCAGTTTGCAGGTTCTGGAGCGTGCTGATCAGCGACTCGGACTTGAACCAGGCGGCGAGCTCATCCGCATCGGGCCATTCGTCGAGCGGTTTGCCGACGATGCGGCAGTGCGTATCGCCCTTGCCGACACACGCGGTTTCCTTGAACAGGATGGTGCGCCCCATGAAGGCGCTCGTATAGCCGGAAGCGTAGCCAATGAGCATCCAGCAGACGGGCTCTGTCTGGAGTCCGAAGTTGCGCGTGTGGACCTCGGCCTCCCATGAATGCTCCCACTGATACTCGCCGGAAAAATACCCGGTTTGTGGGTTCGCGTCGAAGCGTATCGGCTTGACTTGCACCGCGCCTTCGAGCATGTGGAGTTGGGGGCCCACGGCGAACATGTCGTAAAGCGATGCGCCACTCCTGATCTCGCGGGCGAGCGCCGCGTCGCGCTCGCCCGCGGCGAAGCCGGCCCGCATGAAATAACGGCGGGTCTGTACCGGGCCCACGCTTTCCATCATCTCCTTGCGCAACGCGCCAAGCGCGGCTGCGTGAATCAGCACCATGCGTTGATCGGCCAGCCAGATGCGTCCGTCGCTGGTTGAAAAATGAATCAGGCGCCGAAGGTCGGCGTCCGCGGGGAAGGACGCGGGCTGTGAGCTGGATCGGGGGGCGGGTTGGGGTGCCGTCATGTCTCCTCCGTCGAGATTTTCCGCTTTCCCGCTCCTGGAGCGCGGGCGAGGGTGACGATTTCATGAATTCATCAAATGCGGACGTATGCGTTTATGAAATCATAAAAACAGACTGGAAATCAATGTGTTAATGGCCGATGAATGGCGGTTTCACGGTTCGGGTTTACCTCGATTTTCGCTGAAAACCACGCGGCGGACCTAAGTGTTTGCCCTTAATTCTCGAGATTCTCGACGAAGGGGCCGCCTCGTGGCATGGATGGTGCATTGAAGTCCGGGCATGAAGGAGACACCCACCATGCTGAAACAACCGGCATCCGCGCAAGCCGATACCGACTCGATCGACACGACCCGCAAGTTCGTCAGGGTCACCGGCATCAACCCGCGAGGGTTCGTCGAGTTTGAGTTCGCGGTCGGCATTCCGGAGCTTTGCGTCGAACTGATGCTGCCGCGAGACGCGTTCGAGGAGTTCTGCATCGCGCAGAACGCCGTGCGCCTCGCGGCGGAAGGTGAACCCATGACCAGCAGGAGCAAGCAGTGACCATCGATCTGAAGACAGTGGATATCAAGCCGCTGCGGCACACGTATGCCCACGTGGCGCAATACATAGGCGGAGACAAGACGGCCTCGCGCTATCAGGAAGGCATCATGGGCGCACAGCCTTCCGCGAACTTCCACTACCGGCCCACGTGGGATCCGGAGCATGAGCTGTTCGACACCGGGCGTACCGCCGTTCGTATGCAGAACTGGTACGCGTTGAAGGACCCGCGCCAGTTCTACTACGCGTCGTGGACCATGACGCGTGCGCGCCAGCAGGACACGATGGAGGCGAACTTCGAGTTCGTGGAATCGCGCGGCATGGTCGGGCTCATGTCCGACGAACTCGTCAACCATGCGTTGGCCGTGCTCGTGCCTTTGCGCCATGTCGCGTGGGGCGCCAACATGAACAACTCGCAAATTTGCGCGATCGGCTATGGCACGGCGTTCACGGCGCCCGCGATGTTTCATGCGATGGATAACCTCGGCGTCGCGCAATACCTCACCCGGCTCGCGCTGTCGATGTCCGGTCCTGAGCACCTGGACGAGGCGAAGGAAGCCTGGATGGTGGACCGCACGTGGCAGGCGCTGCGTCGCTATGTGGAAGACACGCTGGTGCTCAAGGATCCCGTGGAACTGTTCGTTGCACAGAATCTGGCGCTCGACGGACTTCTGTATCCGCTCGTGTACGAGCGTTACGTCGACGAGCGCGTAGCGCTCGCAGGCGGCAGCGCGGTGGCGATGCTCACCGCTTTCATGCCGGAATGGCACGACGAGTCGAGCCGCTGGGTCGACGCGGTCGTCAAGACCATGGCGGCCGAGTCCGAAGACAACAAGGCGGTGCTGAGCCAATGGGTGCACGACTGGGAGGAGCAGGCGGCCACGGCGCTGCTGCCGGTCGCGGAGCTGGCCTTCCCGGCGAGCGGCCATAGTGTGCTCGACGAAACACGCCAGCAATTGCGTGCGCGGCTGGCCAAGCTCGGCATCGACGCCTGAGCCCCGCCGACAAACTGACTAACTGATACAGGGAACATTCGATGTCCAACGTATTCATCGCCTTTCAGGCCAATGAGGAGTCCAGACCAGTGGTCGAGGCGATCCTCGCGGATAACCCGGACGCCGTCGCGGTGGAATCTCCGGGCATGGTCAAGATCGATGCCCCGGGGCGTCTGACGATCCGCCGTGAAACCATCGAGAACCTCATCGGCACGCGCTTCGATCTGCAGCAGATCCAGGTGAATCTGATCACCTTGTCCGGCCATCTCGACGAAGACGACGACCAGTTCACGCTGAGCTGGAAACACTGAACAACGCAACACGGATTACATCAGGAAGGAGACACAAATGGACACGCCTGTGCTGAAAAAGAAACTCGGCTTGAAGGAGCGCTACGCGGCGATGACGCGCGGCCTCGGCTGGGAGACATCGTATCAGCCGATGGAGAAGGTTTTTCCGTTCGACCGCTACGAAGGCATCAAGATTCACGATTGGGACAAATGGGTCGACCCGTTCCGTCTAACGATGGACGCGTACTGGAAATATCAGGGCGAAAAGGAAAAGAAACTCTACGCGGTGATTGACGCATTCACGCAGAACAACGCGTTCCTGGGCGTAACCGACGCGCGCTACATCAACGCGCTCAAGCTCTTCATCCAGGGCGTGACACCGCTCGAGTACTACGCGCACCGTGGTTTTGCGCACGTAGGCCGGCATTTCACCGGCGAGGGCGCGCGCGTGGCGTGCCAGATGCAGTCAATCGATGAACTGCGTCACTATCAGACCGAAACGCATGCCATGTCCACGTACAACAAGTTCTTCAACGGCATGCATCACTCGAACCACTGGTTCGACCGCGTCTGGTATCTCTCGGTGCCGAAGTCATTCTTCGAGGACGCGTGCACGGCCGGGCCGTTTGAGTTCCTCACCGCCGTGAGCTTCTCGTTCGAGTATGTGCTCACCAATCTGCTGTTCGTGCCGTTCATGTCGGGCGCCGCCTACAACGGCGACATGTCGACCGTCACGTTCGGCTTCTCTGCGCAGTCAGACGAATCGCGCCACATGACGCTCGGCATCGAGTGCATCAAATTCATGCTCGAGCAGGACCCGGACAACGTGCCGATCGTGCAGCGCTGGATCGACAAGTGGTTCTGGCGTGGCTACCGGCTGCTCACGCTCGTGGCGATGATGATGGACTACATGCAACCGAAGCGCGTGATGAGCTGGAAGGAAGCCTGGGAAATGTACGCGGAGCAAAACGGCGGCGCGCTGTTCAAGGATCTTGCCCGCTATGGCATTCGCGAGCCGAAGGGCTGGAAGGATGCGTGCGAAGGCAAGGATCACCTCAGCCATCAGGCATGGGCCACCTTCTACAGCTTCGGCGCGGCTGCCCCGTTCCACACGTGGCTGCCCCGCGAAGACGAGATGACGTGGCTCGCGGCGAAGTACCCGGATAGCTTCGATGCGCACTATCGGCCGCGTTTCGAGCACTGGGGCGAACGCGCGAAGGCGGGCGAGCGCTTCTACGTGAAGACGCTGCCGATGCTGTGCCAGATCTGCCAGATCCCGATGTTCTTCACCGAGCCGGGCGACGCGACGAAGATCTGCGCGCGGGAGTCAGACTATCTGGGCAACCGCTTCCACTTCTGCAGCGACCACTGCAAGGAGATCTTCGAGCACGAGCCCGAGAAGTTCACGCAGTCGTGGCTTCCCGTTCACCAGATCTACCAGGGCAACTGCTTCAAGCCCGGCACCGATCCCACGAGCGAGGGCTTCGACCCGCTTGCGGCCGTGCTCGACTACTACGAGGTGAACCCGCGCGACAGTATGGACTTCGAAGGATCTGAAGACCAGAAGAACTTCGCAGCCTGGCGCGGCCAGGCAACGAGCAACTGATCGCCGGGTATTGCGCATTTGACTGACATCAGGTGTCGAGATGGATGCAGAGAAAACATCGTTGCGTTCGCTGGTTGAGAAATGGCTCGGGCCCACGCCGACGCGGCCGCTGCGCGTCACGCGATTCGGTCGCACCGCCAAAGGAGTGCGTTATGTAGCGCTCGAAGTGCTGCGAATGGCCGGCCCGCTGACCATCGCCTTCTTTCGCCACGAGAACGGTGCCTGGTGTGTGTTCCCGCCCGCGCAAGCCCCCTTAAGAGAAATTCCTGTTAGTGCAAGTTTTGCAAGGAGCAAGCCGTGACGATTATCGCGCTCAAACCCTACAGCTTCCCGCCGCAGGACACGGCGGAGAAGTTTCCGGCGCCGCTGCTCTACATTGGCTGGGAAGACCATCTGATGTTCCCGGCGCCGTTCTGCCTGCCGTTGCCGCCGCAGACGCCCTTCGGCGCACTGGCCGAGCAGATCCTGCCGGGCATCTACGGCTACCACCCCGACTTTGCCAGGATCGACTGGCGCGCGGTGCAGTGGTTCAAGTCCGGCAAGCCGTTCCAGCCCGAACCCGCGAAAACGCTCGCGGAGAACGGCATCGGCCACAAGGACCTGATCCGCTTTCGCACGCCGGGCCTGACGGGCATAAAGGGGTCCTGTAGCTGATTCGCGCAGCTGCAATACGCCGGCAATGTGCGGCGAACCGGACTGCGTTGTCGCGGTCCGGTTGCAAACAGTGCGACCGCAAACGCCATTGCGGCCGGAATTGACGTTTGAAGTATCGATCGACCATGAGCCATCAACTGACCATCGAACCCCTGGGCGCCACCATCGAAGTCGAGGAAGGACAGACCATTCTCGATGCCGCCTTGCGCCAGGGCATCTATATTCCACACGCGTGCTGTCACGGCCTGTGCGGGACCTGCAAGATCGAGATTCTCGAAGGCGAGGTCGATCTGGGCGAAGCCAACCCGTTCGCGCTGATGGACTTCGAGCGCGAGGAGCGCAAGGCGCTCGCCTGCTGCGCGACGCTTACCGCTGACACGTCGATCGAAGCCGATGTCGAGGAAGATCAGGATGCCGAAATCATCCCTGTCAAGGATTTCACGGCGGAGGTCGCCCGCATCGTTCAGCTCACGCCAACGATCAAGGCCATTCATCTGAGACTTGCCGATCCGCTGCATTTCCAGGCGGGCCAGTACGTCCAGCTCGAGATTCCGGGCATGCACGAGCGCCGGGCGTTTTCCATTGCCAATGCGCCGGCCGATGCCGCGGCCACCGGCGAAATCGAGTTGAACGTGCGGCAGGTGCCCGGCGGCGTCGGCACGGGCTACCTGCACGAGAAGCTTGCGGTGGGCGACAAGGTGAAGCTTTCCGGCCCCTACGGGCGGTTCTTTGTACGCAAGTCCGCGCAGGTGCCGATGCTCTTCATGGCCGGCGGCTCGGGCCTGTCGAGCCCACGCTCGATGATCCTCGATCTGCTGCAAAGCGGTTGCAAGGAGCCGATCACGCTGGTCTACGGCCAGCGCAACGCGGCGGAGCTGTACTACGACGAAGCCTTTCGCGAGCTGAGCCGCCAGTACCCGAACTTCACCTATGTGCCCGCCCTGTCGGAGAGTGCCAATGGCTCGGGTCAGCCCGTTGCGCACGGCTTCGTTCACGAAGCCGCGAAGGCGCACTTCGACAACAACTTTTCCGGTCACAAAGCGTACCTGTGCGGGCCGCCCGCGATGATCGATGCGTGCATCACCACGCTGATGCAGGGCCGGCTCTTCGAAAGCGACATCTACCACGAGAAGTTCATCTCTGCGGCAGATGTTCAGCAGGTGCGCAGCCCGCTATTCAGGAGGGTTTGACATGGACGCCAGTGAGCGCACCGTAGCCGTGACGATCGCGCAGACCGGCGAGCGCTACCGCTGTTCGGTACAGGAGTCGCTGCTTGCGGGAATGTCGCGGCTTGGTCGCCGGGGCATTCCGGTCGGATGCCTGAATGGCGGCTGTGGCGTGTGCAAGGTTCGGGTGTTGCAAGGCGAAGTTCAGAAGCTCGGACCGGTAAGCCGTGCACATGTGAGCGTGCAGGAGGAAGAGGCTGGCTATTCGCTCGCATGCCGGATCGCCCCGCAAGGCGATGTGGAGCTGGAAGTGGCCGGCAGGATGCAAAAGCCGTTTTTCAAGGGATTCGCCTGCCAGGCATCCCAAACTTATACCGGGTAGAGAAGGAGGAGAGCAATCATGGGTGTGATGCGAATCGGCCATGCCAATCTGAGGGTGATGGACATGGATGCGGCGCTCAAGCATTACCAGAATGTTCTGGGCTTGAAGGAAACGCTGCGCGACAGCGAGGGCAACGTCTATCTGAAATGCTGGGACGAGTGGGACAAATACTCGCTTGTCCTGAGCCCCTCGGATCAGGCGGGCCTGAACCATGTCGCTTACAAGGTGGAGAAGGACGCCGATCTCGACGCCTTGCAGGAACGTATCGAGGCGTATGGCGTGCGCACGCAGATGCTGCCCCAAGGCAGCCTGCCAGCAACGGGCCGTATGCTGAAATTCAATCTGCCAAGCGGTCACGAAATGCGCCTTTACGCCTACAAGGAGCAGGTGGGCACCGACGTCGGCTCGCTCAATCCCGACCCCTGGCCCGACGACGTGAAGGGCTCAGCGGTTCACTGGCTCGACCATTGCCTGCTGATGTGCGAGCTCAATCCGGGAACGGGCGTCAATCGCGTGGCCGACAACACCCGCTTCATGCAGGAATGCCTCGACTTCCATCTGGCCGAGCAGGTGATGGTGGGACCGGGCAACAGCATCCAGGCCGCCACGTGGCTGTTTCGCAGTTCGACGCCGCACGATATCGCGTTCGTCGGCGGCGCGACCAACGGTCTGCATCACATCGCCTTCTTCCTCGACGACTGGGCCGACGTGCTGAAGTCGGCGGACGTGATGGGCAAGAACAAGGTGAAGATCGACGTGGCGCCCACGCGTCATGGCATCACGCGCGGCACGACCATCTATTTCTTCGATCCGAGCGGCAACCGCAACGAGACCTTCGCGGGGCTCGGCTACATGGCGCAGCCGGACCGGCCCGTCACCACGTGGACCGAAGACCACCTTGGGCGCGGCATCTTCTTCCACTCGGGCGAGATCAACGAAGCCTTCACTACGGTGTACACCTGACATGGCACCCGGACAACGCGCGCGCCCGGCGCACGAGGGCGCGAATGCCGTGCCGCATGGCGTCGAGGCACGCACGATCGACTGGCCCGCGGCCAGCCGCGCGGCCGCTGCCGCCGCGCGCGAGGCGCAGCAACTCGGCGTGCGCGTAAACGTGGCCGTGGTCGATGCGGGCGGGAACCTTGCCGCGTTCGTGCGGATGCCGGGTGCGCCGTTGCACTCGATCGACATCGCGATCGACAAGGCGTACACGGCGGTCAGCTTCGGCTTGCCCACCGGGGGCTGGAGCGAAGCGCTGCAGGCGCATTCCTCGGCCGTGCGGCAGGGCATCGTGCTGCGACCGCGATTCGTCGCGTTTGGCGGCGGGCTGCCGATCACGGAGGACGGGCAGCGCATTGGCGGCATAGGGGTATCGGGTGGCAGCGAGGAGCAGGACGACGCCTGCGCGCAGGCTGGATTGCGCTCGCTCGGCCTGGCCAATGCGTGACGCTCGCGAGAATGGCAACGCGCCGCGAGCCGCAGATTTCATGGAATACGAACACATCGTTGAGACGATCATGCTGAAGACAGAACCCAATGGCGCGCCACATCTGGCGACCGATGTGCCAGCGCCCGATAGCGGCATCCGACTGGTCAGGAATTTCATTGACGGCGAGTACCACGACGGCCAGCTCTGGTTTGAGAAGCGCTCGCCGCTGAACAATGCGGTTATCGCGCGGGTGGCCGAAGCCGGTCGCGCAGAGGTCGACGCGGCCGTGCGTGCCGCAAAGGCCGCGCTCAAAGGTCCCTGGGGGGCGATGACGGTGCCGCAGCGCGTGGACGTGCTTTACGCGCTGGCCGATGGCATCAACCGCCGCTTCGACGACTTTCTGGCCGCCGAAGTGGCCGACACTGGCAAGCCGGTGAGCCTTGCGAGCCACATCGACATTCCGCGCGGTGCGGCCAACTTCAAGATCTTCGCCGACGTGGTGAAGAACGTGCCCACCGAATGCTTCGAAATGCCCACGCCGGACGGCTCCGGTGCGATCAACTACGCGATGCGGCGCCCGGTTGGTGTAGTAGGCGTGGTCTGTCCGTGGAATCTGCCGCTGCTGCTGATGACCTGGAAGGTGGGCCCAGCGCTCGCCTGCGGCAATACCGTGGTGGTCAAGCCGTCGGAAGAGACGCCTCAGACCGCGGCGCTGCTGGGCGAGGTCATGAACGCAGCGGGCGTGCCGCGTGGCGTCTACAACGTCGTGCACGGTTTCGGGCCGGGCTCGGCCGGAGAGTTCCTCACTACGCATCCTGGTGTGAACGCCATCACGTTCACGGGCGAGACGCGCACCGGCACCGCCATCATGAAGGCCGCGGCCGAGGGCGCGCGCCCGGTGAGCCTGGAGATGGGCGGCAAGAACGCGGCCATCGTGTTTGCGGACTGCGATTTCGAGGCTGCCATCGAAGGCACGCTGCGCTCATGCTTTGCCAATTCCGGCCAGGTTTGCCTCGGCACGGAACGTGTCTATGTCGAGCGCCCCATTTTCGAGCGCTTCGTGGCGGCGCTCAAGTCAGGGGCTGAAGCCCTGCGCATCGGCTTGCCGCAGGATGCGAGCACCGGCATGGGACCGCTCATCAGCCAGGAGCATCGGACCAAGGTGCTCTCCTACTACAAGAAGGCGGCGGATCTGGGCGCGACCGTGGTGACGGGCGGCGGCGTGCCTGAGATGCCGGGCGATCTGCATGCGGGCGCCTGGGTACAGCCGACGATATGGACGGGACTCGGCGACGACTCACCGATCGCCCGTGAAGAGATCTTCGGCCCCTGTGCGCTCGTCATGCCGTTCGACTCCGAGGAGGAAGTCATTCGCCGCGCGAACGACAACGACTATGGCCTCGCCACGGCAGTATGGACAACGAATCTTTCGCGCGCGCATCGGGTCGCAGCGGCCATCGAGGTCGGCATTGCCTGGGTGAACTCATGGTTCCTGCGGGACTTGCGCACGCCGTTTGGCGGCGCGAAGCAGTCCGGCATCGGCCGCGAAGGCGGCGTGCATTCGCTCGAGTTCTACACGGAACTCAAGAACGTGTGCGTCAAGCTTTGAACGACCGCTTTGATTAACCGCTTTGACTAACTACGGCCATTGGGAAGTTTCATGGAATCCACGTTGATTACCGAACTGGGCGACAGACTCTACGGCGCGCTCACTGCGCGCGAGACGCTGGCGCCGTTGACCGACAGCCACCCCGGCATGTCGATCGAGGATGCGTACCACATCCAGCAGCGCATGGTACAGCGGCGCCTGAACGCCGGCGAGACGGTCGTGGGCAAGAAGATCGGCGTGACGTCGAAGGCCGTGATGGACATGCTGGGCGTCTATCAGCCCGACTTCGGCTATCTGCTCTCGGGCATGGTGTACGGCGAAGGCGAGAGCATCGCGCTCGACACCTTGATCCAGCCGAAAGCCGAGGGCGAAATCGCCTTCGTACTCAAGAAGGACCTGATGGGGCCGGGCATCACCAACGCGATGGTGCTGGCCGCCACCGAATGCGTGATGCCATGTTTCGAGATCGTCGATTCGCGCATTCGCGACTGGAAGATCAAGATCCAGGACACCGTAGCAGACAACGCCTCGTGCGGCGTCTTCGTGCTGGGTGACCGCGCGGTGAGCGCGCGCAGCGTGGACCTCGGCACCTGCGGCATGGTGCTCGAACGAAACGGCGAGGTGATCGGCACTGGCGCGGGCGCGGCGGCGCTCGGCTCGCCCGTCAATGCGGTGGCCTGGCTCGCCAATACGCTCGGGCGCCTCGGCATCGGCCTGAAGGCGGGCGAAGTTGTGCTCTCCGGCGCGCTCGCGGCCATGGCGCCGGTCAAGGCTGGCGACAGCTTCCGCGTAGCCATCGGCGGCATCGGCGCGTGCTCGGTCCGCTTCGCCTGAACTTCATTGACATTCAGAAGGACATTTCACCATGACACAGAAAATCCGTTGTGCGTTGATCGGGCCGGGCAACATCGGCACCGACCTGCTCGCCAAACTGCAACGCAGCCCGGTGCTCGAGCCCGTCTGGATGGTGGGCATCGACCCCGAATCCGACGGCCTGAAGCGCGCCCGCGAACTGGGCATCAAGACCACGGCCGAAGGCGTGGACGGCCTCTTGCCTCACGTGAAAGCCGACAATGTGCAGATCGCCTTCGACGCGACGAGCGCCTACGTTCACGCGGAGAACAGCCGCAAGCTCAACGAGTTGGGCGTGATGATGATCGACCTCACGCCGGCCGCCATCGGGCCGTACTGCGTGCCGCCGGTGAACCTCAGGGAGCACATCGGCAAGCGCGAGATGAACGTCAACATGGTGACGTGCGGCGGACAGGCGACCATTCCGATGGTGCATGCGGTCTCGCGCGTGCAGCCGGTGGACTACGCGGAAATCATCGCGACGGTGTCGTCCCGCTCGGCGGGGCCCGGCACGCGCAAGAACATCGACGAATTCACGCGCACCACCTCGGCGGCCGTGGCGAAGGTGGGCGGCGCGAAACAGGGTAAGGCGATCATCGTCATCAATCCCGCGGACCCGCCGCTCATCATGCGCGACACCGTCCACTGCCTGACCGAGGGCAAGCCGGATGAAGCGCGCATCACCGAATCCATTCACGCGATGATCGCCGAAGTTCAGCGCTACGTGCCGGGCTACAAGCTCGTCAACGGGCCGGTGTTCGACGGCAGGCGCGTGACCGTCTATCTCGAAGTGGAGGGCCTGGGCGACTACCTGCCGCGCTATGCAGGCAATCTGGACATCATGACCGCCGCGGCCGCGCGCACGGCTGAGATGTTTGCCGAGGAGCTGCTTGCAGGCCGAATCTCGCTTGTGCCCGTGGAGAACGCGCCGGCCTGAGCACAGGGCCACTGTGTCCGCCTGCTTCCGACTTACCCCAATATCGAAGGAAACACCATGAATCTCCGAGGCAAACGCATTACTGTCCACGACATGACGCTGCGCGACGGCATGCATCCCAAGCGTCACCAGATGACGCTCGACCAGATGCGCAACATCGCCCAGGGGCTCGACGACGCCGGTGTGCCGCTCATCGAGGTGACGCACGGCGATGGTCTGGGCGGCTCGTCGGTCAACTACGGCTTTCCGGCGCATACCGACGAGGAATACCTCGGCGCCGTCATTCCACTGCTCAAACGGGCGAAGGTTTCGGCGCTGCTGCTGCCGGGCATCGGCACCGTCGACCATCTGAAGATGGCCCACGATCTGGGTGTTCACACGATCCGCGTGGCCACTCATTGCACCGAAGCCGATGTGTCCGAGCAGCACATCACGCTCGCACGCAAGCTCGATATGGACACGGTGGGCTTCCTGATGATGAGCCACATGAACAGTCCGCAGGCACTCGTGAAGCAGGCGAAGCTCATGGAAGGGTATGGTGCGAACTGCATCTATATCACCGACTCGGCGGGTTACATGCTGCCCGAGGACGTGAAGGCGCGCCTGAGCGCCGTGCGCGAAGCGCTGAAGCCCGAAACGGAGCTGGGCTTTCACGGACACCATAACCTGGCGATGGGCGTGGCGAATTCGCTCGCCGCCATCGAGTGCGGCGCCAATCGTATCGACGGTGCGGCCGCGGGGCTCGGCGCGGGCGCGGGCAACACGCCGCTCGAAGTGTTCATTGCCGTGTGCGATCGGATGGGCATCGAAACGGGCGTGGACGTCTGGAAGATCCAGGACGTGGCCGAAGACCTCGTGGTGCCGATGATGGACTTCCCGATCCGCATCGACCGCGACTCGCTCACGCTCGGCTACGCCGGCGTTTACGGCTCGTTCCTGCTGTTTGCGAAGCGCGCTAGCGAAAAGTACGGCGTGCCCGCGCGCGACATTCTCGTGGAGCTCGGACGGCGCGGCATGGTGGGCGGCCAGGAAGACATGATCGAAGACACGGCGCTCACGTTGAAGAAGGCGCGTCAACAGATCGCCAGCAAGGAAGCAGCATGAACCTCACCACTGAAATCATCCACTCGCTCGCCGAACAGCTCGACGCATGCGCATTGCACGCGCGCGACACGGTCAAGATCACGGACACGTGGCCGCAGATGGACTGGGACGACGCGTATGCCGTGCAGGATGCGATTCGCGAGCGACACTTGCGGCGCGGGGCGCGGCTTGTCGGCTACAAGGCCGGTTTGACCTCGCACGCGAAGATGCGCCAGATGGGCGTGGACACGCCCGTGTTTGGCTATCTCGTCGACGTGTACTCGCTTGAAGACGGCGGTGCATGCCGCGCGAGCGAACTCATCCACCCGAAGGTGGAGCCTGAGATCGCGTTCGTCACCAAAACCGAGCTGAAAGGGCCGGGCTGCCATATCGGCAGCGTGCTGGCCGCCACCGACTTCGTCATTCCGGGCATCGAGGTGATCGACAGCCGCTACCGCGACTTCAAGTTCGACCTGAAGAGCGTAGTGGCCGACAACACTTCGGCGGCACGCTTCGTGGTGGGCGGCCAGCCGATGTCGGTGGACGGCGTGGACCTGCGCACGGTCGGCATCGTCATGGAGAAGAACGGTCAGCCGGTTTCGTTCGGCGCAGGCGCGGCCGTGCTCGGGCACCCGGCGGCGGCGGTGGCGATGCTGGCCAACCACCTTGGCGCGCGCGGGGAATCGATTCCGGCCGGGAGCCTGATTCTCTCGGGCGGCATCACGGAGGCAGTGGCCGTTGAAGCCGGAGACAGCATCACGTTGCGCGTTCAGGGCATGGGCTCCACTGGATTGCGCTTCATTTGACGAGGAGAACGCCGTGCCGATTGCTCATCTTTATATCCTGGAAGGTCGCGACGACGAGAAGAAGGAGCGCCTGATCGCCGAGGTCAGTGAGGCAATTCATCGCGCAATCGACGCACCGATCGAGTCGGTGCGCGTCATCATCACCGAGATGCCAAAAGGCCATTTCGGAATTGCCGGGCAAAGTGCGAAAAAGCGCGGCCGCCAGGGTTTGCGCGAAAGTCGTGGAGACCCTGTGAAACTCTCTAAATGAGCAGACATATCACCATGCAGACCAATCCTGAAATCGGCAAGAGCATTCTTGCCCATGGCATCCGAACCAACTACCACGATCTGGGCGAAGGGCCACCCGTATTACTGATTCATGGATCAGGGCCGGGTGTGACGGCGTGGGCGAACTGGCGTCTCACCATGCCCGAGTTGGCAAAGCACTTTCGTGTGATTGCCCCCGACATGGTTGGCTTTGGGGAAACCGAACGTCCCACGGGGCATCGCTATTCGATGCAGACCTGGGTCGATCACTTGCTAGGGCTGCTCGACGCGCTGAACATCCAACAGGCTCACGTAGTGGGCAATTCGTTCGGCGGCGGGCTAGCGCTGGCGCTTGCCATCAAGGCGCCGCGCCGCGTGGGCAAGCTCGTGCTGATGGGCAGTGCCGGAACCGCCTTTCCCCTTACCGAAGGGCTCGACGCGGTGTGGGGCTACACGCCATCAATCGAAAACATGCGTGCGCTGCTCGATATCTTTGCGTTCGACCGCACGCTCGTGAACGACGAGCTCGCAAAGCTACGCTTCGAGGCAAGCGTGCGCCCAGGCTACCAGGAGGCGTTCGCGAACATGTTTCCCGCGCCGCGTCAACGCTGGGTCGACGCGCTGGCTAGTCCGGAAGAGGCGATTCGCGCGATTCAGCACGAAACACTGATCGTGCATGGCCGCGAGGACCGCGTGATCCCGCTTGAGGGCTCGCTCAAACTGCTGGATCTGATTCCGCGGGCGCAACTGCATGTATTCGGGCAGTGCGGACACTGGACGCAGATCGAGCACACCGCACGGTTCAACAGGCTGGTGATGGAGCATTTCAGCGAAGGGAAGGTCTAGTCAACCGCAAGCGCACGGACGCAGAAGAGCGCGCTTCAGCGGGTCGTCGGCGTAATGGGGAGTTTCTGATTCTATATCTCCGACATCGATTCTGTTAGTAATACATATTAAATATATATACCAGGAGACGGAAGTGAAAGGCAATTGCATTCGCGCGGCGGCGGCGCTTTGCGCGGCTGTTTGGGGGGCGCAGGCACAGGCGACCGATGTTTTCAACCTTGAAGGATACGGGCCGATCTCCCGCGCGATGGGGGGCAGCGGGGTCGCCTATAACGTGGGGCCGGCGGCGATGATGCTCAACCCGGCAACGCTCGCGCTGATGAGCGATGGAAAATATATCAACTTCGGACTCGACGTCGTGACCACCGACATACGGGTGACCAATACCGCAACCGGCGAGTCCGTGACATCGGGGAATCACGGCAACAACAATGGTCCGTACTTCGCGCCCGAAGCGGCATTCGTCTATCGGCAGGGCAAGTATACGTTTGGCGTGGGCGCGTTTGCTGAAGGCGGGCTCGGTACCCAGTACGGTGGCAGCAGCTTTCTCTCGCGTACGACCACCAATGATGTGAATACGGGCCTCGATAACTTCTCCAGATTGCTGGTACTGCGCATTCCGTTCGCCGTCGCGTACAACATCACGGACAAGCTCACGGTGGGCGGCTCCATTGATGCGGTCTGGACGTCATTGAATCTGGGCATGTTGCTGGATGCGTCACAGATCGGCTCGCTGGCGAGCCAGCATCGCGTGTCCGGCTCACTGGTTCCCGCGCTGCTGAGTGTACCAGGCCTCTCCGGCGGGTACATCAACTTCGAGCATGACGGCATCGTGGGCGGCGGTGCGGACGCCTGGGGAATCGGCGGCAAGCTTGGCCTGACGTATCAGCTCACGCCGAACACGCGAGTCGGTCTCGCGTACAACTTCAAGACGCACGTAGGCGACCTGGGCGGGCATGCGACCCTGACGGCGGTGAGCTCCGTGGCGGGCAACATACCGATCAATGGGAACATTACCGTCCACAGCTTCGAAATGCCTGCGCAATTCACGGCGGGGATCAGTCACACGTTCAACGACCATTGGAGCGTCTCGGCGGACTACCAGCGCGTGTTTCTGGCAGGCGTATTCAAGGATATCAACGTGAGCTTCGTGCAGTCGGGCACGGGCGCGAACCTGAATCTGTCCTTGCCGCAGAATTACCGCGATATCAACGTGTTCTCGGTTGGTGCCGAGTACCGCTACAACCCCAGCTGGACGTTCCGCGCGGGTTTCCACTACGCGCAGGAAGCCGTGCCGAACAACATGCTGTTTGCTGTCATTCCCGGCATTCCGACTACGACGGTCACCGGCGGCGTTTCCTACGCATTCGGCAAGAACGATGTGATCGACCTGGGCGTATCGTACGCATTCCAGAAGACGCTGACCAACACGAGTCAGCCCAATACTTCGGTGCCGATCAAGGTGACGCATTCGCAGCTCAATGCGGCGATCTCGTATCAGAAGCGCTTCTAGCGCGTGAGGGCGGGGCAGGCGCGGCGCGAAGGCGCCTGCCTCGTCGCGCGACGGCAGCGAATGGGCCGGTTCAGGCCCGACCGATGGGGATACCGTATTTGCGCAGACGATAGGCGAGCTTTGGGCGGCTGATGCCGAGCACGCGGGCGGCAAGCGAGAGATTGCCGTTCGCTTCGGCAACGGCCGCGCGCAGCATGGCTGCTTCCGTTTCGGCAAGGCCAGGAAGTCCAGCGGGGACGAACGCGGGCGGCGCGACCTCGACCGGCTCGTTGAGGGGCGCGATATTGCCGCTGCGCTTGAGAATGAACGACGAAACGTCGATCTCCTCGCCCGTTGTAAACAGGTGGCACAGGTCGAGGGCGCCGCCGTCTTCCGCGAGAATCACGGCGCGCTCGATCATGTTTTCAAGCTCGCGCACGTTGCCGGGCCAGTCGTAGTTGAAGAGCGCGTCCACCGCACGTTCGCGAAATCCGGTGATGTGCTTGCCGTGCTTCTTGGCGAGGCGCTGCAAGAACCAGTTCATCATCAAAGGTATATCGTCGCGCCGGTCGCGTAACGGCGGCACCAGAATTGGAAAGACATTCAGGCGGAAGAACAGGTCTTCGCGGAACTGCCCGGCCTTCACAGCCTCGCGCAGATTCACGTTGGTTGCCGCCACGACTCTAACGTCGATTTTGCGCGTGCGGGTGTCGCCCACGCGCTCCAGTTCGCCCTGCTGCAACGCGCGCAGGAGCTTGCCCTGAGCCGTGAAGCTGAGCGTGCCGATTTCGTCGAGAAAAAGCGTGCCGCCATCGGCGCGTTCGAAGCGCCCGGGACGTGAAGACGTGGCGCCGGTATATCCGCCGCGCTCCACGCCGAACAGTTCGGACTCCATGAGATGCTCGGGAATCGACGCGCAATTGACGGCGACGAACGGCCCGTCCGCGCGTTTGCTGAGACGATGCAGGTTGTTGGCGAAGACTTCCTTGCCCACGCCGCTTTCACCGAGAAAGAGCACGGTTGCCTCGGTAGGGGCGACCTTGTTGACCATGTGGCAGACCGTATTGAAGCCCACGGAGATGCCCACGACGCCAAAACTGTTTTCGGGAGCGCTTGCCAGCCGCTGGGCAATGCGGCTCGTTGCGGGCAGCATGCTTTGGGGTTCGACCGACCATTTGACGAAATCGCCGATCTGCAGGAAGCGCAGATCGTCCTGTGGGTCGTCCCAATCTTCCACGGGCTTGCCGACCACGCGGCACTTCGCGTGGCCCATGCCGCGGCACTCGATCTCGCGCCAGAGAATAGGGCGTCCCATGAAGGCGCTCGTGTAGCCGCAGGCATAGCCGATCAGCATCCAGCACACCGATTCGTTGCCGATGCCATAGCTCGCGATGTGCGCTTCGGCTTCGGCGCAGTCGGTCAGATAGAAGTCGCCGAAGTAGTGGCCGCGCTCGACGTCGATGTCGAGCGTAATCGGCTCGCAGTGCACGATGCCTTCGAGCGACACCAACTGCGGACCAGCGAGGAAATCGTCATAGCGGTTGGAGCCCGCGCGAACCTTGCGTGTCATCGCCGCGTCCCGCGAGCCGGCCTGATAGCCGATGCGGGTCACGAGGCCGCGAGCCGTTTCCTTGCCGAGGCTCTCAATCAGCTCCTGGCGAAGCGCGCCGAGAGAGCTGATGTGCATAAGCATCATGCGCTGGTCGTCCAGCCAGATGCGGCCCTGCTGCGGCGCGAAGCGCAACCGCTTGGCCAGATCGTGGATGGCGGGAACGCGGATCTCCGTCGACTGCCGGCGCCGCGCCACGTGAGCGGGGGAATCCGTGTTGGAGGGAGTCGTGGCGACTCCGTGCGTGCGGCTCTTGGGCATGCTCACCTCGAAGGCTACCGGATTGGCGGCCGCGACCACGTTCGCTGTGGCGCGATGATCGTTGCGCGGATTGTCCGCTGCCTGCGCCGGGAGCTGAAAAAATCGAATTGACCGTGTCAGGTTACTCCTCCTTGCAGCGACAGGCGATTGGTGTAAGTACGCGAGCGGTGCGCTGGCACGGAACCCGGCACAGGGGCCGGGCAAGACAAACGGTGCGTTCAGACGAAACGGTCGAAGTGGATCTGGTTGTAAGGCACGCGATGTCGCTGCATCAGCATTTCCTGCACGGCCTCGATCATGGGAGGCGGGCCGGCGAAGTAGAACTCATGTTGATCGAGCGGAGATGCGAGCGAGCGCTCGACCTCTGCGTGCACGAAGCCCGTGGCGCCGGCCCACGGCTGGGATGGCTCCGGCGACGACAGCACCACCGAAATGCTCAGGCGCTCCTGAGCAAGCTCGTGCAATTGCGCGGTCGCACCGAGATCGGCCTGCGTGCGTGCGCCATAGAAGAAGTGCACACGCCGCTGCCCCGGCTGGGCAAGCGCACCGCGTGCGACGGACAGCATGGGCGCAAGACCCGAGCCGCCCGCAATGCACACGATATGGCGCTCGTTGTCGTCGCGCAGATAGCCATGACCGTAGGGACCGTCCATCACGATCTGGTCGCCAACCAGGAGCGAGTCGAAGAGCGCATTGCTGCCCGCGCCACCCGGCACGCGACGGATGATGAACTGCCACAGCCCCTCGCCGTTGGGCAAGTTGGACATCGAATAGGCGCGGGCGCCCTCCGCCTGCGCGGGGTAAAGCAGCGCGTACTGTCCGGCGCGGAAGTGCGCTCGTCCAGCGATATGAAACGTGAACTCGCTCATGTCCGGCGTCAGCGGGCGGCGAGACTCCAGTCTTGCGCTCCAGCGCGCGGGGGCCACGGCTGGAAGATAGCTGTCATCGCAGCGCACGCGTATCGTGCAGTCGCTCAACGGGCGTGACTGGCAGGCGAGGCGCTTGCCGCGCTTGCGGTCGCGTTCGCTGAGCCCCGGCGCCTGCGCCCAGAGCGTTTCCATGTTGCCTTCGACGAGTTCGAATCGGCACGCACCACATCCGCCGACACTGCACTCGTGCGGGAGTCCCACATCGGCGCGCAGCGCGCCGCGCAACAGGGAGTCTTCCTCGGCGCAGACGCTGAATTGCGCACCGCCCTCGATCGTGATCCGATGTTTCATTTCACGCTTTCCAAAGTTTCGGGGCCGGCTTGCGCCGGCACTTGCTTCACAACGCTTCGATTCAGAGCCCGTCGACTGACAGTCCCGTCGCGCGCCTGAATTCGCGCGTGGCTTCCTTCGCGCGAGCGCCCGCCTCGGGTGCGTCGGGCAGGGCGGCGCACCAGGCCGTGATGGCTTCGTCGGCAAGCGGTTCCCACTTGCTTACCCACGCATTCAGCACGGCGTGGTTGCCTTCGTGCCCGAGAGCCATGCGCACCAACTCGGTGGCCCAACGCCGGTGCCGCTGCGCGTCGACGAGCTGCGCATCGGTGACGAGCCCGAGCAGGGTGTCGCCGTTGTGCCGCGCCGCGACGCCGAGACCGCGCAAGATGGTTTCTTCCACGGCCGGGCGCGCGACGAGGTTCAGTGCGACGAAGCATTCTGCCCAGTCCCACGCCGTGAGCGCCTGTTCGGCGAGCTTGCGCCAGCCCTGCCATGCCGCGTCCAGCTCCCAGCAGCGCCGCTCCCCGCTGCCGAAGCCGAGGTCGGCGAAGGTCAGCGACAGCTCCTTCGTGCGATACGCGGTGTGCGTGAGCCAGCGCAGCGAATCGGCGGTCTGGTACGCGGCGCAGTTCGAGATCGTGGAGGCGGGGGCCATCTGGGTCAGATAAGCCGAGCCCATTTGCAGTGCATGAAAGAGGAAACGCGCGGGCGTATAAAGACGCGCGAGCGTACTGGCCCATGCTGGCGTAAGCATGGCGTCGTGACCGCGCGTGGCGAACTGGTCAAGCAGACCGAATACATAGGTTTCCTGACCGTCCTGCAGCATGTTGTAAGTGCGATAGACGATCTCGTCTGGATCGCGAAATGCGTTCCAGTCGGGGTGACGCAGCGGCGAAGCATTGCGGTTGCGCTTGAACCATTGCGCCATTTCGAAGTTCGGGTCGAGTTCGAAGGGTGCATCGGGGTTGTCGGTCGTGTAGTGCAAATTGGTCGAGACGATCTCGTACTCGCTCGGCTTGCGCCGCCGCGTGGCGAGATGGCTCCACGTTTTCAGCGGCTTGAGAACTTGGGGTTGGGTCATGCTCGTCTCCGGTTAAAGCGTCTTCTCGTAGTAAAAGCGCACGTAGTCGTCAGTCGTCTCGATGCGGCCTGCAAACGAGCTGAGATTGACTTCGAGTTCGGACATCCTGAACGGCCTGCCCAGCGTCTCTTCCAGCGTGGCGCGGCGCAGGATCAGCTCGCCGTCCGTGTCGATGCGCACGTACGCGAGCTTGTCGTCGACGCGAATCTCCTTGCCGGGGTTGTCCTCGTGCGCGGCTTCGATGACGCCGGCCGTGATGCTGCCGGCGCGGAGCACGGGACCCACGCGGTTGTTGCGGTAGGCCTCGGCGGTGTTGTCGGTAGTCATGGAGTGATCTCCTGTAATTTCAGGAATGAGCAAAAAGCGGTTCGACGCCGCCCACAGCGACGAGGACATCATCGCCTTCGATCTTCACGGCGTACTCGGCAAGCCGGCAGTCACCCGGATTGATCCCTTTGCCGGTGTTCGCGTCGAAGGTCCACTGATGGGCGCGGCACATCAATACGCGACCGTCGAACTTGCCTTCCACGAGCGGAATGTCCTGGTGCGGGCAAATGCCCTGAAAGGCGCGCGGCTCGCCGCCTTCGGGGCGCACCAGGACGATCACGTGGCCGTCCACTTCCACTTCGGTCATCTCGCCTTCCCACAGGTCGTCGAGCGTGCAGACTTTCTGGTACTTCATGTCGACCTCATTCGTCGCAAAAGATAAATTCCAGCGCTTCCATCGGCTTGATGTCGGTATCCTCGAGCTTCGCGTTGCGCGCGTAGAACTGCTCACCGCCCTGGCGGCGTACGCGGACAACCTTGTCGGGTCGCGGCGCTACGCGCCGGCCTACCGAATGGTGAGCGGCTGCGGCGGCGACCTCGTCCATCGTGTTGCCGGAATCCACTGCCACGAGCTGTAATACAAAGTCATACTGAAAATTGGAAATCACAGGGAAAAGTGCCATGTCGTCCTCCATTGCATAGCCGCCTCAGGCGGCCTTTTTGGTGTAACGCGTGTCGCGGTATGCCTCGACCCAGGCATATTTGTGCGCGTCGTCGCCGATTTCGCCCGGTGCGAGGCCCATATACTGCAGTGCACCCGTGAGGTTGGGCGGCTGGATGTGGCCTGCCAGGAAGCGATCGACGAGCGTGAGGTGATCGCGGTAGCGAACCGGGTCCTGGAGAAATACCCAGCGGTCAATTTCGGAATTGAAGTGGTAGGTCCGGCCGTTATAGTCGAGCGGATAGTCCTTCACGTTCCAGCCGTCGCCCGGAATCGCGCAGATGGGCAACTGGCTCATGTTGCAGACGACCGGCAACGTCTCGGGCGCGGTGAGTTCGGGCTTGCCCGCGAGCAGGTTCTCGATGATGACGTCCCATGCCTTGCCGAACGTGTCGTTCCAGCCCGGGTATTTTTCTTCGAGCCAGTCGCGGCACTCGGGTGTCACGCCGGCAGCGGGGTTCCACCAGACCGTGGGCCGCCAGAACCAGATGCCGAGCTGATAAGCGTGGTGCTGGTAGTCGAACTCGTTGATCATCTGGTCCCAGTACCACGGCAGGTCGAGACCCAGGTCGATCAGCGTGCGTTCGAACTGGCCGACGATCCACTCACGCATGAATTCCTTGAACGACTGCTTGCGGTGCTCGATCGGTGTGGCGTAGTCCATCGACGAGCCCGTCAGCAGGCAGAACAGGCGCCACGCGCGCGCGATGGCGATATCGACGAGCTTTTGGGCCTCCTCCTTGCGGCCATTTGCGATCAGGATCTGCAACGCCGGGCCGCCAATTTGTGCATGGCGCGACTCGTCGGTCTGAATGCTGGAAATCAGGCTTGCAAAGGTGAAGTCGCCGGCTTCAGCGGCGTCGGCCGCGAGTCCGAGGAATTGCATGTTGGTGAAGCCCGTCTCGAACGCGAAGGTGAGCATGACGGCGATTTCGATCGCGCTGCGTGACATGAACAAATCGTCGAACGTGCTGCGGGCGGCAATCGCACCCCACTCGTTTGTGTGATAGGCCTTGTGCGCCCAGTCGAACTGGCGGTCCTTCGCGCAGTAATCGTGGGGAAAGTAGAGTTGCAGTTGGCCGTGACGGTTCTCGTCGAGCATGCCGAAGGTGGCCATGTTGCGCATGCCGGGCGCGCGGCCGAAGCGCGCCATGCGCGCTTCGGCGCTCATGGCTGCGTACTCGCCGAGCGCAATTGCGCCGTAGTGCGACTTCAGGATGGAAAGCCAGCCGGGATCGGCTTCCTCGAACATGCGGCTACGTTCCAGCGCGGCCTTCACGGAATACGCGCCGGCGTCCTTCTCGCGCTGGATACGAACGTACTCGGGATACGACGTCTTGTACGGCTCGTCGTAGGTTTCCCAGCTTGCCATGGGAATACCCTGCGCGCCGGACATGATATCGGGGAAGAGTTCGGACTCGGCGACATAGGTCGGGGTCCAGTTGGTGGCACGGGCGATGTCGTACCAGGCCGCGCGTTCCAGTAACGCCATGGTGATGTCTCCTTGTTGGGATGGGAATTGCGCCTGCCCGAAACAACGTCCGTTGCACCGGGCGGTTCCTCTCAGAGCAAGGTGGATGCCAATGCGCGGGGCGCGCTCGCAAAGATGAGGGAAAATCCCGAGATTTTTGGCGCTAGAGCCCTTGTGTGCGCGATGTTGGTGAGACCCAATCGATCATTTTCCGAGGCGTGGTCGCGTCCTTTTGATCGTCTGGTTAAATACTGACGCTGCGTATGAACGAGCAGCGCTTAACCAATTGGTAAAAATATCGATATTCTGTTGTTTTAAACATACCAAACATTAGACTTCCGCATTCATCAGTCGCTTGATGCGAGGACATTACGGCTGGCGGATTCCTTGAATGATTCGGAGTGCGATATAAGTGTTGCGTGGGCTGGAGTTCGTCATGAGCCTCTCGACATCGGCGCAGCCAGCAGGGGGCCGCAGTTGATCCGCATCGCAGAGGTTTTGCCCTGCATACGTCCCAGCGCGAAAGCGGGAAACTGCTGCGAAGGAAGGCAGCCCCGAGAGTGAGCGCGGGTCACCCCGTTGTCGCAACTGCGACACCCCAGCCAACCAGCAGCGCCGCACCCGCGAAAGGAAGCCATCGCGTTTGCGGCAAGATCTTTTCGAGCATCACGTAGATCGACAGCGCAGCCACCCAAAACAGGTTCATGACGCCGAACACAAAGAGCAACGCCATGAGTAGCCCGCAACAGCCAACGCAGTACGCCCCATGGCGGCATCCCATGATCCAGGCACCGAGGGCGCCGTCGCGCCATTCGCTCAAAAGAAAACCGAACGGGGAAGCACACTTGCCAAGGCACGCGTGCTTTAACGGTGTCAGCTGGAAGATTCCGGCAAGGATCAGGAGAGCGCCACCAAGCAGCGGAGTTGCGCTCACCATCATGGGAGTAACGAGGCGGGCCTCGAGCAAGCCCCACTGCGCGAGCGTCGCCAACAGGCCGAAGCCGGACCACACGGCCAGGTAGCCGAGAACAAATACGCTCGTATTGACATAAGGCAGGCGTTGCGCACGCCTCTGGCGGCTCAGGAACGCGAAACTCAGAACCATCGGTACGATCGACGGGAGCATCATGGCGGCCATCATGATGGCCCACATCGCCAGCACCAGCAGCAGATCGAAGGCGCCCCAATGCGTCATGCGCGGCATGATGGCCATAGTTGCGCCCGCGTCCATGTGCTTCATGCCCCAGCTCATGTAAAGCAGATAGGTCCACGCGAGCGTTGCGGCGGCCGTCAATCCCGAAAGTACGATCAAGCGGTCCCACACCGGTAGCCCTCGCGTCACAAACCCGCGGCGAAACCCAGTCTCAGCCATGGTAGGCAAACGGAGAATAAAAGCCGTTTCGGTCTGAGACTTCTCTGGTAAAGCCGTGATCGGTGAAGCTAAAACGCTTCGACTTCCCGACCACCGCCGCGAATCCCGGGACAGGGGTAAACGGGTGGTTGCTGATGGTGACGTCACCTCCATCCTGACCAGACAACGCTTCGATTTCCATGTCCGCGACATCGGGTATGCGAAGGCTACGACGCTT
The DNA here is from genome assembly GCF_038900695.1 of Paraburkholderia sp. JHI2823. Lineage (NCBI taxonomy): Bacteria > Pseudomonadati > Pseudomonadota > Betaproteobacteria > Burkholderiales > Burkholderiaceae > Paraburkholderia > Paraburkholderia sp. JHI2823. The sequence continues at coordinate 108,942 of NZ_JAYMRY010000010.1, read as the reverse complement.
CCCGTCGAGGTGGTAGTCGATCGCGGCTGGCTTGACGCCCATCACTTCACCGATCATTGGACCCAGCGCGGAGAGCGGGCCGCCGGCTTGACCGGAAAAGATCTTGCCCAATGCCTCTTGCTGCGCCGGTGTCCCGCGTTCGTCGAGATATAGGGCCACTCTCCACTTGTTTTGCAGCATGTGGCCTGGCGAATACGCGAAGAGAGCGACGTTGAGTCCGTCCAGCGTCACGTCGGCGAACTCGCCCTGATCGACGTGCCAACCGATCAGCACTGCGCAGTCTCCGTCCGATGGGGGACTGAGACAAACGCAACTGCACGGGGCATAGCAGTTGCAGCTTTCGAAATACGTACCGGCAACCTTCCAGCTCTCGGCCATGGCATGACCTCCATCGTTTGACACGAGCAGGGCGCGCGCATAGGGTATTCGAGCACGGCTCGTTTGCAGGCGTCTGTGGCGATTCGGGACGCCGAAGCTGGCGAGCGAATCCATTCAAGTCTAGGTCGGAATGGCTGGCGCGTGGGCCGCGCTGATTGTGTCAAAGCACCTGCTTTGCGCACCGCACGCGTTTGCAAGGCGGCTTTCGCGGCCCAAAACGACAAAAAATGGTTGAATAATCGCGACATCAATTGCTGAACCCTGCACAACAACAGTCTGACTTTCACGTCGCGATATCCCCATGACTATCGATTCCGCTGTCGTCAAAACCTTCGCGCCCACGGGCACGTTGCGCGCCTCCATCAACCTCGGCAATCCGATACTCGCGAATCGTGATGCGGCATCGGGTGAACCGTACGGCGTTTCCATCGATCTTGCGCGCGCGTTCGCGCAGCATCTGGGTGTGCCGCTCGAACTCGTCGTGTTCGATGCGGCGGCCAGGTCCGTCGAAGCCGTGAGCGACGGGCGCGCGGACTTCGGTTTTTTCGCCGTCGATCCGAAGCGAGGCGAGACGATCGCGTTCACGGCGCCTTATGTGTTGATCGAAGGCTTCTATATGGTTCGCCACGATTCGCCGGTGCGCACGAATGCCGAAGTCGATCAACCGCATAACCGCGTGGTAGTGGGCAAGGGGAGTGCATACGATCTTTTTCTCACGCGCGAATTGAAGCACGCGCAGATCGTGCGCGCACCGACGTCTCCGACTGTCGTGCAAACATTCCTCGACCAGGGGCTCGAAGTGGCCGCGGGCGTGAAGCAGCAACTCGAAGCCGACGCCGCGAGAGTGGGCGGCCTCCATCTGCTCGACGAGCGCTTCATGGTGATTCGCCAGGCGATGGGCGTTGCGAGGAGCCGGGGAGAAAAGGCCGCAGAAACGTTGCGTGTCTTCGTTGAGGAAATGAAACGCTCGGGGTTCGTGGCGCGCGCGCTCGAGAACCACCGTATCGCCGGTGCGTCAGTCGCGCCGTTGGAGTGACCGTTTGCGGTTCTCAGTGTGCGAGCCTGCAGGGGAAACAGCTGAACAAGCGGTTCCCCGGTGCCTTGTTTGAAGGTTCACTCTATTTTCAAACAGTATATTTTCATATAAACTATAAAAATGTAGATTGAAGGCTCCGCCATGGACCGTCCTCCCTCCATCGTCGACCTCGCCACCATGCAGGCCGCCGCAACCAACGCCTGCGCGCTGCTCAAGGTGCTCGCCAATCCTGACCGTTTGCTGCTGATGTGCCGCCTCTCCGAGGGCGAGCTGTCCGTGGGGGAACTCGAAGAGGAACTCGGCATCAGGCAGCCGACGCTATCCCAGCAGTTGAGCGTGCTTCGCGAAAACGGCCTCGTGGCCACGCGCCGCGAAGGCAAGAACATCTTTTATTCGGTCGCGAGTCCGCAAGCGCTCGCTGTCATGACCGTGCTCTACCAACAGTTCTGTACCTGGCGTCAGGGGACGAATCATGCTGATTGACCTCGCCCATTTCACTCCCGGACTGTCCTTGACCGGCGGACTCATCATCGGCGTGGCGGCCGCCGTGTTCGTGCTGTTCAACGGCCGCATTGCCGGCATCAGCGGCATCGTCGGCGGCCTGTTGAGCCTGCCGCGCAACGACATCGGCTGGCGCCTCGCGTTCGTCGCAGGGCTTGTCGGCGCTCCCGTCATCGCGGCCCTGCTCGGCAAGCCGGCGCAAGTCGATATCGAGGCGAACTGGAGCATCGTTCTGGTTGCAGGCTTCCTGGTGGGACTCGGCACCCGCTATGCAAGTGGCTGCACCAGCGGTCACGGCGTGTGCGGCCTTTCGCGCGGCTCGCTGCGATCGCTCGTCGCCACGCTGACCTTTATGGCGGCGGGATTCTTGACCGTTTTCGTCCAGCGACACCTCATTGGAGGCTGACATGGCAATCCTCACAGCACTGCTTTCGGGGCTGATCTTCGGCCTTGGCCTGATGGTCTCCGGCATGAGTAATCCGGCCAAGGTCCTTGGCTTCCTCGACATCGCCGGCAGTTGGGACCCGTCGCTCGCGTTCGTGATGGTCGGCGCCATCGTCGTGGCTTCGCTCGCGTTCTTCATCGCGAGACGCCGCAAGCGCTCGTTGCTGGGCCTGCCCGTGCAACTCCCAACGAGCACGGCGATCCCGCCGAGACTCATCCTCGGCAGCGCTGCCTTCGGTATCGGCTGGGGCCTCGCAGGCTTCTGTCCGGGGCCCGCGCTGGTCGCCCTGGGTGCGGGCTATCCGAAGGCCATTGGATTCGTGGCAGCCATGGTGGCGGGTATGGCCGTGTTCGAACTCGTCGAACGGGCGAAAGCCGGCGTGCAACGGGCGTAAGCGAGGGGCCGGGCGACGGTCGGGCGCGCCCCGCCTACGCCCCGGGACTCGTTGCCGGCATGGGGTTCATGGACCGTATTGACGCCACCTCGAAAAAATCGCGATACGCACGGCGTCATAGGCGTCGGCCTCGCCTAAAGTTCGCGTAAGCGTTGCCGAAATACCGGTTATGGCGCGCGACCTCCCTGACTATCCCGACAAACTCCCGATCTGGGCAGAGGCACGCGCGCTCGAGGCCAGCATTCGCGCGATTCGCCGGGCACAAGGCAAGAAAAACCCCGAGGATTTCCCGGCAGGCAGCCCCGAATGCACGGCCGCCATGAACGAGTTCGTGCGCGATGTCTGCCGCGTGCTCGAGATCGATATCGACACACTGGGCAAGCGCGACGACGAGCTTTAGGCTCTCCTGATTTTCGCGGGCGATGCGGCGCAACGCGCTGTCTGGCTGCGCTGTCGAACAACCTCCGTTCCAACGACTCCTGGGCACGACGCCCTGGCAAACCTCGCCGGACTAGCCTCGTGCCGGGAATATCACTTGCGCCCCCCCGGACGATCGATGACGAGTCCACGGGGTGCTTCAGTACTGCTTTCGATCGGCATCCCACGATGTGAACGCGCCTTTCGTATCGCGCCGCGACCGACTAGTCTTTAGCGATATCAAATGGACCGGCACGTGACTGACCCGCAGGAAGCGCGGCGCCGGCCTCAAAGGAGACACATATGGAGCTTGAAACCCGCACCATGGCGCGCGTGACCGCAAGGCTCGTGCCGTTTCTGATCGTCTGCTATTTCGTGGCGTATCTCGATCGGGTCAATGTCGGCTTTGCCGCGTTGCAGATGAACAAGGCACTCGATTTATCCGCGAGCGCGTTCGGATTTGGCGCCGGGATTTTCTTCATTGCCTATTTCTTCTTCGAGGTGCCCTCGAACCTGCTGCTCGAACGCTTCGGCGCACGGCGCTGGATCGCGCGCATCATGTTCACCTGGGGCATCATCGCGGGGGCGATGGCGTTCATCCCCGACATCGCCCGCGTGACCGGCATGTCGAACGCGCATGTGTTCTATGGGTTGCGCATCCTGCTCGGGATCGCCGAGGCGGGCTTTTTCCCCGGCATCATCTTTTTGCTCACGCTCTGGTTTCCCGCGAAATACCGCGCGCGCGTGGTGGGCTATTTCATGGCGGCAATTCCCTTGTCAACGGTGATCGGCGGCCCGATTTCCGGCTCGCTGCTCTCGCTCGACGGGAGAGGCGGGCTGGCCGGCTGGCAGTGGGTCTATCTGATCGAAGCGCTGCCCGCGCTCGTGCTCGCGGTGGCCGTGCTGTTCTACCTGACCGACAAGCCCGCGGACGCAAGCTGGCTTGCCGCCGACGAGCGCCGCTGGCTGGTCGATCGTCAGGCGATGGAGCGCCGGCATCGCGAAACGGTGCGTACGTTCAGCGTTCTCGAGGCGCTGATCAATCCGCGCGTGCTTGCCGTCGCGCTGATTTATTTCGGTGCGAACGCAACGAATTACGGACTGAGCTTCTTCCTGCCGCAAATCGTCAAAGCGTTCGGACTCACGAATCTGCAAACGGGTTTCGTCACGGCGCTGCCTTACGCCGTCGGGGTGGTATCGATGGTGCTGTGGGGCCGGCGTTCCGACCGCCGCCTCGAGCGCAAGCGGCATGTCGCGTTCGCGCTTGCCGTCGCCGCGGCCGGCATTGCGGCGTCGGCCGGGCTCGCGAATCCGGTGCTCAAGATGCTGGCGCTCTCCATTGCAGGATTCGGCATCTTCGGATGCTTGCCGGTGATCTGGACGCTGCCTGCCGCGTTTCTCTCGGGCGCGGCGGCTGCCGGCGGCATTGCCGCTGTCAATTCACTCGGCAATCTTGCGGGCTTTTTCGGCCCCTACGCGATGGGCTGGATCAAGGACAGTACGGGCGGCTTCGGCGCGGGCCTGCTTTGCCTGGCGGGAGCCGGGCTCGTGGGTGCGGGCGCGGCGCTTCTCCTCCATCACGACCCGGCGCTTGAAACGCTCGACGAATCCGCTTATAAAGACTCGCGCGACGAGGGCGGCGTGGTCAGGCAGTGAAGATCGCGTCCGCTCACTTCAGGCGGGCAATTGCAACCGTGGCGGCTTTGCGATAAACCCGCTTGACCTGTGCCCACGTGAGCGGAAACTCGATCAGCCGCCCGCGCGGATTGACCACCACGAAACGCGATTCGTGCTGCGTCTCACGATCCGCCCAACGCGCTTTGTACTCGCCGTACAGCGGGCGAAAATCGAAGTCGCGGCCATTGGCGTGGGCCCATCGCGCGAGATATTCGATCAACTGGTTGCCGACTGAATAGGCGCGGAACGCCTCGTCATAGGTGGTGATCAAATATTCGACGGTTCGCGTGTGGACGAGATTGACCGAGGCCGCCACCGGCTGCCCGTTGACCTGCACGCAGGCGACGAGTGGCGTGCTTGCGAGGTCGATGCGTCGCGCGAGGCCGATGAAAAAATCGCGGACGCGGTCATCCATCAGATAGTGCGATTCGATGCCGTGTTTGAGCGCCCATTGGCGTTTGTTTGCGAATAGCCACATGAGCATGCGTTCGCACTCCTCAGGACTCTCACACCATCCCACACGGACTTCGCCTTCGCGCCGCAGCCGCTTCGCGCTCGAACGCAGCGCAGCGCGCAGCGTCGAGCGCCGCGTGGCGAGGTAGTCATTCCATGTCGGGCATGCACGCAGTTTGATCGAATAGCCGGGCATCACACGCCAGCGCGGCGGCAGGGCGGTCTGGATCCACGACTGCGGCGCGGCGTCGAGCGCGCGCTGCAGCATGCCGCCGTTTTCGAGCAAGGGAATGTGAAGCACGTCGGCATGAATTCGCATGATCGCGTTGACGGCCGCATCATAAAGCTCGGCACGCCGGCGATCCGCGATCAACGGGCCGCCGTATTCCTCGCCGCATCCGCAGCCCAGCGCCTGCGCGCTTCGCAACGCGCCATTGCGCACGATCGCAACCGGCCATAGCACGAGCGGGCCGTGTGCGTCGTGCACGCTCGCGACTTCGATCCTCGCGCCACATTTCACCGCCGCCTCGACGGCGGCTTCGCAATACGCAAAGCTGATGAACGGCGAATGCGCTTCAGGTGCGGACAAAAGCGTGCGCCATTGCGGCTCGAACATGCGAAACGCTTCGACGCTCTCGCAGGTGTGCAGTGCGTACATGAGGGATGGGGCCGGCAACGACTCGCGCATTGCGGCGAGGGAAGTCGGCACATGCCTTGCCTTCGTAGTTTGTGATTCAGCCATCAAGGGAGGCGCTGAGGCAGTCCTTTGTCGTGATGCGGCGATTGCGGTCCGCGAAGGCATCGGGTCGGGCGCCGCGTGTGCTTTGCCAGATGACGACGGCTTCCTGATCTTCGGGACCGAAGCCCATTTCGTCGCTCGAGCGCGCGGCGGATGATGGTCGGCTGCGAGCCCATGTACGGCATCAACTGACCGGCGAACTGTGCGCCGCCCTTCGGCGCGACGGGCTCGACGAAGCCGCTCGTTTCCGTGCCGTAGTGGAGGTCGATTGGATGGCGGCGCAGGCAGCCGGTGTAAACCGCGCGCACAACCGGCAGGCGAATGCAGCCGCTGCGTACGGGTCGCGCGAACATGGCGCGCAGCACGCTGTCGGGCAGCCGCGCCATCGCGTTCAGCAATTGTTGCCTGAGCGCGCGTGCGAGTGTCGATCGCGGGCCGCCGTATGTCGTCGTTTGTATGGATTCGTGGGTCGTGAACATTCCCGGGAACCGTTGTCTTCCATCGCATCATCGCGCCCTTCGCCGCGCGAGCAACGCCATTCATCGGTTGTAATGCGACAAAAGGGCGCGAAGGGTGGCGTTTCGAATGTCCGTCATATAAACAGACTAATATGGGTGGCCGAAAAACGAGGTAGCCATCACGGGTGACTCCGCGCCATACCGTGAAAGCCCTTTCAATCGGCTTGTTTTCGCGATATCCCTGATTTTTCCGCGGATCGTTTCGTGTCTTAATGGGCCTCACCGGAAATCTGCACATGGGCATTTCAGGCTTTGATCTGCGCAATATTCAACCGGACGAGGCGAGACGATGATCGCGCGAGCGGACACTGAAACGCGCCATAAGCGGTATGCCATGCACCGCCTTTGCCAGGCGATGAAGCGGCTGATGAATGCCGAAGGCGTAGCCGAGCGAATGATGGCTACGCGCTGGGTGAATGCCTGGAGCGCCGCCGTTGGCGAGCGCTGGTTCGCGATGAGCGGATATGGTGGTCTGGGCCATGCCGCGAGGGGGCGTGCCTCATTCAGGGGGCACGCCGGCCGGCCCATGTGATGAGTTGCAATCGGGGTGGCAATCGCGGTTGCAATCGGCGATATGAAACAAAACGCATATTTAATTGACCAGAGGCGGTGCGACACGATATTGTCATATTTTAGATAATATCGCGCTCCCCCTTGGCTCTAGCAGAATACGAAACCACGCATCCCATGAGTGTCGAAGTGGACGGCGTGAGATACGCGGGTTCCTACCGCGTGATGGCCGGTAGCGTCATCGTCTACTTCGAGAACGAAATCAAGTTCGCTCAGTACGGAACGAATCGCCCTGAAATCATTGCGCGCTGGCTGTTGACCGATCTGTGCCGCAAAGGGGAATCCCGCAAACGCAAGGCCGGCAAGCGCTGAAGAGCCGTGCGCGTGCGTGGCAGGCACGCTCGCTTTCTGCGGCATTTGTATTGCCTTCCCAAGCGCCTTCACGACCTGTTCGGCGGCTGGCCGCTTTCATCAACGTTCTGCTGGCACACCAAATCGCCCGGTCGCTACTGGCCGGCAATGGGTTTGCGAACGTCGTCGCTTTTATCGTCGTGCCATTGCGTGCGGATTTTCGTCACGACGGCGGCAGGTAGCGGAATATAGTCCAGTGCCTCGATGGTGGGCTCGCCGTGCATGAAGGCCCATTCGAAGAATTTCAGCGTTTCCGCATTGCGTGCCGGTTGATCCGGCGTGGCTTGCAGCAGTACATAGGTCGCACCCATCACCGGCCATGCGTCCTTGCCCGGCTGATTGGTCAGCACGCGAAAGAGCGAGCCGGACCAGTCCGCGTTGGCGGCCGCGGCGCTGAATGTCCGCAGGCCTGGCTCCACGATAACGCCGGCCGCATTGGTCATGGCCGTGTAGGTCAGACGGTTCTGCTTCGTGAAGTCCCAGGCGATATAGCCGATCGCGCCGGGGAGATAGCCCACGAACGTGGCGACGCCTTCATTGCCTTTACCACCTATCCCAAGCGGCCAGTGAACGCTGGTGCCTTCGCCCACCTTGCGCTTCCATTCGGGGCTCACCTGGGAGAGGTAGTGCGTCCAGATCAGCGTCGTGCCTGAGCCATCCAGGCGCCGCACCACGGCAATCGGCGTGTCAGGCATCTTGATGTCCGGATTGAGACGCGCGATTGCCGCGTCGTCCCAGTACAGAATCTTGCCGAGAAAAATCTGGGCGAGCACCTCGCCGGTCAGCATCAACTGGCCGGCCTTGATGCCGGGAAGATTCACGACCGGCACCACGCCGCCAATGGCAACAGGAAACTGGCGCAATCCTTCCTTGCTCAATTGTTCGTCGGTGAGTGGAGCATCGGACCCGGCGAAGTCGACCCTGTGGGCGGCGATTTGCTTGATGCCATCCGTGGAGCCGGTGCTCTGGTAGATGACTTTTCCGCCGCCGGACTTGTGGTATTCGGCGGCCCAGCGCGTGTAGAGCGGCGCGGCCAGCGAACTGCCGCACCCGGTCACAACTTCGGCGCGGGACGTCACCGCGCAAATGCCGAAAATAAGCGCAGCTATCAGAGGGCGCAAGGGTCTCACAGGCCTCTCCCGTTTTTTAGTTGCTATGGGATATCACGAAGCCCGATGGCCCGCAATTTTTCAATTACACGACGATGGCAGCCAGGATTCAAATTGAATCATGCTATCGCGTGGCGGTTGGAGCATGAAATATGGCGCGATTGGCCATTGAATCATTCAATATCGTCCGGACAGACGGCGAATGAATGATGAGGATAACAAACAAAATAATCGAATGCGTCCGGCGTTCGGCATGCAATGACCGGGGATGATAAGCGTGCTCAGCGCCGCATAGGTGCAACGAATCTTTCACAAAATATCGCTACGGTAAGCGGGATTGACCGGGTGTCCGTCTTGACAAAATGCTTTTAACCTCTTACGGAGACGTTACGAATGGCCATCACCACGCTTCGCAGCACATTTTGCGGCCCTCGTTTAGCCGCTCGACCCGCATGTCTTTCCCTTGCCGTTTTTCTCGCCTTTGCCGGTGCAGGCGCGCGGGAACGGCTGGGCGCGCGCGATGCCCAGCCTTTTTTCATGTCGCGTTTCACATCAACCTTGTGTGCATAGACCGTGGCTGTCACCCGGCCTTGTGGACACCACTGGCACGTTCAAAGCCGCTCGATCAGGCGCTTTTCGCTGTGTGCGCAATAGTCGTGGCATGCCGCGCGTGCGGCGTTTGCCGCGCCGTGCACGAAGAGCGGCGCATCGGTGCGGCGCGACATCGAAACGACGATCGAAGGCGGCGACGGCTGCAGCGGTAATTCGACGACCTCGCCGCGCGCGATCAGGTCGTCGACGAAAAGACGCGGAATGGCGGCAACACCGAAGCCGTCGCGCACCAGTTGCACGATCACCGAGATCGAGGGCGAGCCGGTGATGCGGGTGTCGGAAATGCTCACGCCGTTGGCGAGCGCGAGCTTGCTCACGATGTCTTCGAGCGCGCGATGCGGCGCCGTCCCGCGCCCGAAGGTGAGGATAGGGTGCTGGAGCACGCGCCGCGCCAATCCGCTGCGCGAAGCGGGAAGCAGTCCCGCGCGAGCGATCCAGTGCACGGGATAGTTGGCGAGCGCGTCGCAGACCACGGAAGCTTCATCGCTGCCTTCCACGCGAATGATCAAGTCGAGTTCGCCCGCCATCAGGCGCCGCTGCAAAACGACGCTCACATCCACCGCCAGTTCCACTTCGAGTTGCGGGTAGTCCTGACTGAGCCTGCGCATGTAATCGGCGAGCCAGCTATGCACGACCGTTTCGATCACGCCGAGGCGAAGCTTGCCGCGCATGGCACCTTGCGTCGACGCGGCAGCCTGAAGCCGGCGCGTTGCCTCCACTACCGCCTTTGCATAGCCGAGCAGATATTCGCCGTTGGGCGTGAGCCGGAATTCGCGGCTCTCGCGATCGACCAGCACGGTGTGCAATTCGTCTTCCAGCACCTTGAGGCGCTGCGAAATGGCTGCGGGCGTCGCATGCAGCGCCGTGGCCGTGGTGCGAAAGTTGCGCAGCTTCGCGAGCGTGACGAAGGTTTCCAGAAATCGCGTGTTCATGGCGCTGGCGGGAGAGGATCGCGATGAAATCGGGGGAAACCCGCGATTCCGTTAAGAAATTCTATTCGCCTGACCGAAGAAAAACTAGTTGGCGTCAAATTTTTGTCTTTCCTATGCTTCGTCCTGACAAGTTGGCAAGCGCGCGACAGGCTGCCGTTCACCGCGGCACCTGAGCCGCACGCTTTCCCCGCACTTCTTTCTTTCACGCCGTCCCCAGACCATGACCCCATACGAATTCCGGCTTGCCGTGCGCGCACGTGATTTCCGCGGCCCCACAGCCGGTTACTGCGGCGAGTACGCGCAGGCCAACCTTGCGATCTTGCCCGAGACGCACGCGCACGACTTCCTGCGCTTTTGTCATGCGAATCCCAAGGCATGCCCGCTGCTCGGCGTGGGCGAGCCCGGCGATTTTCGTGTGCCGGCGCTCGGCCGCGACATCGACATCCGCACGGACGTGCCCGCCTATAACGTCTATCGCCACGGGGAGTTGAGCGAATGCGTCCATTCGCTCGAATCGCTCTGGCAGGACGATTTCGTCGTGTTCGCCATCGGCTGCTCGTTTTCGTTCGAGCATATGCTGGCGCTCGAAGGCATTGCGCTGCGTCATGTGGAAGAGCGGTGCAATGTGCCGATGTACCGCACGCGCCGCGCGAACCAGCGCGCGGGGGTGTTCGGCGGCGAACTGGTCGTGTCGATGCGCCCCATGCGCGGTGCCGATGCGATACGCGCGGTGCAGATCACGAGCCGCTTTCCGGGCGTGCATGGGGCGCCGGTGCATATCGGCGATGCGGCGGAACTGGGCATTGCCGACCTCGCGCGGCCCGAATTCGGCGACGCGGTGACCATCCGCGCGGGCGAACTGCCCGTGTACTGGGCTTGCGGAGTGACCCCGCAAACGGCGCTCATGGACGCCAGGCTGCCGCTCGCGATCGCCCATGCGCCAGGCCACATGCTCATGACGGATATCACCAATTCATCGCTAGCGGTGTTTTAGGCGCGCCAACCGCGCACGGTATTCATTAGCACGTCTATCAAAAGGGGAGCAACAGATGGACAGCAAGACAATCGCGTCGCCTGCCACCGACTCTGCACCGTCGTCCATACCAGCGCGGGAGCAGGAGCGTTCGTGGTACGCACACGCGTCGCCTCAGGCGCGGCGGGCGTTCTGGAGCTGCAAGGTCGGCTACATGCTCGACGGCATGGATACGCAAATGCTCTCGTTCGTGATTCCCACGCTCGTGGCGAGCTGGGGTATCAGCCTGGGTAACGCGGGGTTCATCGGCACGCTCACGCTGCTGTCGTCGGCGCTTGGCGGCTGGATTGCCGGCATTCTCTCCGACCGCATCGGCCGCGTACGTACGCTGCAGCTCACCGTGCTCTGGTTCGCGCTCTTCACGGGTCTCTGCGGGCTCGCGCAGAACTATGGGCAACTGCTCGCCGCGCGTGCGCTGATGGGCTTCGGATTCGGCGGCGAATGGACGGCGGGCGCGGTGCTGATCGGCGAGGTGATTCGCGCGAAGGACCGCGGCAAGGCAGTGGGGCTCGTGCAATCGGGCTGGGCGCTCGGGTGGGGGCTGGCCGCTTTGCTCTATGCGGTGCTGTTCTCGGTTCTGCCGCCGGAGTTGGCGTGGCGTTCGCTGTTTCTCGTCGGCGTGGCTCCCGCGCTGCTCGTGCTCGTGATCCGGCGGTATGTCAAGGAGCCCGAAATATTCACGAGCGCGAGGGCGGCGCGGGCCGAGGCGGGCGACAAGCCGCGCTTTACCGAAATCTTCGCGCCGAAGCTGCGCTGGACAACGCTGCGCGCGGCGCTTCTCGCAACAGGTGCGCAAGGCGGCTACTACGCAATCACGACCTGGCTGCCCACGTTCCTCAAGAGCGAGCGCCATCTCACCGTGTTGGGCACGGGCGGTTATCTCGCGATGATCATCGCAGGCTCGTATGTCGGCTATCTAGCGAGCGCGTGGCTCACCGACCGGCTCGGCCGCAAGCCCAACTTCATCCTCTTTGCGGCGGGCTCCATGGCGATTGCGTACGCGTACACGTCGCTGCCGCTCACGAATGGCTCGATGCTGTGGCTCGGTTTTCCACTCGGCTTTTTCGCTTCGGGCATTTTCTCGGGCATGGGCGCGTTCCTCACCGAACTCTTTCCCACACGTGTGCGCGGTTCGGGGCAGGGCTTCTGCTACAACGTGGGCCGCGCAGTCGGCGCGCTGTTTCCCTTCCTGATCGGCGCGCTCGCGAAGCAGTTCGGTCTCGGGCCGAGCATCGGCATCTTCGCCATTGCGGCCTATGGCGTGCTGATCGTCGCGGCGCTTACGCTGCCCGAAACGCGCGGGCGTGAACTCGAATCGGCGTAACGGGGCAATGGCTTGACGGGGCAACGGGGCCGCGCTCTTACGCGAGGTCGCGCGCCTTGATCGTATCGCTGGCGCGCACGAAATTGCCGGCGCCGAGATGGTGGATCGTATGCAGATCCGCATTGCTACGGTCGAGTTCCCAGTGGCCATTGCGGAAGGCGCGCGGGTCGGCGGCGGCGGCGATCACTTCGCCGAAGCACGTGTCGTAAGCCTCTTCGGTATGCCGCTCGGGAATCAGGCGGCATTCCATCCACGCGGCGCAGCCCGCTTCGAGCAACGGCAAACCGAGCTTCGGGCCCGTAATGGCGCCGATACCGAAGCGCTGGAACTTATCCGTGTCGCGGCCGCTCACGCTGCCCACGGCGTAGGTGAGATCGATTGCCGCGGCACCCGGAATGATGACGCCGAACGTGCCGCTTGCGCTGACGAGTTCGCGCGTGAACGTGCGCTTGTCGATCACGATGGCGATGCGCGGCGGCGTGAATTCCACGGGCATCGACCACGCGGCCGCCATGATGTTGCGGCGCTTGCCGTCGCTGCTGGTGACGAGCACGGTGGGGCCATGATTGATGAGGCGGCTGGCGTGTTCGAGCGCCACGGGCGTGAAAGTCGAGAGGGTTTCCATCGGGCGTCAATTCGCGGTGGTTGGAACCCGAGCGACTTTACCTCAGAAACCCGAGGGCTGTGGCGAGCAGCCGTTAGCGCGGGGCCAATGAAATCAGGAAGCCCGAGCGCCGCTCGCATTTCCCGCGCGGCGGCCAAAGGCCTGGCGGACCCAGCCTTGGGCGTTCACCACGAGCAGGCCGAGCAGCACGAGCGCCGAGCCTAAGAGGAACGCGGGTTCCACGCGCTCATTCAGCAGCAGCACGCCGAACGCCACCCCGAACAGCGGCGTCATGAACGAGAGCACGCCAAGGCGTGCGGCCAGATAGCGGCGCAGCATCCAGAACCACACGAGATAGCTCACGAACGAGACGAGCAGCGTCTGGAACGCGAGGCTTGCCCACGCGAGCGGCGTGCCTTGAAAGTGGGTCTGTCCGGTCAGGGCCGCGAACGGCACCAGCACGACGAAGGCGCCGGCCAGTTGATAGAAGAGGGTTTGCGTGGCGGGCGCTTCGCTCAGGCGGCTCGTGCGCACGGCCACGGTGGTCAACCCCCAGGCCGCGCCCGCGCACAGACCCATGAAGTCGCCGAGCAGCCACAGCGGCGAGGCGGGCGAGCCGCCGCCCAGCAGCGCGGGGCCGACGAACGTGATGGCGATACCCGCGAACGCGATCGCGATGCCGCTCCACTGCAGCGGCGCGAGCCGTTCGTCGGGCAGGCGCAGATGCAGGCCGATGGCGGCGAACATCGGCGCGGTATAGATGAAGACGGCCATATGCGAGGCGTTGGTCCAGCGCAAGCCCATGGCCACGAACACGAATTCGAGCGCGAACAGGCCGCCCGTGACGAGCCCCGCGCCCAGTGCGACGCCCGGCAGCCAGCGCTCGCGCGAAACGAGCCGGTTGAACAGCCAAACGAGGCCCGCCGCCACGCCCGAGCGCAACCCGATCTGCAGCATGGGCGGGATTTCCCCGGCCACCGCCTTGATCGCGACCTGCTGCAGACCCCACGCGAGGCATAGCACCACCATGATGGCCAGGGCTTTTGCATCGACTTGCTTTCTCATTGCGGACTCGCTGACCTGATGATCGGGGATGGAGATGGGTGAAATTTTGCGATTGCGAGCGTAGTATTCATGCGTCGGGATGCACGCATATAGCGCAAAACTGACAATCGATAGCCCCGGACCGCCATGCCCAACCCACGCGTTCGCCCGCGCCCCGCGCGCCATCTGCGCCTGCCGCCTTTCACCGACGTGCTGCCCACGCCGGTGTTCTTCCGCATGGAACACATGCCTTCGCACGCAACCTATCCGCAGATGTGCCACCCGTGGGGCGAGTTCGTCTATGCCTTCAGCGGCACGACCGAGGTCAAGGCGGGCGACGAGCACTACATCACGCCGCCGCATCTCGGGCTCTGGATCGCACCCGGCACGGAGCACGTGGGTTTCAACGAGCAGGAGACGGTGCATTGCTCCGTGTACATCAGCCGCGATCTGTGCACGCGCATGCCCGCTTCGAGCTGCGCGGTGATGGTGTCGCCGCTCGTGCGCGCCATCCTCGAGCATCTGCGCGAGACGCCCGTCGAGGAGGAGGGCGAGGCGGCACGCGCGCGCCTCTTGCGCGTGCTCGTGGATCAGCTCTCGACCTGCGCGACCACGGGCAGCTTCGTGCCGCACACCGATGACGCCGATCTCAACGCGGTCCTCCAGGTGCTGCGCGACAACCCCGCAGACAACCGCTCGCTCGCCGAGCTTGCCGCTGCGTTTTACATGAGCGAGCGCACGCTCATGCGGCGCGCACAGAACCAGCTTGGCATGTCGTTGACGGAATGGCGTCAACGCATCCGGCTCGTGAATGCGTTGCCGATGCTCCACGCGGGGCGCAGCGTCGAAGCCGTGGCGCTGGATCTGGGGTACGCCACATCGTCGGCATTCATCGCCATGTTCCGCCGGCTGACGGGCACGAGTCCTGGCCAGTTCGTGGCGCGCACGCGCTGAGCATCGGGCTGCGCGCAGCGATTAATGAATCCCCGCGAAAACCCACGAAACGCCACACGATGCTAAAGATTCGCGGCACGCGCGCCGTTAGAGGAGGCATGAAAGCCCTCCTCACCCAAACCGACGCGCGCTTCATCCTGTCGATCGCCCTCGAGCTGGCCGAGAGCCAGGCCGCTGCGGCCGGGGTTCAGCTCGAATCGGCGGCGGGAACGGCGATTTACGACGATATGATCGTCGCCACACTCTCGCAATTCGCGCCTACCGTCACGATCGACGAGTTCTACGGCTTGCTCGATCGGCCCGAGCTGCTCCACTGAGCGGCGCCACGGCCCGCAATTGAAGCAGGAGCGGCCGCCGCCTCGTTGCGTACGCAACGAGGCGGGCAGTCGTCCGCAACTTCTCGTGTATCTCCGCGACGTCTTCCGCGCCAACGGGTGCACGGCGTCGCCCCAACTCGCATGCACCACGTCGAACAAATCGGCCGTTTTTCCGGTCGGACAGCCCCTATTCGAACGGCAGCATCGCGCAGAGCGCGCTCCGCACTGACCCAACAAATAAAACAAGTTGTTTGACAACTAAAGGGGGCGGTGCTACTGTGCGCAGTATCGACAACCCTCCATCCCAGCACGAGGCCTCATGAACGTGTCCCCGATTGTCGAGAGCGAATTCGCCTCGACTGTGATGGCAGTGCCGCCGCTCGCACGCCGCCCCGACTTCTCCCTCGACGTCGAACAAAACCG
This sequence comes from Paraburkholderia sp. JHI2823, assembly GCF_038900695.1. Classification (NCBI taxonomy): domain Bacteria; kingdom Pseudomonadati; phylum Pseudomonadota; class Betaproteobacteria; order Burkholderiales; family Burkholderiaceae; genus Paraburkholderia; species Paraburkholderia sp. JHI2823. The sequence goes on along the minus strand of NZ_JAYMRY010000010.1, from coordinate 93,111 downwards.
CAAGCTGATCCGCCACATGGAAGCTGGCGGCATCCGCACGCTGCTGTATGGAGGCAACGCGAACCTGTATCACGTCGCCGTCAGCGAATTCCGCGAGTTGCTTGACATGCTCGCCGACCTCACGGCGCCCGCAACGCGCGTGATCCCGGCCATCGGCCCCGACTACGGCAAGATGCTCGATCAGGCGCGCATTCTCGCGCAAACGCAATACCAGACCGCCATGGTGCTGCCGCTGTCCGGCATCACCACGCCCGCAGGCGTGGAAGCGGGCCTCACGCGCATCGTCGACACGGCCGGCATTCCGCTTACGCTCTACATCAAGAGCGAAGACTATGTGGACGTCGACACGCTCGTGCGCCTGATCGACCGCGGCACGCTCATTGCGATCAAGTACGCGATCGTGCGCGAGGATCCGGCGAATGACCCGTACCTGCGCCGCCTGCTGCAAAGCGTGCCGGCGTCGAAGGTGGTTTCGGGCATGGGCGAGCGCCCGGCGCTCGTCCACGTGCGCGATTTCGGTCTGGCCGCATGGACCACGGGCTCGGGCTGTATCGCCCCCGGCGCGATCATGGCGCTGCTGAAGGCCGCGAAAGCGGGCCGTGCGCAAGAAGCGCAACGCCTCTACGATGCGTTCATGCCGCTCGAAACGCTGCGCGACGACATCTCGCTCATTCGCGTGCTGCATGACGCCGTGACGCGCTCGGGCATTGCCGACATGGGCCCGATCCTGCCGCTGCTCTCGCAGTCGCCGGCCGAGGCCTTGCCGGCAATCGGCGAGGCGGCCCAGGCGCTGCTCGCATTCGAGCAGAAGCTTGTTGGCTCGGCACAGACCACCAACGCCTGAGAAAGGCACATCCAGTTCAACGGAGCGAACATGCAGATTACTGGAGCCATGCTGCTGGGCGCGCAAGCGGTGCGCGGCGAGGCGGGCGAGATGCGCGCCTTCGCGCCCGCGCTCGGCCAGGAGATCGAGCCGTCGTTCGGCCTCGGCGGCAAGGCCGAAGTCGCGCGCGCCTGCGAACTCGCGGGGCAGGCGTTCGACGCCTTCCGCGCCGCCCCGCACGAAACGCGTGCGCGCCTGCTCGAAGCGATCGCCGAGCGTATTCTCGGCATCGGCGAAGCCCTCATCGAGCGAGCGTATCTCGAATCGGCGTTGCCCAAGGCGCGCCTCGAAGGCGAGCGCGGCCGCACGGTCGGCCAGTTGCGCCTCTTCGCGTCGCTCGTGCGCGATGGCCGCTGGTGCGGCGCCGTGCTCGACTCGGCGCAGCCCGAACGTAAGCCGCTGCCGCGTTCGGACCTGCGCGCGCACCGCATCCCGCTCGGCCCCGTGGCCGTGTTCGGCGCGAGCAACTTCCCGCTGGCGTTTTCGGTGGCGGGCGGCGATACCGCTTCGGCACTGGCCGCCGGTTGTCCGGTCGTGGTGAAGGCGCACCTGGCGCACCCGGGCACCTCGGAACTGGTGGGCCGCGCGATCCAGCAGGCCGTCGCCGAAGTCGGTCTGCCCGAAGGCGTGTTCTCGCTCGTCTTCGGCGGCGGCAACGAAACGGGCGAAGCGCTCGTGGCGCATCCGGCCATCAAGGCGGTGGGCTTCACGGGTTCGCGCCGCGGGGGTCTCGCGCTTTCGCACATTGCCGCGACGCGCGCCGAGCCGATCCCGGTCTATGCCGAAATGAGCAGCATCAACCCGATGTTCGTGCTGCCCGCGGCGCTGGCCGCACGCGGCGAATCGCTCGCGCAGGGTTTCGTCGATTCGCTCACGTTGGGCGTCGGCCAGTTCTGCACGAACCCGGGCCTCGTGCTCGCCATCGACGGCCCTGAACTCGACCGCTTCCTGAAGGCGGCCAGCGCCGCGCTCACGCAGAAGCCCTCGCAAAGCATGCTGACGGCGGGCATCGCCTCGGCGTATGGCGAAGGCGTCGCGGCGCGCAAGCAACTGCCGGGCGTCGAGAACCTCGCCGAGGGCACGAAGACGCAAGCGCATTGCGACGCGCTTCCCGTGCTCTTCAAGGCGAGCGCGGAGCAGTTCCTCGCCCAGCACGCGTTGTCGGACGAGATCTTCGGGCCGACCTCGGTCGTCGTGGCGTGCCGCGACGAAGCCGAACTCGCGCGCGTGGCGGAGCACCTCGAAGGGCAGCTCACGGCAACGCTCCACATCGACCGCGACGACTACGCAATGGCCGCGCGCCTCATGCCGGTACTCGAGCGCAAGGCGGGCCGCATACTCGCGAACGGCTTCCCGACGGGCGTCGAAGTCTCCTATGCGATGGTTCACGGCGGCCCATTCCCGGCCACCTCGGACCCGCGCGCGACGTCGGTGGGCGCGATGGCGATCGAGCGCTTCCTGCGTCCGGTCTGCTACCAGGATCTGCCGGCCGAGTTGCTGCCGGCCACGCTGCAGAACGACAACCCGCTCGCGCTGTGGCGTCTGCGCGACGGCGAGCTGGTGCGCAAGTAATCGCGCGAAAGCGGTCGGAAAAGCGCCTGCAGAAGCCTTCCAGGCGCTTTCTCCCACACCGGGCCGACAAGCGGCTCACGACGGCCTCACAAATACCCTAATGTTGCTTGACAACTTAATGCGTGGTTCGGCATCCTGTGTCCGGCCTGGCAAGATAAGAATCAACGGGTCGCGTTAGAACAATTCCATAAACAGAAGTGAGGAGATGCGATGTTCGATGGACGCTTGAGGGCCAGGGTGCTGGCCGTATGTGTGGCGGCCGCAACGGCGCTTGGCATGAGCGCGGCGAAGGCCGATCCCGTTTCCCTGAACGTAGTCGACGTGGCCGGTAATCTGCAGCTCACGCAGAAGGCGATCGAGGCGTTCAAGGCGAAGTATCCGAATCTCGTTTCCAATATCACTTACACCAACGCGCCCGCGCCGCAACTGCCTGGCAAGATCAAGGCAATGCAGGCCGCCGGCCGCGCCGACATCGACCTCGTGCTGACGGGCACCGACGCGCTCGCCGCCGGCATCGAACTGAACCTGTGGATGAAGCTGCTGCCGGATCAGCAGGCAGGGTTGCCGGGCGTGCTCGACAAGTACGCGCCTGGCCCGCGCAAGATGCAGGACCTCGCACAAGGCTATGGCCTCGAAGTCTCGTATATGCCTGCGGGTCCACTGGTCGAATACAACCCGGCCAAGGTCGCCAGGCCGCCGCAAACGCCGCAGGAACTGCTTGCCTGGTGCAAGGCGAACCCCGGCAAGCTGATCTACGCGCGTCCGGCCAACTCCGGCCCGGGCCGCACGTTCCTGATGGGCCTGCCGTACCTGCTCGGCGACAACAATCCGCAAGACCCCATCAACGGCTGGGACAAGACCTGGGCGTTCCTCAAGGAACTGAACGCGTGCGTGCCGTATTACCCGGGCGGCACTTCGGCGGTGATGAAGGAACTGGGCGAGGGCACGCGCGACATGACCGTGACCGTGACCGGCTGGGACATCAATCCGCGTGCGCTCGGCATCGTGCCCGCCGACTTCAGGGTCCAGGCGTTCAACAACATGACGTGGGTGAACGACGCCCACTTCATGGTCGTGCCGAAGGGCGTTTCGAAGGAGAAGCTCGCGGTGCTGCTCAAGCTCATGAATTTCATGCTCGAGCCGCAGCAGCAGGCCATGACGTACGACGACGGCTACTTCTATCCCGGCCCCGCCGTGAAGGACGTGACGCTCCAGATGGCGCCGCAGCAAAGCCAGGACGTGATCGCGAAGTACGGCCGCCCCGAGTACGCGAAGTGGCTCGCGGCTTATCCGCATGTCCAGCCGCTTTCGGCGCAGGCGATGGTCGCGGCGTTCCAGAAATGGGACCGCGAAGTCGGCTCGCAGAAGTCGCAGTGAGCGGCGCAAGCATCAGCGATGGACGGACGGCGCGCGCGTGGTGCGGTTCGAGCGCCGTCCGCGATCCCTGTTCATGGAGTTGATCTCGTTGGTCAGGAAGGTGTCATGAAGCATTCTTTCGATCGTTTGCGCCTCGACTCGGTGTGCCGTAGTTTTGCGAACGCGGAGGGGGCGCAGGTCGCGGCGCTGCGCGGTCTCGATCTCGACATTCGCCGCGGCGAATTCATCGCGCTGCTGGGGCCCTCGGGCTGCGGGAAATCCACGGCGCTCAATTGCATCGCAGGTCTGCAACCGCTCACGAGCGGCAGCATCTGGCTCGATGACCTGCGTATCGACGTGCTGCCTCCCGAAAAGCGCGGCTTCGGCATGGTGTTTCAGAATTACGCGTTGTTCCCGCACATGACGGTGCTGGAAAACGTGGGCTTCGGCCTGAAGATGCAGGGCGTGCCGCGCGACGAGGCCAGGCGCCGCGCGCGCGAGGCGCTGCAGCTCGTGCAGCTCGTGGGCCATGAAAACAAGCTGCCGGGCCAGCTTTCGGGTGGCCAGCAACAGCGCGTGGCGATCGCCCGCGCCATCGTCATCGAACCGCCGCTCGTGCTGATGGACGAGCCACTCTCTAACCTCGACACGAAGCTGCGCATCGAAATGCGCGCGGAAATCCGCCGCATCCACGGGCAGCTCGAACGCGCCACCCTCTACGTGACGCACGATCAGGACGAAGCGCTCTCCATGGCGGACCGCATCGTCGTGATGAAAGAGGGCGTCGTGCAGCAGGTGGCGAGCCCGAAGGAAGTCTATAGCCGTCCTTCGAATCTCCATGTCGCGCGCTTCATGGGCTTTCGCAATGTGCTGCCGTTCTCGATTACCGGCGAACGCGGCGAGCATATCGCGATGTCCTCGTCGGGCATCACGCTCACCGGTGTGCCGATGGGCGAACTCAAAGGCGGCAACGAGATTTCGGTGGCGATGCGCCCCGAAGATTTCGAGCGCGCCAGCGCGGGCGACGCGAACGCCTTCGACGTCGAAGTGGAGATGGTCGAATACGGCGGCCGCGATTCGCTGCTGCTGGCCAATGCGCCGTTCGGCAAGCTGTGGGCGCGCGTGGAGGGCGAATTCGAAGCAGGGGAGCGCGCCACGCTGCGCGTCGCGCCTTCGCACGTGCTGGCCTATGCGGAGCGTGCGTCATGAGCGCGCTCGCCTCGCCATCGACGCGCGCGCCGCGCGATTCGCGCGGCTGGCTCGTCACGCCTGCGCTCGGCTTCATCATCGCGCTGTTCCTCTATCCGTTCGCCTACGGTCTCGTGCTGTCGTTCAAGCCGATGAACGGCGGCGGCATGTTCGCCAATTACCTGCAGTTCATCCACGACCTGTCGCTGTGGCCCACGGTGTTCGTCACGCTCAAGCTGGCGGTGCCCGCGACTCTCATCAATGTCGGTCTCTCGCTGCCCGTGGCCTTCGCGCTGCGCCGCAAGTCGCCGTACCAGAAGCTCGTGACGACGCTGCTCGTAATTCCCGTCACGCTCGGCACGGTGCTGATCGCCGACGGCATGCTGAGCTATTTCGGCCCGAACGGCTGGTTCCCGCAGGCGATGCACGCGCTGCATCTGTACACGAGCGAAGAGATTCGTCTCACGCACAACTATTGGGGCGTGCTGATTTCGCTGATCGTCTCGGGTTTCCCGTTCGCGTTTCTGCTCACGCTCTCGTACGTCACCGGCATCGACCCGACGCTCGCACGTGCGGCAGCCACGCTCGGCGCGGGGCCGTGGCAGCAGTTCCGGCAGATCTATCTGCCGCTGCTCGCGCCGGGTCTCACGATGGCCGCGTGCCTGTCGTTCGTGCAGGCGTATTCGGTGTTTCCGTCGGCCGTGCTGCTGGGCGCGCCTGCCGGCCCGACGCGCGTGATCTCCATTGCGGCATCGGAGGCGGCGTTCGAGAGTTATGACTACTCGCTCGCCTCGACGATCGCGATCGTGATGGGCTTCGTGCAACTGGTGGTGGTGGCCGCGATGCTGGGCGCGAAGCGCTACTTCTACTCGGGCCCGGTGAGCGGAGGAAAAGGCTGATGAGCGCACATCAACGCAACGCGGCCGGTCTTCCGGCCGGCGCGCCCGTGCGCGAAGAGCGTCCCGCGCCCGCCGCCGAGGCGCCGCATACCAAAGCAGCCTCGCGACTGCCCGACCTGTTCTGGAAAGTATTCGTCTGGGGCGGCATGGCGTTCTTCCTGCTCAACGTGCTGCTTTTGATCGCCACGGTGGGCGTGAACTCCATCGCCACGCGCTGGTTCGGCACGCCGCTGCCGCAAGGCTTCACGCTGCACTGGTATGCGCAGGCGTGGCGCGACTTCCAGCTGTCGAGCGTGCTGTGGGTGACGTTCGAAGTCGTGGGCTCGGTCGTGCTCCTCTCCATCGCGCTCGGCGTGCCAGCGGCCTATGCCTTGGCGCGCGCGCAATTCCCCGGCAAGCGTTTCGCCATGCTCGTGTTCCTGCTGCCGCTCATGGTGCCGCCCGTCACATACGGCATCCCGATGGCGACCGCGATGTATCAGGTGGGCCTCGCCGGCACGCTGCCCGGCGTGATCCTCGCGAACCTGGTGCCGGCGCTGCCGTTCGTGATCCTCGTGATGACACCGTTCATCGAGCAGATCGATCCCAATCTCGAATCGGCCGCGCGCATTTTCGGCGCCAACACGCTGCGCTATTTCCGCTATGTATTGCTGCCGCTCCTCGTGCCGGGGATGCTGGCGGCGGGGCTGCTCGTGCTCGTGCGCACGATCGGCATGTTCGAACTCACTTTCTTTACCGCCGGGCCCGACACGCAAACGCTGGTGGTCGCGCTGTACTACGCCGTCTTTTCGACGGGCGTGCGCGCGCCGCAATCCATCGACGCGATGGCGATGATCTACATGGCCATCACGCTCGCGTGGGTGCTGGTCGCCCTGCAGTTCGTCAGCCCGACACAGCTCGTGTCGCGCGTGAAGGAGCAGCGCTAGGCGGCGCCGGCGGCTTGACTGGAAACACCTGGAGCAACGCAAGATGAGCAAGAAGCGAAAGACCCCCGAGGAACTGCGCAGCCACCGCTGGTATGGCGTGAACGACCTGCGGTCGTTCGGCCATCGCTCGCGCACCGCGCAGATGGGCTACAGCCGCGAAGAGTACGCGGGCAAGCCGGTGATCGCCATCCTCAACACGTGGAGCGAGATCAACCCTTGCCATACGCACTTCAAGCAGCGCGTGGAGGAGGTCAAGCGCGGCATCTGGCAAGCGGGTGGCTTTCCGGTCGAGCTGCCGGTGCAAACGCTCTCCGAGCCGTTCCAGAAGCCCACCACAATGCTCTACCGCAATTTCCTCGCAATGGAAGCGGAAGAGACGATCCGCTCGTACCCGGCCGACGGCGTCGTGCTGATGGGCGGCTGCGACAAGACCACGCCCGCGCTGCTGATGGGTGCGATCTCCATGGATTTACCGACGATCTTCCTGCCCGCGGGGCCGATGCTCAACGGCAACTGGAACGGCGTGACGCTCGGCTCGGGCTCGGACACCTGGAAGTACTGGGCCGACCTGCGCGCGGGCAAGATCACCGAAGAGGACTGGAAGGGCGTGGAGGGCGGCATCGCGCGTTCGCCGGGCCATTGCATGACGATGGGCACGGCATCGACGATGACGAGCGCCGCCGAAGCCCTGGGCTTCACGCTGCCGGGCTTCGCCTCGATTCCGGCGCCGGATTCGCGCCACGCGCAGATGTCGGCGAAGACGGGCATGCGCATCGTCGAGATGGTGTGGGAGGATCTCAAGCCCTCGGACATCATCACGCGCAAATCGGTCGACAACGCGGTCACCACCTGCCTCGCGCTCTCGGGCTCGACCAACGCGATCGTCCACATGATCGCGCTCGCGCGCCGCGCCGGTGTCGATCTCACGCTCGCCCAGTACGATGATATCGCGCGCCGCACGCCGGTGCTCGCGAACGTCCGCCCGACCGGCAAGTACCTCATGGAGGACTTCTACTATGCGGGCGGTCTGCGCGCGATGCTCAAGGAGCTCGGCGACCTGATCGACGGCACGCAGATGACCGTGAACGGCAAGACGCTCGGCGAGAACATCGCCGACGCGCAGATCTACCGCGAAGCGGTGATCTATCGCCGCGCGAATCCGCTGATGCCGGATACGGGGCTCGCCGTGCTGCGCGGCAACCTCGCGCCGGACGGCGCCGTGATCAAGCCGGGCGCGGCTCAGAAGCGTCTGCACGTGCACACGGGCAAAGCCGTCGTGTTCAAGGACTACAACGACATGGCCGCGCGCATCGACAGCGAAGAACTCGACTGCGACGAGAACAGCGTGATCGTGCTTCAGCACGCGGGTCCGGTGGGCGCGCCTGGCATGCCCGAATGGGGCCAGCTGCCGATTCCGCAAAAGATCCTCAAGAAGGGCGTGCGCGATATGGTGCGCATCTCGGATGCGCGCATGAGCGGCACGAGCTATGGCGCGTGCGTGCTGCACGTAGCGCCGGAATCGTTCATCGGCGGACCGCTCGCGCTCGTGCGGGACGGCGACATGATCGAGCTGAACGTGCCGGAGCGCCGCCTGAACGTGCTGATCTCCGACGAAGAGCTGGCGCGCCGCAAGGCCGCCTGGGTCGCGCCGGAACCGCGCTTCACGCGCGGCTATGGCGCGATGTACCAGATGCACGTGATGCAGGCCGACAAGGGCTGCGAATTCGACTTCATGCAGCGTGACGGCGTGGGCGGTTCGTGCGCCGGCGCCGGCGGCGAGCCCGAGATTCACTAACGAGACATACAAACCACAACGACTAAAGCTAGGAGTGAAAAAAAACTTGTGCGTGTGCGATAGAGAAGGGCGGCAAATGCAGGGAGGTGGTTCTCGACCCGGGGCTTGCAATGCGCGCGATCCGACAGACCGTGGCATAGTGCACGCACCTCCGTAACCGCGCAGAATCTCCAACTGGCGCAGACCCGATGACGTTGATCGACAAAATTCTTCCGCGGTATGACTTTCGTGAAGTTCACACGACGACGGCTCGCGCTCCTTCCAGCGTCATCCTGGACTGTGCCGCTCGCCAGCGGGCGCAGGATGATCCCGTTGTGCAACTGGCCATCGGGTTGCGAGAGCTTCCGCTTCGATTGATGGGGCGGTCGCGGCCCCGCCCCCTGGATCTCGACGACTTTACTTTCCTCGGCCGTGACGGCGACCGCAGCCTGGCGTTTGGGCTGACAGGCGCCTTCTGGCAAGCCGACTACGGATTGCTCGAAGTTCGGACCCTGGAAGCGTTCAAAACTGTCGACAGGCTGGATGTCTGTCAGTTGGTGATGGGCTTCGAAGTGGAGCCTATGCCATCGGGCGAAACGCTTTTGAGTACCGAAACACGCGTCTTTTGCCCGAACTCCGAAACGCGCCGCAAGTTCGCGCCCTACTGGTACGTCATCCGCCCAGTCAGCGGTTTGATCCGGCGGCGCATGCTCGGTCGCATCCGCAAGCAGTCTGAACGCATTGCTGCGTCCGGGTGAGGCGTACTTCTAGAAGGCGCTCTTTATCACGCCCCCGTCGGCTCGCAACGCCGCGCCCGTCGTCGCCGATGAAAGGGGACTGGCGATATAAGCCACGAGGGACGCGATTTCCTGCGGTGAACCAAATCGCTTGATGAGCGACGTGGGGCGAACCTTCTCGAAGAATTGCTTTTCGAACGCTTCGAACGATTGCCCGTCCGCCTTGGCAAGCGTTGCCACGAACTCGCCAACGCCGCGCGATTTCGTCGGCCCCGGCAAGACGCTGTTGACGGTAATGCCCGTACCGGCAACGGCTTCGGCCAGTCCGCGCGAGACCGCGAGCTGCGCGGTTTTCGTCACCCCGTAGTGGATCATTTCGGCTGGAATCTGCACGCCGCTTTCGCTCGAAATGAAAATAATGCGGCCCCAGTTCGCCTGCCTCATCGCGGGCAGAAACAGGCGAGCGAGGCGGACTCCGCTCAGGACGTTGACGTCGAAGAATCGCTGCCAGTCCGCATCGGGGATTGCTTCAAATGGCTTCGGCTCGAAGATACCCAGGTTATTGACCAGAATTTCCACATTCGGATAGCGCCGTGCGAGCGCTTCGGCTGAGGCAGCGCTACTGAGGTCGCCCGCGAATCCGTATACGTCGCCGCCGGTCTCCGCTTTCAGTTGCGCGACCACGTCGTCGACGGATGGCTGGGAGCGGCCATTGACGATGACTCGAGCGCCCTCCCGCGCCAGGGTGCTGGCGATAGCCAGTCCGATGCCTGCTGTGCTTGCGCTGACCAGCGCGAGTTTGCCTTTCAGGTTCAGGTCCATGAGAGATTTCCTTATCCGTGCATGAAGTTGCAACGGCGACATCGCGTGTTGAACAACCGCATGCCGCCGACTCTGATTTAGGTACGTGTAATCGAGGCGCCCCCGTCGACCAGCGAAGCCGTGCCGGTCACGAAAGACGAATCGTCCGACGCAAGATAGAGCACCGAACGCGCGAGTTCCTCCGGCCTGGCGACGCGCTTGAGCGCGTGTAGCCCGGTCACGAACGCTTGCGATTCGTCGGTGTCGTTCATGCCGCGATACATTTCCGTGTCCACGGCGCCCGGCAACACCGCGTTGACGCGCACGCCTTGCGCGCCGTACTCGGCGGCCAGCGCCTGCGTCAAGCCGATCAGTCCGGCCTTGCTCGCCGCGTAGGCCGCGGTGCCGGGAAATGCGAAGGAGTACCCAACGAATGTCGACGTGAAGATGATCGAGCCGCCGCCTTGCTTCAACATCTCGGGAATCTGATGCTTCGCGCCGAGGAAGGCACTGGTCAGATTGGTCGCCAGCGCGGCGTTCCAGCCTGTTTCCGAAATCGCGGTGCTCGGACCCATCTCGCCCAATGTGCCGGCGTTGTTGAAGGCGATGTCCAAACGGCCGAAGCGGCGCACGGCAAGCGCGACCAGCGCCTTCGCGAAGTCTTCCGACTGCACGTCGCCGGCCAGATATGCGGCTTCGCCGCCTTCGCTGGCGATCTCCGCAGCGAGCGTTTCAAGCTCAGCCGCGCGGCGCGCCGCGATGACCACCTTCGCGCCTTCGTTCGCGAACAGCTTTGCCGTTGCGCGGCCAATACCCGAGCTGGCGCCCGTCACGATGGCGACTTTCCCTGTCAAGCGTTGCATTTGCAATCTCCTGATGAACTTGCATCGGCCAGTGCCCAATGCCCCGGCCAGTGAGCGCACTATAGGCTTCACTTTTGATTGCAGAAAGGCACAAAACATGGTCTTATCATTCAGCTTTTGTGAATCATCGGAGAGGAATATGGACCGCTTGCGCGCTTTTGAGGTTTTCGTGACGGTGGTGACTCGCGGTGGCTTTGCGCGGGCGGCGGATGCACTGGGCACGTCGCCCGCCAACGTCACCCGCTACGTGAACGACCTCGAAGCGCATCTGGGCACGCGCCTGCTCAATCGCACGTCGCGCACGCTTTCTCTCACCGAAGGCGGCGAGACGCTTTACGGCCGCTGCAAGTCCATTCTGGACGATGTCGCGGAGACGGAAGGGCTCGTGTCGTCCACGTCGGTCGAACCTCGCGGACGACTGCGCATCAACGCGCCCGTGAGCTTTGGCATCGTGTATCTGGCGCCGCTGTGGCCCAGGTTCATGCAGAAACATCCCGGGATCGAACTCGACGTTGGGTTGATCGACCGCGTCGTCGATATCGTCGACGAAGGCTACGATCTCGCGATCCGCATCTCGCGCGCCGGCTCGGCCAGTCACGCCGCGCGCAAACTGGCAACTTCGCAGAATATTTTGTGTGCGTCACCGGACTATCTGGCTCGCTTCGGACAACCAACTGTACCGGAGGATCTCGTCGAGCATCGCTGCATCGGGTACACCTATGCGGCCACCGGCGACGAGTGGCAGTTGATCGACCGTGGCGGCAAGACCCACGCGGTGAGGGTCGACTGCCCTCTGCATACCAACAACGGCGACACGGCGCGCGCAGCCGCGCTCGCGGGGCAAGGCGTGATCTGGCAACCGACGTTTCTGATCGGCGACGATTTGCGCGCTGGCAAGCTCGTTCGGGTATTGCCCGACTACCGCCTGCCTGAAATCGACATTCTCGCCATGTATCCAAGCCGTCGACACCTAAGCGCCAGAGTGCGCGTCATGATCGATTTCCTCGTCGACGCGTTCGGCGGAGTGCCTCCTTGGGATCGGGGCGACGGCAATTGGGCGGGTGCCACGCCCGGGACGGATTGAGGGCGTCCGGGTTCGGATGGGTGGCGGCAAGTTGGAAACACAAAACAGCGTGCCTATACTGGGCAAGGGAGGAGTCTTTCACTTCCGTGACAGGCGTTTGCAATCCTCGTTGACGTACGAATGTCGAAAGATGGAAAGGCAATGAAGTAATCAAGTTCGGAAACTGAGGGGGCAAACATGAAAGACTTTAATCTCCCATTTGCTGTTGTTTCCGTAGCTTTGTTAGGTGCCTGTGGTGGGGGCGGTGGTGGTGGAAACGGCGAAGCCAGCCAGAATGTTGAAATTCCATTGCGACAGGCGCTAATAAACCAGGCTAACAATGGCATATCCGATCGAGTGGCCGTCACCGGTACGATCGATGGCAACCGTGCAACGGGATCAGGCACATTGGTCGATCTCAGCAGTCGCAACTACCATTGCTGAGAATGGCGGGACAATCTCGATAGGCAGTAGCGGCGGTACACCCGTGATGGAATCGATTCATACCGTATCTGAAACTGTAACCGAATCCGGGATGTCACAGCCCGTAACCGTGAGTGATACAACCGTTGTTTTTACCAATCCATCGACGGGTGCAGAAGTTGCCGAAATTCATCAGGATACGAATACGGTCGTGGAATTTCCGGCCTATACCATCCCTGAAACGGTGAAACCGGGAGATAGTGGCGTCCTGGGAGTTGGTACGGAGTATAACGAGGGGGGAGGCCCAACCGGTAACACGGAAGAAATTGATTATTCAGTGCAGGCGGATACGCCAGGCGATGCCCTCGTTATCATCGAAAATAAAGAGAAGGACAAAAATGGGAGCGTGATAGATGACAAAAAGAGAGAAGACAAGGTAGACAAAAACGGCAATGATACCTTTGTCTATCAGAATGATAATGGCCAAAAGAATGGTCACGCAGATGATCTAACCGGGCAGAACGAACAATAGTGTGGGCCTTGGGTAAATTGAGCTTCAACCTTGGCAAGATTCCATCTACGCAAGTCAATCAACGAAGGTGCGAACAGAGAATCACCACGGAAATCTGCGAACAGCCAACAAAAAAGCGCCCAAGGGCGCTTTCCAATTCAACCCGCGAAACGAAGCACTACGACCGCTTGCCCCGCTGTTCCACCGGCGTGAAATCGTAGCTGGCGAAACTGCCGCCCTGATAGCGCTGCGCCGTGGCGTCGAGCGGATTCTTCTGCGCCAGAATCTCGGCCGCCCAGTCCTCGGCGTTCTGCCTGGGCGCGTAGCCAAGGCGTTTTGCATCGTCGTTCGCGCCTTCCTGAATCCAGTAGCTGCGCGTGTTGTTCGACACGCCCCACACCACGGCGAAGCCGATCTCGTCCACGTTGATCACGCGATCGACGAGCTGGAACAGGTCCTCATGGCCGAACCACGTGCTCAGATGCCGGAACTCGGTGGGCCTCGGCAGGCAGCTGCCGATGCGCACGTTGACGGTTTCGATACCGTGCTTGTCCCAGTAGAGGCGCGCGAGCGATTCGCCCCATGCCTTGGAAAGACCGTAGAAGCCGTCCGGGCGGAACGCACAGTCGAGCGTGAGCTTTTCTTCCACCGGATACATGCCGATCGCGTGATTCGAGCTTGCGAACAGCATGCGTTTCGTGCCGTGCCGGCGCATGCCTTCGTAGACTTCGACGAGACCGCGCAGATTGTTCTCGATGATCTCGGGCAGCGGGCGTTCGACGCTCGTGCCGGCCATGTGGATCAGGACGTCGACGCCGTCGAGCAGGCGGTCGACCACGGCGGGGTCGCGCAGGTCGCCGTGCATCACGTCTTCGCCCGCGAGGAGCGGTTCAAGCGGCTTCGATCCGGCTGCCGAGCGCAGGTTCACGCCACGTTCGAGCAGGCCCTTGCGCAACACGGTGCCGAGCTGGCCGGCCGCGCCGGTCAGTGCAACTTTCTTCACAGTGATTTTCCTCACGTTGGAACGCCGAAAGCCGGCACCCTCGCGAGCGCCGGCCGGTGGATAGGTCAATCAGGCTTCCACTTTATGCGATGGCTGGAGCGCTGGGGCAAACGGGCTGTCCGTTTGCTCGATCGAGATCAGTCGCCATGCGACGCAGGCGCCGATTGATTACGTCGAACAGCATCAGGCACACGAACACCTGGCCGCGTCGAGGGTCTCACGCTGGTCGGTCTTAAGGCCCGGTGCCGGTGCATGCCGCGCTTTCATGTAAGACATCATTCTATTTTGCGCGCAGTTGTAAAGCAAATAATGGTGCGCTGGGGTTTTCCCTGATGTACCCCGCGATGCGCGCCTTGAAGCCGGGATCGGGTGACGGGGCTCACTGCTACGCCCAAGGCCCGAGACCTTGGAATAAGGGAAGCGCGCGCCGGCCCGGGACGTCGTCGTACGTCCGCGCCTGGCCCACGGCGCAATGGCGGGTTGACAATTTCCTTGTTGTATTACAACAATGCGACCGATCCGCTCGACACTTTGTCGAGCCGCCGCCCGCGCCCCGACACACGACACACGACACACGACACACGACACACGACACACGACACACGACACACGACAACGGACGAGACACGATGAATTCACCCGCCATCCCCGTGAGCGAAGCCGCGCTCGAACAATTGCGCCACGTTTCCAACGCCACGCTCACCACGCAGCTTTTCAAGCGCGGCCTGCGCAACGTCTTCATGCAAGGCGTGAAGCCGCTCGCTACACCCGCCCCCGGTGCGCCGAACCTGGTCGGGCCAGCCTTCACGATGCGCAACATCCCGGCTCGCGAGGACCTGGACCAGCTGGGCGCTTTCCAGAACCCCGAGCATCCGCAGCGCAAGGGCGTGGAAACCGTGCCCGCTGGCGCGGTGCTCGTGCAGGACTGCCGCGGCGTGACCGACGCCGCCTCGATGGGCTCGATTCTCGCCACGCGGATGAAGGTGCGCGGCGTGGCGGGCATGGTCTCGGACGGCCCCGTGCGCGACAGCACGACCATCGCCGCGCTCGGCATCCCCGTGTTCTGCGCCGGCGCCTCGGCCCCGCTCAATCTCTGCAAGCACCACACGGTGGATCTGAACGTGCCGATCGGCTGTGGCGGCGTCGCGGTTTATCCGGGTGACATCATCGTCGGCGATGCGGACGGTGTGGTCGTGATTCCGCGTCATCTGGCCGAGGAAGTCGCGCGCGACGCCACCGAGCAGGAAACGCTCGAACGCTTCATCACCGGGCGCATCGAAGCGGGCGCGGCGCTGCCGGGCACCTATCCGCCGAACGAGGCAACGCTTGCAGCCTATGAGGCATGGAAGAAGGAGCAACGTTGAGCTGGCAGGCGTTGCATGATCGGACTTTTACTGTGTCGAGCCGTGGCTCGGCTTGCCCGACGCGATTCACACCGCGCTCGGGCTGCCTTGGCTAAAACCAGGGGGAGACGGAGCGCGCCGCACTGCGCGTGAGCGCCATGCGACTAGCGTGAAGTCCGTGGTCGCGCTCGCGGAAATTGGTAAGCAGCAGGTAAAGGCGGGCTCGAATGGGCTGAAACACGCACGAAACGGGGCTTGCGCGGGGCGCAAGGACGCTATCGGCGCGCCATATGACTTACAATTGACGACACTCCTGACAACCCAAAGTTCACCGTCCGATCATGTCTGAGCAGAAAGCGCCGAATATGCCGGCGCGGATTTACAGCGATATCCTCAATCGCATCATCGAAGGCGAATACAAGGAAGGGGAGCGCCTGCCGACCGAGCACATGCTCGCCGAGCGCTTCTCGACCTCGCGCCCGACGGTGCGCGAGGCGCTCGCGCAGCTGCGCGCGGACGGCATCATCGCAACGCGCCATGGTTCGGGCACGACGGTCATGCGGCGTCCGGACCCGGACGTGCGCCGCTTCGCACCGCTCGAAACGCTGTCGGACATTCGGCGTTGCTACGAGTACCGCGTGGTGGTCGAATCCGGGGCGGCCTCGCTGGCGGCCCAAAAGGCCGACGACGAAGACATTGCCGCGATCCGGCGCGAGTGGGACAACCTTCAGACCATCATCGAGACTTCGGGCATCGGCGCGAAGGACGACTTCGCATTCCACATGGCCGTAGCGCGCGCCTCGAAGAACCAGTTCTTCATCACCGCGCTCTCGGGCATCCAGGAGCAGATGGTCTTCAGCATGAATCTTTCGCGCAACCTCTCGCTCGTGAAGTCGATCGAGCGGCAGCGCCTCGTGCAGCAGGAACACCTCGAAGTGCTCGAGGCAATCCAGGCGCGCGACGCCGTGCGCGCCTCGACCGCCATGCGCGCCCACCTGGAGCGCGCCGTCAACCGGATGTTCGGCTCCTGAGCGGCGCACCGGTTTCGCGTGAAGGCGGCGTACGCGTGCGCCGCTTTACGCGGTCGCTGACTTCCACGCACGCGGCCCGAACCTGACGTTCCATTCCGTTGCCGGCACGAGGCGCGGCGGCGCCCACACACGATCGCAACGACCTTCGGCAACCCCCATAGCAAACGGGCGTGAGCCTCGCTTTGCACGAGAACTCACGCCCGTCTTCGTTCCGGCTGGCGCCAGGCACGAGGCCCTGCGCGCCAGCGGAAGGGAACTTACGCAGCCTGCTTGGCGGCGCGTGCCGACGCTTGCGCGACAGCCTTCGTCGCGGCCTTGCCGGCGGCGTCGAAGTTGCTTTCCGCGACTTCCACAGCTTGCTTCGCAGCCTTGTTCACCGACGCATACGCGCTGGTGGCGGCGGTCAGCGCCGACTTGATCGCGGCGATGGCGGCTTCCGAGCCAGCCGGCGCGTTCTTCGCGGCGTTGTCCACGAACGTTTCGATCGCGCGCTGCTGCGATTCGAACTGCGACTGGGCGGCAGTGGCGAATTCGGCCTGCGTGGCCGACACGATGCCGTAGACGCTGCGGCCATAGGCAAGCGCCTTTTCGGCGACGGGCTGGGCCGAGCCGGCCTGTGCAGCGAAGAAGCCTTGCGGGTCCTTGGCCGACAATGCGCGGTGGGCCTGTTCCTGGCCTTCGGCGAATGCCGAGCGGGCGGTTTCGATGTTGAGTTCGGCGAGCTTGATGGCGCCTTCGAATGCCTTGCTCGTCAGGCCGAAAAGGGCCTCGAGACCGGCTTTCTGGGTGGCGGCGAATTGTTCGGGAGTCGGCAGGTTCATGTCTCTTTCCTTTTGGGGACGCTACGCGTCGGTTTCGGTTGCGAAAATGGGAATACTTTCGGATCGATCACCGGTTCGCGCAGAAATGTTTTGTGCGATGCAGCAATCGAGGTCATCTTAGCGCAACCATAAATCGTGTCAAGAACTTTTTTGTGCGTCGCAGCAACTATGTAAACGCCTGATTTTTGGTGGAAATTTTCAGGCGGCCGGGCGGGGTCGCGGCGGATCCCCGGACGCGTGAACCGCTTGAGCGCAACGCTTCGCTTGCGCGGGCAAAATGGCCTTCCCCGGGCGGCGAAGACAGTGGCGAGGCGGCTTACGACGCAGCCTGTGTGGTTCCCCAATCGAGTAGTGGCGGCCATCGATGCGGCTCAAATGAGCAATGTGCGAGGCCGCCACCGCGTTTCCATCAGGAGAGCGGTAATGGGTGCATCGAACGACAAGTCTCGCGGTCAATCCACGACGAGCACGGGCGCGCCGGTTGTCAGCGACCGCAACTCGCTCACGGTCGGTCCGGACGGCCCGATCCTTCTGCATGATGTGCATTTTCTCGAACAGATGGCGCATTTCAACCGCGAGAAGGTGCCGGAGCGCCAGCCGCACGCGAAGGGCGCCGGCGCATTCGGCGAGTTCAAGGCGACCGAGGACGTCTCGCGCTACACGAAGGCGGCCGTGTTCCAGAAGGGCGCTGTCACGGAAATGCTGGCGCGCTTTTCGACCGTTGCGGGCGAAATGGGCAGCCCCGACACCTGGCGCGACGTGCGCGGTTTTTCGCTGAAGTTCTATACGACCGAGGGCAACTACGACCTGGTCGGCAACAACACGCCGGTGTTCTTCGTGCGCGACCCGATGAAGTTCCCGCACTTCATCCGCAGCCAGAAGCGTCTGCCCGATTCGGGCCTGCGCGATGCCGAAATGCAGTGGGACTTCTGGACGAACAACCCCGAATCGGCGCACCAGGTCACCTACCTGATGGGCGAGCGCGGGCTGCCGAGAACATGGCGCCACATGAACGGCTACGGCTCGCATACCTTCATGTGGGTGAATGCGGCGGGCGAGAAGTTCTGGGTCAAGTACCACTTCCACACCAACCAGGGCATGCAGTTCTTCACCAACGCCGAGGCCGCGGCGATGGCGGGCGAGGACGCCGACTTTCATCGGCGCGATCTGTTCGAAGCGATCGCGCGCAGCGAATTTCCGTCGTGGACGCTCTCCGTGCAGGTCATGCCCTATGCGCAGGCGAAGCATTACCGCTTCAATCCGTTCGATCTCACGAAGACGTGGTCGCACAAGGACTATCCGCTCATCAAGGTCGGCACGATGACGCTCAACCGCAATCCGGAGAACTTCTTCGCGCAGATAGAACAGGCCGCGTTCTCGCCGGGCAATACGGTGCCGGGCATCGGCCTCTCGCCGGACAAGATGCTGCTGGGCCGCGCGTTCGCCTATAACGATGCGCAGCGCGCGCGCATCGGCACGAACTTCAATCAACTGCCAGTGAACCGTCCGAAGGTGCCGGTGCAGACTTACCAGTTCGACGGCAACATGGCCTACGAACATACCGGCAATGCGCCGACCTATGCGCCGAACAGCTTCGGGCGCCCGTGGGCGGACACGACCGGCCCCGCCGACGACGGCTGGGAAGCCGATGGCGACATGGTGCGCAGCGCCTACACGCTGCATGCAGAAGACGACGATTTCGGCCAGGCGGGTGCGCTGGTGCGCAACGTATTCAACGACAGGCAGCGTGAGTCGCTCATCCAGCAGGTGGTGGCGAGCCTGAACGACGTGCGCAGTCCCGTGCGCGAGCGCGTGTTCGAGTACTGGAAGAAGATCGACTCCGACGTGGGCGCGCAGATCGAAAAGCAGGCGGGCAGCGGCAAGTAAGCCGCCGAACCCGCGATGGCGCAGCGGCCGCGCAGTAGTGCGCCGCGCCGCGAAAGAACCGGAACGGTCCTGAGAAACCGCTCCGGTTTTTTTGCGCCCGGCAATGTGAAGGCCATTGCACGTGAGCCGCCTGCGGACTAACTGGCAGAACCGCCATCTGGCGGATTCTGCAGCGTCAGGAACGAGCGGGCATAATGCGCGAGTCGCTGGGTGGGAAGCGTTGCGCAAGCCCGCCGGCTTGCGGCGCCCAGCGGGAATATAACCGCCGCGCCGTGCGTTATCCCAACTGATCCGCAACGGTCGAGCTCACGTGAAAACTTCCCTTTCAGCCGAATCCGCTTTTGCCGATGCCGCCGCCGGCGCGCAAAAGTACTCGCGTGTAGCAGTGCTACTGCACTGGACGATCGCGCTGCTGATTCTCGCGAACGTCGCCCTTGGCCTGACCGTCGCGTTGATGCCCGACGGCTCGCTTTCGGACACCGCCATCCGCTTCGTGATCGACACGCACAAGTCGATTGGCATAACCGTGCTCGGCCTCGCCATTGTTCGCGTCCTGTGGCGTCTCACGCACCGGCCGCCGCCACTGCCCGCCGAATTCCCCAGCTGGGAGCGCGCGGCGGCCCATGCCGCGCACGTCGTGCTCTACGTGCTGATCTTCGCGATGCCGCTTTCGGGCTGGCTGCACGACTCCGCCTGGGTCGCCGCCGCCTCGCATCCGATGTATCTCTATGGCCTCGTGCCATGGCCGCGCATCGGCTTCATCATGAATCTCGATGCGGCCACGAAGGAGCAGTTGCACAGCCAGTTCGGCGCGCTGCATACGGCATGCAGCTATGCGCTCTATGGCGTGCTCGCGCTGCACATCGCGGGCGCGCTCAAGCATCAATGGGTCGATCGTCATTCGGTGCTGCGCCGGATGATGCCGTGAGCAACACGTAAAGGTACGACTTGAACAACACGCTCGATGAGGCGCTGGCCCGCACGTCGCCGCGCCTCGTGCCGCCTCCCACGCCTTTCGCGAGCATCGCGATTCACTCCAGCGTCATGGTGCTCTGGTTCGTGCTGTTCGCGCGCGCGTTCTTCCTGCAGGGCGTGGTCGCGTGGTCGACGGGCATTGCCTATGTCGTCTACGACACCGTGTTGCTGCTGTTCGTCGCGTGGAAGGCGCGGGTGCTGCTCGCACCTTCGCGCGCGGCCGAAAGCGCCGCGGCGAGCGAAGCAAGGCTGCCGACCCTCGGCGTGATCGTGGCCGCCCACAACGAAGCGGCGGTACTGCCGATTACCCTCGACGCGCTGTTCGCCCAGACCCGCGCACCGCAGCAGATCGTGATCGCCGACGACGGCTCGACCGACGGCACGGCCGCGCTGCTCGCGCAACGCTATGGCCTCGCCGATCCAGGCGTTGGGCAGTTGAGCGCGCCTTCGCCGCAGTATCCGAATCTGCGCTGGCTGAGGCTCGCGCACGGCGGCAAGGCGCGCGCACTCAACGCCGCCTTGCTTGCGCTCGCAACGGAAACGGTCATGACCGTGGACGCCGATACGCTGCTCGAACCCGACGCCTGTGCGGCGATGGCGGGCGCGTTCGGCCGCCAGCGCGAACTGGTTGCGGCGGCGGGGCTGCTCACGCCGGTTTGCGACCATACGTTGAGCGGTCGTTTCTTTCAGTGGTTCCAGACCTACGAGTACATCCGCAATTTCATCTCGCGCTTCGCATGGATGCGCGCCGACAGTCTATTGCTCGTCTCCGGCGCGTTCGCGGGTTTTCGCCGCGACGCAGTGATGGCCGTGGGCGGCTTCGATGCCAATTGTCTTGTCGAGGACTACGAACTGATTCACCGTCTGCGCCGGTATTCGGCGCGCGAGGGGCTGGGCTGGGACGTGCGCGTGCTCGGCGCGGCCCGCGCGCGCACCGACGCGCCGGGTACGCTCGCGAGCTTTCTGCGCCAGCGCCGCCGCTGGTTCGCGGGCTTCCTGCAAACGCAATACTGGTATCGCGACATGACGGGCAATCGCCGGTATGGGAAGCTCGGCCTCATGATGCTGCCCGTCAAGGCGTTCGACACCGTGCAACCCATTTATGGGCTGACGGCGTTCGCACTGCTGATCGGATTCCTGTTCGACGGGCGCTTTACGATCGTGTTGCCGGTACTCGGCGTGATCGTCGGCAAGATCGCGATCGACCTCGCGTTTCATTTGTACTCCGTCCATCTTTACCGCCGCTGGAGCGGAGATCGCACGCACTCGAGCTTCGGCATGGCATTGCTCGCCGCTATCTTCGAGCCGTTCTCTTTCCAGCTGATGCGCCACAGTGGCGCGGCGCTCGGGTGGCTCCATTTCCTGCTCGGGCGGCGCAAGTGGGGCGTGCAGAAACGGGCCGGGCTGGCTGCGGCGCGCAGCCGCGAGAGCAGGGCTTCCCAATGATCTGATTTCCGTGGCACTCCAATTGCTCCCTGGGCGTATAGGGCCTTTGGTCCTCAGGGCCGCGCCATGCGCGCGGCGATGGCCTTTTAGCCGGTCAGGGAGAGTCTCATGCTTCGATTCAGCGTTTTCGCTTTTCTACTGCCGTTCGCTTTTTCGGGTTGTCTTTCGTTCAGCAGCAGCGATCCGAATCCCCCGCCCAGAGAGACTGTCGTCGTGCCGCAGTCGAGCCCCCCGCCCGCCGCGGCCGTCGCGCCGCCGCCGCCGGGTACGAGCTGCGTCGCGCCTTGCTGAGTCATTCGCCGGCGGTTGCGTTGCGCGTCGTGTTGTCCGGTCGCTTTCAGTGCGGCGCGGACTTCACGCATCAGGCTGCCGGCAAACAGCACGTCCTGGGCCTCCGTGAGGCCCGCGGAGCGCAATGCTCGCGCGGTCCACGTGTTGCAGGTGTGAAAGGCGTCGTAAGTTCCGGACGCCGCGAAATAGACGCTGCCCGCATAGGGCCCGTTTGCGAGGATTTGCGTCGCGCCTGACGCGTCGGTTTCGAACGACGCGCGCAGATATCGCTGGAGGCCGGCGAGACCACCGCTGTCGACGGGCACTTCCACGACGTTCGGGGCGCCAAACGCGTCCTGCGGGGACGCGCGCAGGACGGTCATCAGCACGGCCGCCTTGCTGGGCAAGAGTGCGCCCATCATCGTCAGCGGATCGTGGCGGCGTTCCACCACGAACTGTCTTTCCCCGAAGCCGAAGCAGAGCATCGCCGCGCCCTCGAAACCGCGTGCGAGCGAGGCGACCCATGGATCGGCGTCGCCCATGCGCAGGCAGATGTCGGTGTGCCAATCGCGCTGAACTACGGCGACAGATGTGCTCGCCGGGCCACCGGTCATCGGCTCGATCGCCGTGGGCAAGGGATCTTGCGGGCTCGCGCACGCGGCGAGCACGAGCATGAGCGCAGCTGCACAGTGCCTTTGTGCCACCCTGGTCCGCATGAGACATCGACGCGCGTCGGCAGCTTCGTTCATCGGAAGCGCTCTTTCCATCGAGAAGCCCCTATGTCTGCATATGCCATGCCGCGTCGGGGGCCTGCACCATCTTGACGCGGGCATTCCGTGCCGCCACTGCGTGCCCCGTTTCGAGGCCACGGATCCTGCACCTGTTGCACCAATTGAGCGCATTCGACGCGCTGCCCGCGATGGCATATCACTTGCTTTTTTGCAGTACCCCAACGTCTCCCGTCGCAAACATGTGACGAAACGCTGGATGTCGCTGCATGCAGTTGCCTAAACGCCCGAGAACGAACCGATGCAAGTCCATGACGAGATGCGCGACGAGGGCGCGGTGCGCCCGCACTACGAACGCTTCCAGCACTGGCTGGAGAGGCAGACTGGCGAGACGATGGCGCACAAGCGCGCCGAGGCGGACCTGCTGTTCAGGCGGGTCGGCATCACGTTCGCGGTGAATGGCGACCTCTCCGGCACCGAGCGGCTGATTCCCTTCGACCTCATTCCGCGCATCATTCCCGCCGACGAATGGGAATTGCTCGAGCGCGGACTGCGTCAGCGCGTGCAGGCGCTGAACCTGTTCCTTCACGACGTCTATCACGATCGCAACATCGTGCGCGCGGGCGTGATTCCCGCCGAGCAGGTCTACACGAATGCGCAGTACCGGCCCGAGATGCAGGGGATCGACCTGCCGCTGGGCGTGTACGCGCATATCGCGGGCATCGACATCGTGCGCGACGGGCGCGACGGCGCGTTCTATGTGCTCGAGGACAATTTGCGGGTGCCGTCGGGCGTCTCGTACATGCTCGAGAACCGCAAGATGATGATGCGGCTCTTTCCCGAACTGTTCGTCCAGCACAAGGTGGCGCCCGTTGCGCACTATCCCGACCTGCTGCTCGATACGCTGCGCTCGGTGGCGCCCGACGGCGCCGATGATCCGACCGTCGTGGTGCTTACGCCCGGCATGTACAACTCCGCGTATTTCGAGCATACGTTCCTCGCGCAGCAGATGGGCGTCGAACTGGTGGAGGGCAAGGATCTGTTCGTAGAGGATAACTATGTATTCATGCGCACGACGCAAGGGCCGCGGCGCGTAGACGTGATCTACCGGCGCGTGGACGACGATTTTCTCGATCCGCTCGCGTTTCGCGCCGATTCCGCGCTCGGCGTGCCGGGGCTGCTCACGGCTTACCGCGCGGGCCGCGTCGCGCTCGCGAACGCCATGGGCACCGGCGTGGCCGACGACAAATCGATCTATCCGTACGTGCCCGACATGATCAACTTCTATCTCGGCGAAAAGCCGATCCTGAAAAACGTGCCGACGTGGCAATGCCGCCGCCCCGACGATCTCGCCTGGACGCTCGAGCATCTCCCCGATCTCGTCGTGAAAGAGGTGCACGGCGCGGGCGGCTACGGCATGCTGGTCGGTCCCGCTTCCACACGCGAGGAGATCGAGGCGTTTCGCGCGCGCCTCGTCGCGCGGCCCGGCAACTACATCGCGCAGCCCACGCTGTCGCTCTCGGCTTGCCCGACCTTCGTCGAAGCGGGCATCGCGCCGCGCCATATCGACCTGCGGCCCTTCGTCCTCTCCGGCAAGACGATCCAGATGGCGGCGGGCGGTCTCACGCGCGTCGCGCTCAAGGAGGGCTCGCTCGTCGTCAACTCGTCGCAGGGCGGCGGGACCAAGGACACGTGGGTACTCGAATGATTTCACAGGCCAATCCGCACGCTAAAAACGAGGTTCGAACATGCTGAGCCGTACCGCCGATCATCTGTTCTGGATGGCCCGCTACATGGAACGCGCGGAGAACACCGCGCGCATGCTGGACATCAACATGAAGGCGCTGCTGCTGCCGGGCAGCGCGAACGCCGAGGCGCGCACCCATCGCGCGATGCTGCGCATCTCCGAACTGGAGCCCGCCTTCGACGCCCGCCACGAGGAAACGACGAGCAGCAACGTGCTCAAGTTTCTCGTTGCGGACCCAACGAATCCGTCGAGCATCTATTCGTGCCTGCACGCGACACGCGAGAATGCGCGCGCCGTGCGCGGCACGCTCACGACGGAGTGGTGGGAAACGGTCAACGACACCTGGCTGCAATTCGTCGAGCGTCTGCGCGAAGGCGAGCTGGAATCCCATCCCGATGCGTTGTTCGAGTGGGTCAAGTTCCGCTCGCATCTGTCGCGCGGGGTGCGCCTCGGCACGGCATTGCAGGACGACGCGCTGTTCTTCACGCAGCTCGGCACGTTCCTCGAACGCGCGGACAATACGGCGCGCATTCTCGACGTGCGCTTCGTCGAAGTGGAGAACGCCGACTCGCGCTCGGCCGCGCGGCAGCTCGAGGACTTCTATTACTGGACCTCGATTCTCAGCTCGGTCTCGGCGCTCGAAATCTATCGCAAGGTCTATCGCGACGTGGTGACGCCAGCGCGCGTGGTGGAGCTGCTGATTCTCAACCAGCAAATGCCGCGCTCGCTGCTGGCCTCGCTGGACGGCGTATGCACCAATCTCGCAATGCTGCGCACCGGGACTTCGCGCGAAGTCGAGCGCACCGCGGGCAAGCTGCGCGCTGAACTGCTTTATGCCGATCTGCGGCAGATCTTTTCGATGGGCGTGCATACGTTTCTCACGCAGTTTCTCGCGCGCGTATACGAGCTGGGCAACCAGGTCGCACGCACCTATCTGATGTTGCCGGTAGGCTAACGATCCCGCGCTGTTCGATATCCCAATCGTCTAGATGGAGAGGTCACGTCATGCAGCTCGCAATCCGGCACGACACGGTGTACCGCTACGAAGCGCCCGTGCATTATTCCATCCAGCAATTGCGGCTTTCGCCGCTCACCACGCCCACGCAGATCGTCACGCAGTGGCAGGTCGAGGCGCCGGGCAAGCTGGATGCGGGCCGCGATGCCTACGGCAACGCGCTGATGACCTTGGTGCTCACGCGTCCACATACGGAAATTCGCTTGCGCGTGCGCGGCGAAGTGGAAACCGTGGCGCTGCCCGATGGCCGCCTGCCCGAAGGCGAGGGCCCCGTGCCGATGCATCATTTCACCTCGCCCACGCGGCTCACGGAAGCGGACGAGGCGCTCGCGGATTTCGCGCACAGCCTGCCGCCGCTGGACGATTCGGCGGCCATTCTCCAGGCGGCGGCGCGCATCGTGGAGCGCGTGCGCTACGAACCCGGCGTCACGGACGTGACGCACACCGCGGCGGACGCGCTGGCGCTGGGTCGTGGCGTGTGCCAGGATCATGCGCATGTGATGCTGGCGGTGTGCCGCGCGCGCGGCGTGCCGGCGCGCTACGTGAGCGGCTATATCGACCCCGGCGACGTTCCGGACATGGCGAGCCACGCGTGGGTCGACGTATGGCTCGACAACGGCTGGGTCACCGTGGACGTCACGCACGCGTGCTTCGCAAGCGAGAAGTACTGCCGCATCGCCGTGGGCCGCGACTACGAAGCGGCCGCGCCGGTTCGTGGCCGCCGTATCGGCGGGGCAGGGGAGTCGCTCGATGTCAGCGTGCACGTGAGCGCGCAGCAGTCGCAGCAATAGCTTTCCCGGGATGGCAAAGAAAAAGGAAGGAGGCGCATGACGTACTGTGTGGCAATGGGGGTGGAGGAGGGACTCGTATTCCTTGCGGATACGCGCACGAACGCGGGTGTCGATCACATCAGCACATCGCGCAAGATGGCGGTGTTCGAGGAGCCCGGCGAGCGCGTGCTGGTGCTGCTCGTCGCGGGCAATCTGGCCATCACGCAGGCCACGCTGCAGGTGCTAACCGAGCCGCAGGACGCGGCGCGCACCACGCTCTGGAATGCGCCTACGATGGTCGAGGCCGCGCGCGTGGTGGGCGAAGCGGTGCGCGAAGTGCATCGGCGCGACGCGGAAGCGCTCAAGACCTTCAACGTCGATTTCAACTGCAGCTTCATCCTCGGCGGCCAGATCGGCAGCCACCCGATGCGGCTCTTCCAGATCTACGCGGCCGGCAATTTCATCGAGACGTCGAGCGTCAATCCGTATTTCCAGATCGGCGAATCGAAGTACGGCAAGCCGATCATCGACCGCGTCCTCACGCCGCGCACGCCGCTCGACGAGGCCGCGAAGTGCGCGCTCATCTCCATGGACTCGACGCTGCGCTCGAACCTCTCGGTCGGCCTGCCGCTCGATCTGCTCGTGTATGAGCGCGATGCGCTGCGCGTCACGCGCTACGCGTCGCTCGACCAGTCGAACGCGTACTTCGAGATGATTCATTCGACTTGGGGCGCGCGGCTACGCCAGGTGTTCGGCGAGATACCCGATCCGCTCTGGACCGACGAAGGCGACGTGCCGCGCCACGAACGCGCGACGCTGCCCATTGCGCCGCGCGCCGCGCACGAGGGCAATGTGCCGGAGCCGCGCCCCGCGCAGACGCTCGCGCAAGCCCAGCCGGACGCCGCGGTGCTGATGCCGCACGCCGCGCCGCGCGTGCCGCGCGACGGCTAGCGCGCGGCCGGCGCAGCGCTTGCAAACGTCCTTTCTGCCTCGCCGGGTGGGGAACCGGTATCCTCCTGCGTAGATGCTCGGTGCATCGCGCACTGGCGCGCGTTCCCCCCGACAGAGGAGGCAGGCTGATGAAGCAGAACGATGACCCGAAGCACGGGCGCCCCGATGACGATTCCGTGTCCTGTGGCCCCGATGATCCCGCGCGTCGCCGGGTGCTCGGTGGGCTTGCCGCGGTCGGCGTGGGGCTCGCGCTCGGCGGCTGCGAGACGCCGGCGCAGAGCGCGGCGAGCATGCCGCGCAGCGCCGCCGACACGCGCGTCGATGCCGCGCTGCGCGACCAGGTCCGCCAGATCGTCGTGATCTACGCGGAGAATCGCAGCTTCGTCAATCTGTACGGCAACTATCCCGGTGTGCAGACGCCGCTCGCCAGCGTGAACGCCGAGCGCTACGTGCAGCTCGATCGCGACGGCAAGACGCCGTTGCCGCAGCTGCCGAAGATCTGGGGCGGCCTCGTGCCCCAGGCGCAGGAACTGCACGGCAAGCGTTACATGATTGCCGAGCAAGACATCACCGGTCTTCCGAACCAGCCGTTCCGCATCGCCGACGCGCATGGCAAACCGTTGCCGAACGGCATCATCACGCGCGATCTCGTCCATCGTTTCTATCAGAACCAGATGCAGATCAACGCGGGCCGCAACGACCAGTTCGCCGCGTGGGGCGACTCGGGCGGCCTCGTCATGGGCTATTACGAGAATTCGGCGCAGACGCTGCGGCTCTGGAATATCGCGACGCAGTACACGCTCTGCGATAACTTCTTCATGGGCGCGTTTGGCGGCTCCTGGCTGAACCACATCTTCCTGATCTCGGCCCAGGTGCCGCGGTACGCGGATATCCAGACGAGCGCGGCGAAGCATCTCGCTTCGGTCGTGGAGGGCGACGATCCCACCGGCACGCGCCTGAAGGTCGCGCCGAACTCGCCTGACTCGGCGCTCGACGGTGCGCCGAAGTTCGTGAACGACGGCCTCTTCACGCCCGACGGCTATGCCGTCAACACGATGGCGCCGCCTTATCAGCCGAGCAACGTGCGCCCCTCGGAGGACGGCAACCCGTCGCTCGCCGATCCGTCCAATCCGCGTGTGCTGCGCCCGCAGACCTACGCGACGATCGGCGACCGGCTCTCGGCGAAGGGCGTCGACTGGGCGTGGTACAGCGGCGCGTGGCAGTACGCCCTCGATCATCCCGACATGGGTTCGAGGCCCGACTTCCAGTATCACCATCAGCCCTTCAACTACTTTGCCAACTTCGCGCCGGGCACGGCAGAACGGGCACGCCGGCTGCGCGACGCGGGCCTCGGCGACGATCCGGCCACGAACCGTCTGCTCGCCGACATCGATGCGGGCCGGCTGCCCGCCGTCACGTTCTACAAGCCGCAGGGCACCCTGAACATGCACGCCGGTTATGCCGACGTCGAATCGGGCGATCGCCACATCGCGAACGTGATCGAGCATATCCAGCGCGGTCCGCAGTGGGCCGGCACGATGATCGTGGTGACGCACGACGAGAACGGCGGCTGGTGGGATCCCGTCGCCCCGCCCGTGGGCGACCGCTGGGGCCCGGGCTCGCGCGTTCCGGCGCTCGTGATCGCGCCGTTCGCGAAGAAGGGCTACGTCGATCACACGTTCTACGACACCGTTTCGATCCTGCGCTTCATCAGCCGTGTGCACGGCCTCGCGCCGCTCGACGGCGTGGCGGCACGCGACCGGGCGTTCCTGTCGCGAGACCAGATGCCGCCCGGCGATCTCACGGCAGCGCTCGACCTTGCGTGAACGTTTGCGGGCGAGGAAGGCGCCGGCGATTGAAAACATCGGCGGCGCCTTCCGGTGCCCATCTGAAACGCAAATTGATGCAACGGCGACACAAGCGACGAACTCTCCATCCGATCAATGAGTTGGCGCAATCGCCAGGCGGTTATCAACAGGTTTTTCCCCGAAATCTGTGGACAACTTCGCCGCGCGGGCGAACTGCATCTTGTGTAACGTTTGCCCGCTTCCTCTTTCCAATCAGGGACTTGGTCCAGCTGTCCAGAAGTTGCCAACAGAGCTACCCACCAAATCTGTGGAAAACCGCGCACGCGTTTGTTCTGCGGAGCGCCCTCGCTGCAACAATCGGCAACGCTGCGCATATTCCCAGTCGCATCAAGGACTTGGTGTGACCGTCCCGCGGTTACGCACAAGGCTGTCCACCAAAGCTGTGGATATCGCGCCCAGATGTTGATCGTGGCGGAGTCAACCTTGCAGAGGGCGGAAGTTCGGCCCGATAATCTCCGTCGATATGACCGTCGCGTGACCTCGCGTGCGCGGGCAACTCACCTCTCGCCACTCCCCGCTGCGCCGTGCTCAAAAACTCGCGCTTCGCCGGTCTTCTGCGTATTCCTGGCTTCCTGCCGCTCGCCGGCGCGACTCTCATGCTCGGCGTGGCGATGTCCTTCACCGCGCCTTACCTTTCGCTCTTCGGCGTCGAGCGCGCCGGCATGACGCCGTTCCGGCTCGGCGTGTTCATGACCGCCATTGCCACGAGCGGCGTGATTGCGAGCACCGCGGCGGGGCGCTGGAGCGACGCCACCGGCAAGCACCGCACGCTGCTGCTCGTCTCGCTGTGCGCCGCGACGCTCGGCTATCTGAGCCTGTGTGTGGTGCGCGACTACCGGTGGCTGCTTCTCGTTGGCATCGCGTTCATCGGCGCGGGCGGATGCGCGATGTCGCTCGTGTTCTCGTTCAGCCGCGCGGCGCTGCCCGCGCGCGACGACGCGGAGCGCACCTTCGCGAGCGCGACCTTGCGCACCATCCTTTCCGCGGCGTGGGTGTTCGGGCCTGCGGTCGGCGCGCTCGTGCTCGCGGCCACGGGCTTCTATGGGCTCTTCCTGTTCGCGGCGGCGAGCTTCGCGGCGTGCGGCACCATCGTCTGGCGCATGCGCGAGCCGCGCTCCGACGAGCACGCCACCCAGCATTTGATGGCGCGCCCGAGCGCCGGCGACGTCGCGCAGCAGAGGGGCGAGGAGCGCGCGGCGCAGTACGAGGGCCAGCCGCTCACCCAGGCCGAGGTGCAGCCGGGCGCGCCGCGCGATCGGGCATCGCTCGCGGGGCCTGCGAATGCGGCGGCGGCGAAGGCGAAGGCGGCGCGAGCGCCCGCAGCGGAGGGCTCGCAGAAAGACATCATGCGCGCGATCGTTGCGCTGACACTCATCGGTCTCGCCGCCAACGCGACGATGATCGTGCTGCCGCTCTTCATCGTTCACGGCCTGCAAGGCACGAGCATCGACGTTTCGATCATGCTCGGCCTCGGCGCGTTCATGGAGATACCGATGATGCTCGCGCTCGGCGCGCGCGCTTCCATGCTCGACAAGCAATGGTGGCTGGCCGCGTGCGCCGTGGTGCATGCGGTCTACTTCGTCTCGATGTCACTGGCGCCCGGGGTTCACGCGCTGATTCCGATGCAGATCCTCAACGCGTTCGTGGTGGCCGTCACCTCGTGTCTCGGCATGACCTTCGTGCAGGACCTGATGCCCGCATCGCCGGGGCGGGCGACGGCGCTTTTTTTCAACGCGGCGCGGCTCGGTTCGATCCTGTCCGGGGTGCTCTCGGGCCTGCTCGTGCAGGCGTTCGGTTATCGCGGCACGTTTGTTTTTTGCGGCGTGCTCGCGCTTTGCGCGCTCGTGTTGTTTGCCGTGCCCGGCGAGCAATACCCGAAGATGGCGCGCGCGGCGCGGCGTTATCTGCGCGAGCGGATCTCGCCTTCGCGCAGCAAGGAAAGCACTCTTCCAGCCAAAGGACTTAATGAAGGGGACACAAGACGCTAAAGTCCCGGCCGTGCGTGTTCCAGTCGTCTGGCGCGACGTGAGAGTTGACCCCGGCCCCATGAGGGCCGGGTTTTTTTTGCGTCGCGCGAGGGGCGTGGGCGCGCGCCGTGGCCTACGCGACAGGCCACATTTCAATGCATAAGTCATTGAACCGAAAGAAACAAGTAAGGTATTATTCGGGCCGCGCAGCGTGACAGCCTGCCGCGCGTCATGGCGCCCCAAATGGGAAAAGCGCTGTTGATGCGATCAAAAATCGGCTGTAGCAGCCCGTGTGTTGTTTTTTCTCCTGGTGCGTTTTGAAATAAAAACAATGACTTGTGTCAGTCTTCGATCCGGCCCGTGTTGTTGCGCTGCAAAACTTCCGTATTCCGTTTACCCTCGTTAACCCTTGAACGTGTGTTGCATTTCGCCTCATAGCTGACAAATACATTACAGCCAGCCAGGTTCGATTTTCACCCCGCGTCAATCTTTCAAGTTGCTTGCGCACCTGATCGTGCGCCGTGGAAGCCATTTGCTCCGCATTTTTGAGGTCCTGTTGAAATGCAATCCGTTCCATTCCTGAGTCTGGCGATCTGGATTCCCATCCTGTTCGGCGTGGCCGTGCTGCGCCTCGGGTCGGATCGTCATCCGCAGCGTGCCCGCTGGCTGTCGCTCATTGGCGCCGTCGTCGGTCTGCTGCTGACCCTCCCGCTCATCTCCGGCTTCGACAACCATCAGGCCGGCATGCAGTTCGTCGAGTTCCGCGAATGGCTGCCTGAGTTCGGCGTGGCGTGGCGACTCGGTGTCGACGGCATTTCGATGTGGCTCGTGGTGCTCACCGCGTTCACGACGCTCGTGATCGTGGTCGCGTCGTGGGAGTCCATCACGGTGCGCGTCGCCCAGTACTTCGGCGCGTTCCTGATTCTTTCGGGTCTGATG
Organism: Paraburkholderia sp. JHI2823; assembly: GCF_038900695.1. Taxonomy (NCBI): domain Bacteria; kingdom Pseudomonadati; phylum Pseudomonadota; class Betaproteobacteria; order Burkholderiales; family Burkholderiaceae; genus Paraburkholderia; species Paraburkholderia sp. JHI2823. The sequence continues at coordinate 61,354 of NZ_JAYMRY010000010.1, read as the reverse complement.
GTCGGCACGTTCGCGGCGACCGACGGCATGCTGTTCTTCGTGTTCTTCGAAGCCACGCTGATTCCGCTATACCTGCTGATCGGCGCGTGGGGCAATGCCCGCCGCACTTACGCCGCGGTCAAGTTCTTCTTCTTCTCGCTCGCCGGCTCGCTGCTGATGCTGGTGTCGATGCTGTACCTCTACAGCCAGTCGCACACGTTCGACATGTCCGCGTGGCACGGCCTCACGCTCGGCTTCATTCCGCAGATTCTCGTGTTCATCGGTTTCTTCGCGGCCTTCGCCGTGAAGGTGCCGATGTGGCCGTTCCATACCTGGCTGCCCGACGTCCACCTCGAAGCGCCGACCGGCGCCACCGTCATGCTGGCCATGCTGAAGCTGGGCGGCTACGGCTTCCTGCGCTTCACGCTGCCGATCACGCCCGACGCCGCGCACTTCTTCGCCCCGGCGATCATCACGCTCTCGCTCGTGGCCGTGGTCTATTCGAGCCTGCTCGCGCTCGCGCAGACCGACATGACCAAGCTGCTCGCGTACTCGACGGTCGCCCACATGGGCCTCGTCACGCTGGGCCTCTTCCTCTTCAACCAGATCGGCACCGAGGGCGCGATCGTCCAGATGATCTCGTACGGCTTCGTCTCGGGCGCGATGCTGCTCTCGATCGGCGTGCTGTTCGACCGCACGAAGACGCGCACGATCTCGGCCTATGGCGGTGTCGTCAACGTGATGCCGCGCTACGCGGCGTTCATGATGCTGTTCTGCATGGCCAACCTCGGCCTGCCGGGCACGTCGGGCTTCGTGGGCGAGTTCATGGTCATCATGGGCGCGATCCGCGTGAACTTCTGGGTCGGCGCGATCGCCGCGACGACCGTCATTCTGAGCGCTGCGTACACCCTGTGGATGTACAAGCGCGTGATCTTTGGCGCTGTGGCGAACAAGGGCGTGGCAAAGCTGGCCGACATCGGCCGCCGCGAAACGCTGATCTTCGCTTCGCTCGCAGCGTTCGTGCTGGCAATCGGCCTCTATCCGAAGCCGATGACCGACGCGATCGAGCTCTCGGCGGCGAACCTCGTCACCCAGGCCGGCCGCAGCAAGCAACCTGTCGACGATGCGGCGCCTGCTGACGCAGTGCGCGCGGGCACGGACGTTCGTGCCGCGCAGCCGCACTCGCCGACTTGATCAAAGAAGATTGACAACGCAACCAGCGCGCCGTACCGCCCCAAGGCGGTACGGCGCGCTGCTGCGTGGAAGGGTTTTCGAATTTTGAAATTCGAGAAGTAGCCGCGGCGGGCCGCTGTCAAGAGCAGAGTGGGGCGCGATGTGCGTGTGTTTCCGAGGCGCGACAAACCTCGCGAACACATGCGGCAAAGTGTCTCGATCTGCTTTTGACAAAGGTCATTTTCCACATTCATTGATTGCGAAATATCAAAGCGGCTGTATGATGCGGACGCGCTTCCTTTGTCGGATGTCAGGGGATGTGTCCGGAACTATTCAATGAATGAAATTCAGGCAAACGTGATGAAAAGAACGACCTTTCAAAGGTTACTGCTTCCCGTAAGCGCCGGATTGGCCTTGTGTCTTTCCGGATGCAACATGGAGCTCCTCGACCCCAAAGGAAGTGTGGGCGTGGCGGAAAAGTCGCTGATCGCGACTTCCACCTGGGCCATGCTGATTGTTGTGATCCCCGTGATCGTCCTGACGCTGTGGTTCGCGTTCCACTATCGGGCGTCGAACCGTAGCGCCACCTATGCGCCGAAGTGGTCGCACTCGACGGCGATCGAAGTCGTCGTCTGGACCATCCCGACGCTGATCATTCTGTTCCTCGGCGTGCTCACGTGGAACACCACGCACGAGCTCGACCCCTACAAGCCGCTCGAATCGAACGTCAAGCCGATCAACGTCGAAGTGGTCGCGCTCGACTGGAAGTGGCTCTTCATCTACCCCGATCTCGGCATCGCGACGGTGAACCAGCTGGCCGTGCCCGTTGGCACGCCGGTGAATTTCAGCATCACGTCGGACTCGGTGATGAACTCGTTCTTCATCCCGCAGCTTGGCACGCAGGTCTACGCGATGGCTGGCATGCAGACGCGTCTGCACCTGATCGCCGACCACGCTGGCGACTACGCCGGCCTCTCGGCGAACTTCAGCGGCAAGGGCTTCTCGGACATGAAGTTCCGCACCCTCGCCACGAGCCAGCAAGACTTCGACGCGTGGGTCCAGAAGGTGAAGGCTTCGCAGACGCAGCTTTCCATGGATCAGTACGCGACGGTCGCCAAGCCGAGCGAGAAGGCTCCGGTTGAATACTTCTCGACGGTCGACCCGAAGCTCTTCAACAACATCATCGCGAAGTACAACAACGGCCACGTCACGAATTTCAGTGACCCGTCGTGCGTGACCAAGGGGTAAAGGCATGTTCGGAAAACTTACACTGGATGCGATTCCGTACCACGAGCCAATTATCGTGGTCACGGCGCTCGCCATGGCGCTGGGCGGGGCAGCCCTGCTCGGCGCGATCACTTACCTGGGTAAGTGGAAATATCTCTGGACGGAGTGGCTGACGAGCGTCGACCACAAGCGTCTGGGCGTGATGTACATCATCCTCGCGCTCGTCATGCTGCTGCGCGGCTTCGCCGACGCGATCATGATGCGCACCCAGCTCGCACTCGCGTACAACGCGCCGGGCTATCTGCCGCCGCATCACTATGACCAGATCTTCACGGCACACGGCGTGATCATGATCTTCTTCATGGCGATGGCTTTCATGGTGGGCCTGTTCAACATCATCGTGCCGCTGCAGATCGGCGCGCGTGACGTTGCGTTCCCGTTCCTGAACAACCTGTCGTTCTGGATGACGGCCGTCGGCGCGGCGCTGATGATGATCTCGCTCGTCGTCGGTGAGTTCGCGATGACGGGCTGGCTCGCGTATCCGCCGCTCTCGGAGCTGGCGTACAGTCCGGGCGTCGGCGTCGACTATTACCTGTGGGCACTGCAGATTTCGGGCGTGGGTACGCTGCTGACCGGCGTGAACTTCTTCGTCACGATCATCAAGATGCGCGCTCCGGGCATGACGATGATGAAGATGCCGGTGTTCACGTGGACGGCGCTGTGCGCGAACGTGCTGATCATGGCCGCGTTCCCGATCCTGACCGTGACGCTCGCGCTGCTCGGCCTCGATCGCTACATCGGCACGCACTTCTTCACGAACGACGGCGGCGGCAACGTCATGCTGTACCTGAACCTGATCTGGGCATGGGGTCACCCCGAGGTGTACATCCTGGTCCTGCCGGCGTTCGGTATCTTCTCGGAAATCGTCGCGACGTACGCAAAGAAGCCGCTGTTCGGCTACAAGACCATGGTGTACGCATCGTGCGCGATCATGGTGCTCTCGTTCCTCGTGTGGCTGCACCACTTCTTCACGATGGGTTCGGGCGCTGACGTCAACGCGTTCTTCGGCATCATGACGATGATCATCGCGATCCCGACGGGCGTGAAGATCTTCAACTGGCTGTTCACGATCTATCGCGGCCGTGTGGAATTCTCGGCACCGATGCTGTGGACGATCGGCTTCATGGTCACGTTCACGATCGGCGGTATGACCGGCGTGATGCTGGCAATCCCGGGCGCCGACTTCGTGCTGCACAACTCGCTGTTCCTGATCGCGCACTTCCACAACGTGATCATCGGCGGCGTGCTGTTCGGTTACGTCGCGGGCATGAACTACTGGTTCCCGAAGGCGTTCGGCTTCAAGCTCAACGAAAAGATCGGCAAGCGTGCGTTCTGGTTCTGGCTCACGGGATTCTGGCTCGCGTTCACGCCGCTGTATGTGCTCGGCTTCATGGGTGCAACCCGCCGCCTGAACCACTACGACAATCCGGCATGGCAGCCGTGGATGATCGCCGCCTGGGTCGGCGCCGTGCTCGTGGCCATCGGCATCGCGCACCAGCTGCTGCAGATCTACGTTTCGGTCCGCGACCGCAACCTGCCGGGCAACCGCGACCTGACGGGCGATCCGTGGGGTGGCCGTACGCTCGAATGGTCGATCTCGTCGCCGCCGCCGTCGTATAACTTCGCAATCATTCCGCACGTGAGCGAGCTCGACGAGTTTGCGCACCTGAAGGAAACCGGTCGCGAAACCGTGGACGTCGCGAACACGAAGTACACGGACATCCACATGCCGTCGAATACCAGCGCAGGTGTCTTTACCGGCATCTTCACGCTCGCGTTGGGCTTCGCAGGTATCTGGCACATCTGGTGGCTCGCGATCGCCAGCTTCGTCGGGATTCTCGGCACGGTCATCGCTTATAGCTTCCAGAAGAACGAAGGCTATTACATCCCGGCCGCCAAGGTCCGGGCAGACGAAGAAGCGCGCAATCGCGCACTGGTCAAGGCGTTTGCTGACAAGCAACGCGGTGGCAAGGTTGAAGCAGCACTGGAGGCCAACTGATGTTGACGAAGACAAGTGCGGCCGCACTCGCGGAGCACGATCACCACGATCACCCGCCGTCACACTCCGTGTTCGGCTTCTGGCTGTACCTGATGACGGACTGTATTCTGTTCGGCTCGCTGTTCGCAGTGTTCGCCGTGATGCAGAACCAGTTCGCAGGCGGCCCGACGGGCAAGGACCTGTTCGACATTCCGGGCGTGGCCCTGGAAACGGCAGTGCTGCTGCTGTCGTCCATCACGTACGGTTTCGCGATGATCGGCGCGCACAAGAAGCGCACGGGTCAAGTGCTGTTCTGGCTGGCCGTCACGTTCCTGCTCGGCGCGACGTTCCTGTATTTCGAACTGCATGAATTCGCGCACCTGATCGAAGAAGGCGCGGGCCCGAGCCGCAGCGCGTTCCTCTCGTCGTTCTTCACGCTGGTCGCCACCCACGGTATTCACGTGACGTTCGGCATGATCTGGATGATCGTCCTGATGGTGCAGATCGCGGTTGCTCCCAAGCTGGACGAGCGCGAAATCCGCCGCCTGACGTGCCTGAGCCTCTTCTGGCACTTCCTGGACATCGTCTGGATCTGCGTGTTCTCCTTTGTTTATCTTGCGAGCGTGATCTAAATGAGTGCTCATTCCATCCACGAAGAAGAAAGCCACGGCAGCGTAGGCAGCTACCTGGTCGGTTTCGTCCTGGCGGTGGTGCTCACGGCCGCTTCGTTCTGGCTCGTGCTGCACGGCGGCTTCGCGCGCGAAACCGCGCTGATCGGCCTCGGCGTCCTGGCGGTCGTGCAGATCGTCGTGCACCTCGTGTTCTTCCTGCACATGAATGCGTCGTCGAGCCAGCGCTGGAACGTGACTGCATTCAGCTATACCGTGCTGACGGTGCTGATCCTCGTGATCGGCACGCTGTGGGTCATGCACAACGTCACGATGAACATGATGTCGCGTTAAGCGTTCATCGTTGCTGGACCCGCGCTTCGCTATTCAGGTGAAGCGAAGGAAAGCGCCGCCAGGCCTTCGGGCCGGCGGCGTTTTTTCTTTTTGCGCCTGCTTGCGCGTCTAAGCGCCGAAGCGCTGGCGCACGACTTCCGCGACGGCCTTGCCAAGCCGATGGTGTTGTGAGGCTTCGTAGTGAATGCCGTCGGTGGGGCTGACCGTCGCGAACTCGCCGGCATCGAGAAACGCCGAGCCGTACTTCACGGCCACGCGCTCGTAGAGCGGGGCAAGCAGGCGCGATTTCGCTGTGCCGCCTGTGAAGATCTCGCCGAGGAAACCGATCTCTTCGATCGGCACCGGCGCCATCAGCAGCACGTGCGGCGTCGCGCCGCCCGGACCCGCACGGCACGCGACGAGCGTTTCGAGCAGCACGTCGACCGAGTTCGCGATGTCGGCCGGCGTGACGGAAAAGCGCATCTTGAGGTCGTTGGTGCCGAGCATCAGCGCGACCACGTCAACCGGCAACTGGCTTTCGAGGCAAGGACGCAGGTAGGCGTGCCCGTTCTTGTGCCGGCCTTCGATGGGATCGTCGTGAACCGTGGTGCGCGCGGGCAGGCCTTCCTCGATGATCGTCCAGCCCGGCCCGAGTGCCTCGCGCAGCACGCCTGGCCAGCGGTCGGCAGGGCCGAATCGCTCGGACACGCCGGGCACGGTGACCGGCTTCGTGCCGTGCGTATTGGAATCCCCGTAACAGAGCAGGGTGCGTGACGTCATGGGTTGCCTCTCGCAGATGGTTGCCGTGATTGGGGGCGGACTGCAATGCCACTACTCAGCATCGGAGATTACTAGACGACTGGTCTAATTCCTCTGTAACATGCCGTCTCATGAATGCAGCGGCAGCCGTCGAAGTGCGGCAACACATCCTCGATACCGCCATGCCCATCTTGCTGGGCAAGGGCTTTTCCGCAGTCGGTCTCAATGAGATCCTGGCGGCCGCCGGTGTGCCCAAGGGTTCGTTCTATCACTATTTCGGTTCGAAAGAGGCGTTCGGCGAAGCGTTGCTGACGTCATATTTCGCCGAATATGCGGAGCGCCTCGACGATCTGCTCGTGCGGCAGCCCGGCACGGCGGCCGAGAAGCTGATGCGCTACTGGGACGACTGGCGCATGATCCAGTGCGCCGACGATCCCGTAGGCAAGTGTCTCGCGGTGAAGCTGGGCGCCGAGGTGAGCGACCTTTCCGAGGCGATGCGCGAGGCGCTGCGACTTGGCACGGACGCGACGATCTCGCGCATTGCCGCGTGCATCGAAGCAGGGCGCGCGGACGGCTCGCTCGTCAGCGTGAACGACGCCGCGACGATGGCGGTGACGCTTTACGAACTGTGGCTGGGCGCGACGCTGCTCGAAAAAATTCACCGCGACCGCAAGCCGCTCGATGCGGCCATGGCGACCACGCGAATCCTGTTGAACCTGCCTCCAGGCAACTAATCGAACGCAAAGCAGCGGCGGGCGCGGCGCGTGAACCGCGCGCGATTGTCGCGCATTGTGCCGATGATCTAGACGACCGGTCTAATAGCGCATGCAGATCATGCCAATGAGACTGGTTCCCAGGGGACGCGCAAGCGTCCAAACCTTACCGATAAAGGAATGCCGATGAAGGTACTGATCGTTTTGACCTCGCACGAGGACCTCGGCAATACGGGCAAGAAGACGGGCTTCTGGCTCGAGGAGTTCGCCGCGCCGTACTACGCGCTGCGCGACGCCGGTGTGGCGCTGACGCTCGCTTCGCCCAAAGGCGGCCAGCCGCCGCTCGACCCGAAGAGCAGCGATCCTTCCGCGCAGACCGATGCGACGCGGCGTTTCGCCTCCGACACCGAGGCGCAAGCGGCGCTTGCCAATACGAAACGGCTCGCCGATGTCGATGGGAGTGCGTTCGACGCCGTGTTCTATCCGGGCGGCCATGGCCCGCTCTGGGATCTCGCCGAAGATCCCGTCTCGATCGCATTGATCGAAAAGACGATCGCCGCGGGCAAGCCCGTCGCCGCGGTCTGTCACGCGCCCGGCGTGCTGCGTCATGTGAAGGGCGCGGACGGCAAGCCGCTCGTGGCCGGCAAGTCGGTCACCGGTTTTTCGAACGACGAAGAGGCGGCCGTGCAGTTGACCGACGTCGTGCCGTTCCTCGTCGAGGACATGCTGAAAGCCAACGGCGGCCAGTACTCGAAGGCCGCCGACTGGCAGCCGCACGTTGCGACCGCAGGCCTGCTCATCACGGGGCAGAACCCGGCGTCGTCCGAGCCGGTTGCCGAGGCCTTGCTCGCGGCGCTTCGTCGTGCCTGAGCGCGCCTGATCGTTCGCGTTCGCGCGCTTCGCTGCCGGGCGCGCCGCGAACGTCTCTTTCCTGTTTCCTTTTCCTTCAGGCAACGCTGCGAGCGCCGCTCGCAGCGGCTGCCCGGCTGCGTGTTGCCGCAAGGAAATCCCGTTTTTGCCAACCGGCGCAGGCGCCGCGCGAGGCGCGACCTGTGCCCAGAAAGGAGTCGTAGATGTCCGCACTGCTCGAACCGTTCAAGCTCAAGGGCGTGTCCCTGCGCAACCGCATCGCCGTGCCGCCGATGTGCCAGTACATGGCCGTCGACGGCGTGATCAACGACTGGCACCACGTCCACTACGCGCAGATCGCGCGCGGCGGCGCGGGTCTCGTGATCGTCGAGGCGACGGCGGTTTCGCCCGAAGGGCGCATCACGCCGGCTTGCGCGGGCCTGTGGAACGACACGCAGACCGAGGCGTTCAAGCCCACCGTCGCGGCGATCAAGGCGGCGGGCGCGGTGCCCGGCATCCAGATTGCGCACGCGGGTCGCAAGGCTAGCGCGAACCGTCCGTGGGAAGGGGACGACCACATTGCCGATAGTGACGCGCGCGGCTGGCAGACCATCGCGCCATCGGCGATTGCGTTCGGCGCGCATCTGCCGAAGGTGCCCAGGGCAATGACGCTCGACGACATCGCGCGCGTACGCGAGGACTTCGTAGCCTCGGCGAAGCGCGCGCTCGAAGCGGGCTTCGAATGGCTCGAGCTGCATTTCGCGCACGGCTATCTCGGCCAGAGCTTTTTCTCGACGCATTCGAACCAGCGCGACGACGCCTATGGCGGCAGCCTCGAAAACCGCAGCCGTTTCCTGCTGGAAACGCTGGCCGCGGTGCGCAAGGTCTGGCCGGAGCACTTGCCGCTGACCGCGCGCTTTGGTGTGATCGAGTACGACGGCCGCGACGAGGAGACGCTCGCCGAGTCGATCGAACTCGCCAAGGGCTTCAAGCGCGAAGGGCTGGACATGCTGGGCGTCAGCGTCGGTTTCTCGACGCCCGCCGCGCAGATTCCGTGGGCGCCCGCGTTCCTCGCGCCGATCGCGCAGAAGGTGCGCCGCGCGGCCGGGCTGCCGGTTTCGTCGGCGTGGGGTATCGGCACGCCCGAACTGGCTGAACGCTCGGTGGCGAAGGAGCAGCTCGACGTCGTGATGGTCGGCCGCGCGCATCTCGCGAATCCGCACTGGCCGTACTTCGCGGCGCAGGATCTCGGCGTCGAGCGCGCCGCGTGGACCTTGCCCGCGCCATACGCGCACTGGCTCGAGCGCTACAAGGTCGGCTGAACCTTGCTGAAGTTTGCCGACCCCCCAATCCGTTGACGACGAGGAAATTCCAATGACCGTTTATCTGTTCGCGAGCATCACGCCCAAGCCCGAGCATGTCGCCGACGTCGAAGCGCTCATGCTCGACATGGTCGTACAGACGCGCAAGGAGCCGGGCAATGTGCGCTACGACCTGCTGCGCCGCGCCGACGGCGCACCGGGCTTCTACCTCTACGAGATCTATCTCGACGAGGCCGCAGTGCAGGCGCACCGCGAAAGCGCGCACTTCATCGCGTACCGCGCGAAGATCGGCGCCTGGGTCACGGAGCCGCCCGAGGTCAAGATCCTGACGGGCGTGGACGTCGCGGGCTGAAGCGCGCCGTTGCCGTGCTTGTCGCGTTGGCAAGCTCGCGCCGGACGTCGCCATGCAGCGGCGTCCCGCGCCTGTTGCTCAAGCGCCGCGCGCCGCTCAACCAGCCATATCCAGCACGACGCGGCCTTCGATCGCGCCGCGCTCCATGCGCGAGAACACGTCGTTGATGTTTTCCAGCTTGTCGGTGGAGACGGTCGCCTTGACCTTGCCTTCCTCGGCGAACATCAGCGACTCTTCGAGATCCAGCCGCGTGCCGACGATCGAGCCGCGCACCGTCACGCCGCCCAGCACCATGTCGAAGATCGGCAGGGGGAAGTCGCCGGGCGGCAGGCCGTTGAGCGACACCGTGCCGCCCCGGCGCACCATGCCGAGCGCCTGCGAAAACGCAATCGGCGAAACCGCGGTGACCAGCACGCCGTGCGCGCCACCGATTTCCTTCTTCAGATACGCAGCGGGGTCGGTCGTTTTCGCGTTGACGGTCACGGTCGCGCCGAGACGTTTCGCGAGTTCGAGTTTCGTATCGTCGACATCGACGGCCGCGACGTTGAGCCCCATCGCGCGCGCGTATTGCACGGCCATGTGACCGAGGCCGCCCACGCCGGAAATCACGACCCAGTTGCCGGGGCGCGTATCGGTGACCTTCAGGCCCTTGTAGACCGTCACGCCTGCGCAAAGCACCGGTGCGATCTCGATGAAGTCGATCGACTTCGGCAGGCGGCCCACGTAGTTCGCGTCGGCTTTTGCGTATTGCGCGAAGCCGCCGTTCACCGAATAGCCGGTGTTCTTCTGCTGCTCGCAAAGCGTTTCCCAGCCGCCCAGGCAATGCTCGCAATGGCCGCAGGCGGAATAGAGCCACGGAATGCCCACACGGTCGCCTTCCTTCACATGCGTGACGCCCGCGCCCACGCCCACGACGTAGCCCACGCCCTCATGGCCAGGAATGAACGGCGGTTGGGGCTTGACGGGCCAGTCCCCATGCGCCGCATGCAGGTCCGTGTGGCAGACGCCGCATGCTTCGATCTTCACCAGCAGCTCGCCCGGACCCGGGGTTGGAACGTCCACTTCCTCGAGGACGAGGGGTTTGCCAAACGCGCGGACTACCGCAGCTTGCATCGTCTTGCTCATCGTCGTGCTCCTGAATGGCGGCGCGCGGCCGGATGCGAAGGGCATCGCGGTGTCGCCGGGCGTCCGCGTTCAACTTGAAAGTTTGAGCGAAAGGGCGTGCACGTGCGATGAGCGTGCGCAAGTGTTGAGTGACTGGGGAAATAAGAGGGAAAAGTTTTCGAACGAATCTGCCGTTAATATCGGACGATGGGCGGCACCCGTGCCGCTGCCCCAATTCAGTCAACCCGATGCAGAACGATTCCCTCTTCGATCGCGCAAGCGAAAGTCATTTCGCCGGCGACCTCGCGCGCGCGCGTCAGTTGTACGCCGAACTGCTTGCTGTCGATGCCGCGCACGCGGGCGCGATGTTTCGTCTCGGCGTGATCGGGTTGCAGGAGGGCGCGCCCGCCGACGCGACCGGCTGGCTGGAGCGTGCGCTAGCCGTCGACCCAGGGCAGCGGCGCTACCGCGAAGCGCTGGCTCAGGCCTATGCGATGGCGGGACGCCATGCCGAAGCGGCAGCGGTCTACCGCGGTCTGCTCGCGGAAGAGGCGACGTCCGTCGACTTCCGGTGCGGCCTTGCTGCGGCATTGCAGGCGCACGGTGCGCTGGCGCAAGCCGCCGACGCGTGGCGAGCGGCGCTGCAGTCCGATGCGAACCGCGCCGATGTCTGGAACAACCTCGGCAATTGTCTTCGCCTGCTGGGCGAATCCGGCGAGGGCGAGGCGGCATATCGCCGCGCGCTCGCCATCCGACCCGGCGACGCCAACGCGTTGACGAACCTCGGCACGTTGCTGCAGGAGCAAGGGCACGACGAAGAGGCGCTCGCGCATTTGCGCGCCGCGTTGGCGGCGGCGCCGGACACGGCGGTCGCGATGATCAACGTGGGCGTGCTGCTGACGCGCCTGGGTCACCTCGATGAGGCGCTGTCCTTGCTCGAACGCGCAGTCGCGCTCGAACCGCACGTCGCGCATGCTGCTTATAACTACGGTGTCGCGCTTCAGGCGCGCGGCCAGCTGCCCGAAGCGCAAGCGCAATATCGCCGTGCGCTCGCGCTCGATCCTGCGCTTGCGGAAGCGGCAAACAATCTGGGCAACGTCTGCCGCGATCTCGGCGAGCATCGGGCCGCACACGAAGCGTACGAAACGGCCATTCGCGTTCGTCCGGGTTTCGTCGATGCGTACAACAACGCAGCGAACCTGATGCGCGCGCGAGGCCGGCTCGACGAAGCGCAGGCGCTGCTGCGCCAGGCGCTCGATCTCGATCCGTCACGTTCGGCCACGCTCAATAACCTCGGCAACGTGCTCAAGGACTGCGGGGATCTGGACGAGGGCATCGAGTGTTTCCGCCGGGCCGTGATGATCGAGCCAGGCAATCTGACCGCGCACAGCAACCTCCTGTACGCCCTGTCGTTCCAGGCTGCCGATCCGAAGGCGATTCTCGACGAGGCGCGACGTTGGTCGGCGCAACATGAAGCGCCCTTGGGCCCGGCGCGCACGCACGACGATGCCGAACCCGCGGAAGGAAGGCGACTGCGCATCGGCTATGTATCGGCCGATTTTCGTGAGCATTGCCAGGCATTGTTCATGACGCCGCTGCTCGCGCATCATGACCGCACTCGCTTCGAGATTCATGCGTATTCGAGCGTCGTGAGGCCCGACGCGACGACCGCGCGTCTGGCTTCACACGTCGAAAACTGGCACGAAGTCCGCGGCCTGAGCGACGCGGCGCTGGCGGACACGATCCGCGCGGATGGTATCGACATCCTCGTCGATCTCACGATGCACATGTCCGATGGCCGGCCGTTGCTGTTCGCTCGCAAGCCGGCGCCGGTGCAGGTCGCCTGGCTCGCGTATCCAGGCACGACCGGGATCGGGGCGATCGACTGGCGGCTCACCGACCCCTGGCTCGACCCGCCCGGCCACGACGGTCACTACACGGAGCGCTCGTGGCGCCTGCCGCACACGTTCTGGTGCTATGATCCGCTTGCTTCGGAGCCCGAAGTGAACGCGCTGCCGGCATCGAGCGCGGGCTACGTCACGCTGGGCAGCCTCAACAACCCCTGCAAGCTCACGGATACGACGTTGCGGCTATGGGCACGCGTATTCGCCCGTCTGCCTACGGCGCGCCTCGTGCTCATGGCAGCCGAAGGCGGCGCGCAGCGCCGTCTCGCGCAGCGCCTCGCGCATGCCGGAATCGATCCGTCGCGCGTGCGTTTCCTGCCATTCAGGCCGCGCGACGCTTATTTGCGCAGCTATCACGAGTTCGATCTGAGTCTCGACACGTTGCCCTACAACGGCCATACCACGTCGCTCGACGCGTTCTGGATGGGGGTGCCCGTCGTCACGCGCATCGGGCCGACGGTGGCGGGGCGTGCGGGTTTGAGCCAGCTCGCGAACCTGGGCCTCACCGATCTCGCAGCCGATTCCGACGAGGCGTTCGTGGAGGCGGCCGTGAGTCTCGCGACCGACCTGCCGCGCCTCGCCATGCTGCGCGCGACGCTGCGCGAGCGCATGGCGCAGTCGCCGCTCATGGACGGCGAGCGTTTTGCACGCGGTGTCGAGTCGGCGTACGAAGGCATGTGGCGGGTGGCCTCGCAATCGCGACCTGGCGCGTAAATTCGCCCAAATATTTCGATAGCAGGCGGCGACGCGGTGCCCGGCACGCCTTCAGCGTGCTGTATAAATATACAGTAGAATCTCTGCCTGACAGCCAGGGCTGCGCGCCGGTGTTTCCGCGCGCGCCCCGCTGCAAGCTGCCGGGCCGCGCCGCCACTCGCGCGCCGTCCGGCCCCATGCGTGTGATCCAGCCGGAATGCCAGCGCAAGTGAGCGAAAACCGATCCATCCGTATCCGTGGTGCCCGCCAGCACAACCTCAAGAACCTCGATCTCGACCTCCACACCGGCGAAATGACGGTCGTCACCGGGCCTTCCGGCTCCGGCAAGTCGAGCCTCGTATTCGACACGCTTTACGCCGAAGGCCAACGCCGCTACGTCGAAACCTTCAGCGCCTACGCGCGCCAGTTCCTCGACCGCATGGACCGGCCGCAGGTCGATCGCGTCGACGGCGTGCCCCCGGCCATCGCCATCGACCAGACCAATCCGGTGCGCAGCTCGCGCTCCACGGTTGGCACGATGACCGAGCTCAATGACCACCTGAAGCTGCTTTATGCGCGCGCCGCGAACTTGTTCGACCGTGTCACGGCGCAGCCCGTGCGGCACGACACGCCCGAGACGATTTACGCGGAGCTGACGGCGCGCACGGCGGTTGGCGATCCGCGCCTCGTGGTCACGTTCCCGGTCGAGCTGCCCGATACGACTACCGAGGAAGAAGTCGCGCAATGGCTTTCCGCGAGCGGATACACACGCGTGCAGGCCCAGCGCGAGGTGAAGACCGCCGAGGGCACGCGCAAGCTGCTCGACGTGGTCGCCGACCGTTTCCGCATGCAGAACGTGGAGAAAAGCCGCGCGATCGAGGCGATCGAGGCTTCGCTCAAGCGCGGTAGCGGGCGAGTGAACGTCTATGTGCTGCCGGCGAGCGATGCGGATGACCAAGCCGAGCTGCAGATCTGGCGATTCTCGACCGGCCTCCATTGCCCCGATAGCGACTTGCGCTACGCCGACCCGCAGCCCGCGATGTTCTCGTTCAATTCAGCGTACGGCGCCTGCGATGCGTGCCGCGGTTTTGGCCGCGTGATCGGCGTCGACTGGGGACTTGTGATCCCGGACGAGCGCAAGACGCTGCGCGGCGGCGCGATCAAGCCGCTGCAAACGCCCGCGTGGAAAGAATGCCAGGACGACCTGATGCGTTATGCCGCCAAGGCGGGCATTCCGCGCGATACCGCGTGGTCGGAGCTGACCCAGGCGCAACGCGACTGGGTCATCAATGGCGCGCCCGACTGGAAGGGCAGTTGGCAAACGCAGTGGTACGGCGTGAAGCGCTTTTTCCAGTATCTGGAGTCGAAGGCCTACAAGATGCACATCCGCGTGCTGCTGTCGAAATACCGCAGCTACACGCCGTGCGATACGTGCGGCGGCGCGCGCCTGAAGACCGAGTCCCTGCAATGGCGTCTCGGCACACGGGAGAACGCCGACGAGGTGCTCGCGCCATCCGCGCGTTTCCTGCCGCACGGCGTGGACTGGACGCGCGCGCAGCTCGAAGCGCTGCCGGGCCTCACCGTGCACGACATCATGCTTTTACCGATCGAGCGCATCCGCCGTTTCTTCGACCATCTTTCGCTATCCTCAGCATTGCTTGACGACGCGCTCAAGCTGCTGCTCGAGGAGGTCCGCACACGCCTGAAGTATCTCTGCGACGTGGGCCTCGGCTACCTCACGCTCGACCGCCAGAGCCGCACGCTCTCGGGCGGCGAAGTGCAGCGCATCAACCTGACCACGGCGCTCGGTACCTCGCTCACCAAGACGCTGTTCGTGCTCGACGAGCCGAGCATCGGCCTGCATCCGCGCGACCTCAACCGTATCGTCGAGGCGATGCAGCGGCTGCGCGACGCGGGCAACACGCTCGTCGTGGTCGAGCACGATCCTTCGGTGATGCTGGCGGCCGATCGTCTCATCGACATGGGCCCCGGTCCCGGCGAGCGCGGCGGCACGATCGTCTACGACGGCACGCCCGACGACATCCGTTCCTCGGGCACCTTGACGGGCGAATACCTGGGCGGGCATCGCGCCGTCGCCGACGCCTCGCACTGGGCGCGCCGCGCCGTGGATGCAGCCACGCCGAGCCTGCTGCTCGAAGGCGCGAGCGAGCACAACCTGCGCGACGTCACCGTGCAGATTCCGTTGCAGCGCCTCGTTTGCGTGACGGGTGTATCGGGTTCGGGCAAGTCGACGCTCGTGCAGGACGTGCTTTATCCGGCGCTCGCGCGTCATCTCGGCAAGGCCACGGAAGCGCCGGGGGTGTTCCGCAAGCTGAGCGGCGCGGAGCTGATCAGCGACGCCGTGTTCGTCGACCAGTCGCCGATCGGCAAGACGGCGCGCTCGAATCCGGCGAGCTATGTCGGCGCGTTCGACGAGATCCGCAAGCTGTTCGCGAAGGCGACGCTCGCGAAGCAGCGCGGCTATGCCGCGGGCATGTTCAGCTTCAACTCGGGCGAAGGGCGTTGCCCGACGTGCGGCGGCTCGGGCTTCGAGCACATCGAAATGCAGTTCCTGAGCGACGTGTATCTGCGCTGCCCCGATTGCGACGGCAGCCGTTATCGCGCGGAAGTGCTCGAAGTGAAGATCGAGCGCGGCGGTCGCGCGCTTTCGGTGGCGGACGTGCTCGATCTCACGGTGAGCGAGGCGGTGCAGTGCTTCGCTGAGGATGCCGAAGTATTGCGCGTGCTGCAGCCTATCGTGGACGTGGGTCTCGAATACGTGAAGCTCGGCCAGCCGGTGCCGACGCTCTCGGGCGGCGAGGCGCAGCGTCTCAAGCTCGCGGGCTATCTCGCGGAAACCACGCAATCGCGCGGCAAGGAGGCGGGCGGCCGTCTCTTCATGTTCGACGAGCCGACCACGGGTCTGCATTTCGACGACATCGCCAAGCTGATGCGCGCGTTCGGCAAGCTGCTCGCGGGCGGTCATTCGCTGCTCGTGATCGAGCACAACCTCGACGTGATCCGCGCGGCCGACTGGCTGATCGACCTCGGCCCCGAAGGCGGCGACGCGGGCGGCGAAGTGGTGTGCGTCGGCACGCCCGAAGACGTGATCGCGTGCCCACGCTCGCACACGGGTGCGGCGCTCGAGCGCTACGAAGCGGCGCTGGGCAGCGGCGTCGAGCTGCTGGCCGAAGAAGAGGGCGTGGCACTGCAAACCGCGTTGCGCGCCGCGCAGTCGCGCCGCGAAGTCCAGGGCGAGGATGTCGTGCGCATCGTGAATGCGCGCGAGCACAACCTCAAGTCGCTCGACGTCGATATTCCGCACGGGCGCTTCAACGTCATCACCGGCGTGTCGGGCTCGGGCAAGTCCACGCTGGCCTTCGACATCCTCTTTCACGAAGGGCAGCGGCGCTACCTCGAGTCGCTCAACGCGTACGCGCGCTCGATCGTGCAGCCCGCGGGCCGCCCCGAAGTCGATGCCGTGTACGGCATTCCGCCGACCGTCGCGATCGAGCAGCGCCTTTCGCGCGGCGGACGCAAGAGCACGGTCGCCACGACCTCCGAGGTGTGGCACTTCCTGCGCCTGCTCTATGTGAAGCTCGGGGTGCAGCACTGCGTGCACGATGGCACGCCGGTCACCTCGCAGAGCGTCGATGTGATCGTTGCCCAGCTTCTGCGCGAGCATCGGGGGCAGCATGTCGGCCTGCTCGCGCCGCTCGTCGTCAATCGCAAGGGCGTGTACACCGATCTTGCGAAGTGGGCGAAGGCACGTGGCAATACGCATCTGCGCGTGGACGGGGAATTCGTGAGCGTTGCGCCGTGGCCCAAGCTCGACCGCTTCCGCGAGCATACGATCGAGCTGCCCGTGGGCGATCTCGTGATCGAGCCGGAAAACGAGGCGCAATTGCGCGCGATGCTCGATGCGACGCTCGAAGCGGGCAAGGGCATCGTGCATTTGCTCGCGCCGCTCGATGGCCTCGATCATGCGCTCGGCAATGGCGGATCGACTTCGCGCATCGGCACCGTGAAGGTGCTGTCCACGCGGCGCGCGTGCCCGGTATGCGGCACGAGCTATCCGGAACTGGACCCGCGCCTCTTCTCGTACAACAGCAAGCATGGCTGGTGCACGACCTGCGTTGGCACGGGCCTTGCACTCACGCGTGAGCAGCGCGCCGCCTACGACGACACGATCGTCGCCGAGGACGGCCGCGGCCGCGAGCAAACCTTGCCTTCGGAAGAGCAGGAGCCCGAAGGCCTCGCCGACGAGCCATGCCATGATTGCGGCGGCACGCGCCTGAATCCGGTCGCGCGCGCCGTGACGTTCGACGCGCATCCGATCGTCGACGTCGCCCAGTGGACCGTGGCGGATACGCGCCGCTGGATCGACGCGCTGAAGCTCAACGGCCGCGATGCGCAGATCGCGCGCGACGTGGTGAGCGAGATCCGCAGCCGTCTGCAGTTCCTCGAGGAAGTGGGGCTTGGCTATCTGAGCCTCGATCGCGCCGCGCCGAGTCTTTCGGGCGGCGAGGCGCAGCGCATTCGCCTCGCCGCACAACTGGGCAGCAATCTGCAGGGCGTGTGCTACGTGCTCGACGAGCCGACCATCGGCCTGCATCCGCGCGACAACCAGATCCTGCTCGACGCGCTGCGCAGCCTGGGCGACAAGGGCAACACGCTCGTCGTGGTCGAGCACGACGAGGACACGATCCGGCGCGCCGATCACATCATCGATATCGGTCCGAGCGCGGGCAAGCGGGGCGGCCGCGTGGTCGCGCAGGGCAGCGTGGCCGATCTCGCGGCGCAGGCCGATTCGCTCACGGGCCGCTATCTCGCGCATCCGATCCAGCACCCGCTGCAGCCGCGCCGCGAAGTGCGGCCCGCGCGCGCGGGCCGCGAGGCGGTGCCGGGCCAATGGCTCACCGTGCATGGCGGCAAGCTGCACAACCTGCGCAACGTGACCGCCCAGATTCCCCTCGGACGCCTCGTGGCGATCACGGGCGTGAGCGGCTCGGGCAAGTCCACGCTCGCGCGCGACGTGCTGCTGTCCAATCTGCTCGACGCGGTGGGGCGCTCGGTGCTTTCGTCGCCGGCCGAGCGCCGGGCGCGCAAGGCCGTCAAGGAGCGCGCGCCGAGCGCGGCCGAGCGCCGTTCGAGCGTGCTTGCGCGCACGAGTGCGAAGCCGAAGCTCCAGGTCTCGCATGTGTGGCAGGGCTGCGATTCGATCAGCGGATGGGAAAGCATCGACCGCGTGCTCGAAGTCGACCAGACGCCGATCGGAAAAACGCCGCGTTCCTGTCCCGCGACCTATATCGGCGTGTGGGATGCGATACGCCGGCTCTTTGCGGACACGCTCGAGGCGCGCGCCCGCGGCTACAGCGCCTCGCGCTTCTCGTTCAACACCGGCGACGGCCGCTGCCCCGCGTGCGAAGGGCAGGGCGTGCGCACCATCGGCATGAGCTTCCTGCCTGACGTGAAGGTGCCGTGCGACGTGTGTCACGGTCAACGCTTCAATCCGGAAACGCTGGCCGTGACGTGGCGTGGCCGCAATATCGGCGAAGTGCTGACGATGGAGATCGACGAGGCGGTGGAGTTCTTCGGGTCGATCACGAGCATTTCCCATCCTCTGCAACTCATGAAGGACGTGGGCCTCGGCTATCTCACGCTGGGCCAGCCTTCGCCCACGCTATCGGGCGGCGAAGCGCAGCGCATCAAACTCGTGACCGAGCTTTCCAAGGTGCGCGACGACGTCACGCGGCGGGGCCAGAAGGCGCCGCACACGCTCTACGTGCTCGACGAGCCCACCGTCGGCTTGCACATGGCCGACGTGGCGCGCCTCATCAGCGTGCTGCACCGGCTGGCCGATGCGGGGCACAGCGTCGTCGTGATCGAGCACGACCTCGACGTGATCGCCGAAGCCGACTGGATCATCGATCTCGGCCCCGAAGGCGGCGTCGGCGGCGGCACGATCGTCGCCGCCGCCGATCCCGAAGCGCTCGCAAAGGTGGCGGCGAGTCATACCGGCGCAGCGCTCGCGCCGGTGCTCGCACGCGGCCAGGGCGGCGCGCACGTGGCTGACCGGAAACCGGCGACGGATCGGCTGGCTGCGAATTCGACGGGTTCGCGCTGATTGCGCCGATTGCGCCGATTGTGCTGATTGCGCGGAGCGGGCCGCAAACGCCCGCTCCGCCTTGAAACCGCTTGATCTGTGCCGCGCGCGCAAGGTATCATCGGTTCCGCTTGCAGCAAACGTTCGCTCACCTGTAGCGGCGCATTCTGGCGAGCGGAGCCGCGGACCACAGATCCCCTCCGAACCGGCCACGGGTTCCACATCCGGGTCACCTCATCAGTGCAGCAAGGCTTCGCAACAAGTCCGCGAAGCCTTTGTCTTTTCAGGGAAGACGATTCGATGCCGATCGTCGTATCGGCGCCTGCCCTTGACGAAGCGAGAGGAATTAATCGATGTTCGACCTCGATGGAGAGGCGCGCGAACGGCTCATCGTGTGGATTCGACGCCGCATGGAAGAGTACGGTATTACGCTCGAAGAGCTTGAAGCGTCCATTGCCGAAAGCGAAAAAATACCGAAGTACCGCGACGCATACGGGAACACGTGGAATGGCGAGGGTGACATGCCGTCCTGGCTGTTGCGCTATAAGCACGCGGGACAGGATATCGAGCATTTTCGCGTCTAGCCGTGATGGGCCGCGTGGGCGCGTAAAAGCGCGCTGGCGTTGCCGTTCGGCTGCCTTACTGTTCCCGGCGCGTTCCCCGGCGCAAGCCGCGAAGCCCGCGCATCGGCGCGGCGTCCAGTATTATTCAGCATAGTTTTAAAATCGCTTTCGGCGCGGGCCGGGTATTAACCGCGCGTCGTAATCACCGTGCCGTTTTTGCAGTGCAATGATTTACGCATTGCCTTTTTTGACGTTTTCGTTGGCAATTGGCGGCTTATGTGCGTCGCGAATTGATCAGCTTTTTTGAAAACGCCGGTTGGCCGCGCGATCAAGCTGCGCGACAATCTCGCCCATTGCGTTCTTGCTGCGGCAAGGAGGTTGTCATGGCGATACTCGTGCTGGGCCTCGCGATTTTCATCGGCGTTCATTCGATTCGCATCGTGGCGGGCCCGTGGCGCGCCGCGCAGATCGAACGCTTCGGCCCCCGTGCCTGGCGGGGCGCATTCGCGGCGCTCTCGATCGCGGGCTTCGTGCTCATCGTCTATGGCTACGGCCATTCCCGCCGCTACCCGGTGCCGATCTGGCTGCCGCCTTTCTGGACCGCACACGTCACCGCGCTCCTCACCGCTATCGCCTTCATCATGATCGTGGCGGCCTATGTGCCGGGCAACCACATCAAGCGCGCGCTCGGGCAGCCCTTCGTGAGCGGCGTCGCGCTGTGGGCGTTCGCGCATCTGCTCGCCAACGGCACGCTCAACGACATCATTCTGTTTGGGGTCTTTCTCGTCTGGGCGCTCATCGAATTGCGAAAGGAGAACCAGCGCGATCGCGAAGCCGGCGTCGTCTATCCGCCGGGGCAGGCATCGCGCGACGGGCTCGTCGTCGTGATCGGCCTCGTGGTCTGGGCCGTGTTCGCGTTCTGGCTCCATGGCATCCTGATTGGCGTGCGGCCGGTCGGCTGAACGCGCGGCCAGCTTCGAACGAGCGGCAAAAAAAGAAGCCTGCGCTGGGCAGGCTTCATAAGGCGCAAACAGGCGTTTCGCGGCCATTCGCAGCGTGGCGATGCCACGGTCCGGTCACGAAAGGCGCGTGAAAGTCGAGACCAACTTCCCGGCGCCAGCCGCGATGCACTACAGATCGAAGAACACCGTTTCCTGTTCGCCCTGCATGCGGATGTCGAACTGATAGACGATGCTGCCGGCCTGCTTGCAGCGTCGCGCGATGAGCGTGTCGCGGCGTGCCGCGGGCACGGCTGCGAGAACCGGGTCTTCGGCGTTCGCCGCGGCCTCGTCTTCGAAGTAGATGCGCGTGAAGGCGTGCGTCAGCAGACCGCGCATCATCACGATCACGTTCACGTGCGGCGCTTCCCCGGCGTTTTCGCTGCCCGGCTTCACGGTGCGGACGACGAAGCGGTGCTGCGAGTCCGTGCCCGTGCCAACCCGTGCGAAACCGCGGAAGCCGTTCTGGGCGATCGCTTCGCGCGACGCCGGATAGCGGCCGTTCGCGTCGACTTGCGAAAACTCGAGCATCGCGTCGAACACGGGGTTGCCGTCGCCGTCGATCACGCGGCCGATCAACGTGATGTGCTCGCCCGGCGTTTCGGGCCCGGCCATGTCGGGCGTGAAGAGGCTCTTCAGATCGAAATCGTATTGTTGCGGACACAGGCCGTAGGCGAAGTACGGGCCGACGGTTTGCGAAGGCGTTTCCTTGAGTGCCATGGTTCAACGCTCCGTGGGGGTTTGGTTCGGGCCGCGCAGCACGATGTCGAATTCGTAGCCGAGTGCGAAGCCTTCTTCGGTGGTATCGAGGGAGAAGCGCGAAATCAGTCGTTCGCGGGCGTTCTCGGGCGTACCCTGGTAGATCGGATCGAACGCGAGCAGCGGGTCGCCGGGGAAATACATCTGCGTGACGAGACGCGAGCCGAAGTAGTCGCCGAACAACGAGAAGTGGATGTGATTCGGACGCCACGCGTTCGGGTGATTGCCCCAGGGATAGGCGCCCGGCTTGATCGTCAGAAAGCGATAGCGGCCGTCGTTGTCGGTGATCGCGCGGCCCGCGCCGAGGAAGTTGGGGTCGAGCGGCGCTTCGTGCTGGTCCTGCTTGTGGACGTAGCGGCCCGCTGCGTTGGCCTGCCAGATCTCGACGAGCGTATTGCGCACCGGCTTGCCGCCTTCGTCGAGCACGCGGCCCGTCACGATGATGCGCTCGCCGAGCGGCGCGCCGTTTTTGGCCGCGTTGCGCGTGAGATCGTGATCGAGCGCGCCCAGGTCGTCGGTGCCGTACACGGGGGCGTGCTGGTTGCGCAGTTTCTCCTTCAGCGGAATCAGCGGCAGCGTGGGTCCGCGCTTGACCGACGAGCGGTACGGCGGATAGACGTACGCGGGATGCGAGTCGAAATCGCGCGGCGACAGGATGGACTCGTCCATGGGTGTCTCCTGGGTGGATTATTGGGGAAATGGGCTCGGCGCCAGTGGCGGTTTGCCGCGGTCAACCGATGTAGCCACTTTATCCAATGCGAAAAGTTATGCAAAATGATGTTTTTTCGCGCTTCGTATAACCAATCGTTATGCAAAACCGGCTCGCGGACGGACGCGTCAAATTCCGCCATCTGCAGTGTTTCCTCGCCGTGGCCCAGATGGGCAGCGTCCAGCAGGCCGCCGAAAGTCTTTCGGTCACGCAGCCTGCCGTGTCCAAGACGATCGCCGAACTGGAGCTGGTGCTGGGCGTGAAGCTCTTCGAGCGCGGCCGCCACGGCGCGGTGCCCACGCGCGAAGGCCAGCTCTTCATGCCGCACGCGAGCGCGTGCGTGAGCGCGCTGCGCCAGGGTGTGGCCCTGCTCGCGCGCGACGAAGGCGCGGTGGCGGCCACGCTCGATATCGGCGTGCTGCCCACGGTGGCAACGGCCTTGCTGCCCGCTGCGCTGCGCCACTTCGGCAAGGAATGGCCGCGCGTGAGCGTGCGGCTGGTGACGGGCGCCAACACCGAGCTGCTCGACCGCCTCAAGACCGGGGCGATCAGCTTTGCGGTGGGTCGCCTTGCCGACCCAGAGCGCATGGTGGGCTTGAGCTTCGAACAGCTGTACAACGAGCCGCTCGCCGTGGTGGTGCGCGCAGGGCATCCACTCGCTCACGGCGCAGGTTTGCCCGCGCAGCTCGCGACGTATCCGCTCGTGCTGCCGCCATTCGGCACGCTGATCCGCCAGGCGGCCGACAGCCTGCTCGCCGCATGGGGTGCGGCGCCGCTATCGGCGTTCGTCGAGTTGCTCTCGGTTTCGGTGGGGCGCGCGCTTGCGCTCGAGAACGATGCCGTGTGGTTCGTGCCCGCAGGCGCCGTCGAATATGATCTGCGCCGTGGCACGCTGGTGCGGCTGCCGCTGCCTTCCGCGGGCGGCGAGGAACCCGTCGGGGTGATTCAGCGCACCGATACGCAGCCCACGCTGGCAGGGCGCGCGTTGATCGAGGCCGTGCGGCGCGCGGCGCGCGAGCGCGAAGTCCCGCCGGAAGGCACCGCTGCGGCGCGGCCGCGCCGCGCCCGAGCCGCACTTGCCGGCACTCCTGCTGGCAAGCGTTCGCCCGGCGAGAAGGACTGAACCCTCACAGGCGGGAACCGACGTTGCGGGCTCAACTCGCCGGGAGCTTCCCCTTCGCGCGCGTTTTCGACGTCGCCGGCGCATCGGACGCCACGCCCGGCAAGCGGGCGTTCGTGGCCATCCAAAGCACTTCGGCGTCTTGCTCGCTGGTCGAGATCGCCGCGTGGCCGGTGCGGCTGTCGAAGTAGAGGCTATCGCCGGCTTCGAGACAGGTGGGAGCATAAAGCTCCGAATACAGGCACACGCTGCCGCTGAGCACGTAAAGAAACTCTTCGCCCTCGTGGCGCCCCCAGTCGTCGAAGGCGTCGAGCGAATGGGCGGTGATCCGGATCCGGAACGGCAGCATCGCCTTGTGCGCGAGATCGGTGGCGAGCAGTTCCATCTGGTAGCCGCGGTAGGCGTGGCGCTGGCCGGAGCCGTTGCGCGTGAGTGCGCGGCGGCCGCCCGCATTGAGCCTGGGCGGTGTCCCGAACAGCTCGGCCAGATCGATCCTGAGCCCGCCGACGATTTTTTGCAGCACGTCGAAAGTCGGTGACATCAAGCCGTTTTCGACTTTCGACAAGGTCGAACGTGAAACGCCGCACAAACGGCTGGCCGTATCGAGCGTCAAATCCTGCGCGACGCGCGCGGCGCGGACGCGGCGGCCCAGGTCGGTCGTTGTCGTGCTGGCGGAGGGGGAAAGCGTGGCATCCATGGGCGGAGTGGAAAGCTGGCGAGATGCGCCGGTCGTGCTGATCCGGCCGCGCGATTTGCCTGGTTTCCGATCATAACAAACGGCAGCCCATGCGGAACCCGGTCGGAATGGCCGGTCATCGATGGTGGCGTGGGGGGTGTGATATCGCCATCGACAGGATGGACCGACGTTGAATCCCATTCCGGTTATTAAAAATCAGCCGCGAGCAGATTTGACATATTTTAAAGATTTCAATAGCGATTTAGAGCAAAAACTCGAAATGCGTCCATGCGTCGCGCCTTGCGCGGATTTTGATATTTATCATGGCAATTAGATGATGTGTATCAAGTTGGAGAGCGAAATGCATGACGAACGACTCGAATTGTTGTTGGCAATCTCGCGCAGAACCCTCGGTGTCGATAGCTTTGAATTGACCGGCAAGCTGACCACAGACGCACGCCTGGTGAGCGCGGACGACGTTGGCCGCGCGCTGGAATCGGCGTATGACGCCGGGCTTCTCGTCGGCTACCGGATGGGCCGTGCGGAATGCGAGGAAAGCGTCTGAACGGGCATCGGGGATCGGTGAACGGCGCTCTTCAGCGGGCGCCGCGTTTTTACTGTAATCCCGTCGGCAATCAGCATTTGCTCCGAATAAACCGCTCGTGTGCTCCGGGGTGATCAAGCCAGTCCGTGCTGTTAATGAAAAATAGGGTCGCCGCCACGATGCGATTTTCGATTTTATTTTCAGCAATTGGCTTTTTCGCAAAGAGAGTGTCCCTCATGGCGTGTCATGCGAGGAATATTCGCGAACATCGACATCAGGCTCGGCTCTACCGGTAAGATGCCGGCACGGAATGACGAACCCAACGTTGCATTTGGAGCCAGCTTGGGCGTACGGGAAATCGAAATGTTGAGACGGTGTTTGGCGGCGGGCGTACTCGGCGCGCTGGCGGGATGCGTCGTTGGCCCCGGCTACAGCGGCTATTACGATGAGGGATATGCAGTGGCGCCGGGATATGGCTACGGCTACGGCGCTGCGCCGGCATATGGCTACGCTCCGGCCTACGGCTATGGCGAAGTCGATATCGCGGTGAACGGACGCCGCAGCGGGCATGACCATCGCGACGGACCGCCGGGTGCGGATTGGCACGGCGCGCGCGACGATCGTCCCGGGCATCCGGGGCCGGCGCGCGGCTACGGCGGGCCGGTTCCGCAACCGGGTCAGCCGAGGGCGAGCGCGAACGACGGGCGCGATGCGAACTGGCGCGGTGCGCAGTTCGCATCGGGCGGCAACGCGCCGCAAGGTCACCAGGGCGGCGGTGGCCGCCAGGACGGCGGCGGTTCAAACGGCAGACAGGACTGGCAACGCAACGGATACAGCTACGGCCGCTAGTCACAGCATAGGTCATCCCGCCAGAATCGAGCGGATCGGCCGGACCGGGCGGCGAGTCGGGCACGCCGCTGGTTGTCGAATCCTTCCTGATCCTCGAATGGACACATCGGCATCGTCCGATCGAGTTCGCATCCGGATCATTACCTGGGAAACCTGACTAAATTAGACGATTCGCCGCAGCGATCCGATCGACCAGTCATGCGGGACGCCATGCACGGCGAAAAACCAGGCGGCGGCCCAGGAGGCGGCGACGACGATCAGGTCGCATCGTCCGCTGCGCCACCAGTTCAGCGAGTGCCGCTGAAAGATCCACGGCACGCCCAGTGGATTGGGCCAGTCGGCGAACAAATGAATCATGCCTCCGCAGGCGAAGCCGAACGCGGGCGCCGCGATCGGCGTATGCCCCAGCTTCAGATACGACCACACGAGCAGCGCGGTCCAGCCGATGCCCCAGTGCGTAAGCGTGCGATGCGTAATCCAGAGGCGCCGCTTCTTGCGCCACCACGCCACTTCGAGCCAGTCGGGCGCCGATCCGCCCGCGACACCGGCCGCGAAAGCGAGCGCGGCATAGAGATGCCAGGGACTGTCGGCGCCATGATGCGTGACGATTGCGGCGGCGATGACGCCGGCGGCCCAACCCGTGGCGTGATGTGCGGTGCCTGATGCCATGGAGATGTGCGTGGCGAAGTCGAAGGGGCGCAATCTTCGCAGATGTGTCGCCGTTATGACAGGGGCGGCTGCGCCCGAATGGCGGGCGATATGCGGTTCGTCGTGCGGCGCGTACGGCGCACGACCGGCCACTCGCGCTTCGGGTTACGCGTCAGGCCGCGCGTCAGACCGTACAGCGCGCAATGTCGAACCGCAGTTCTTCTTCGGGCGGATCGTTGGAGGCGGAGGTGCCGCGCGTCACACGAATGACGGAGCCGTTGCCGTTCGGTGTGAGCGTGACGAGGTACGACGCGTCCGAACGCGAGCCCACGCTCAGCTCGGTCGTATTGCCATCGCGCGAAGCGTGCACATGCGGGAGGCGATTTTCGAGGCAGTTCGCGATCGACGACGCCGAGCGCGCCGAGGAAGCGTAGACCATGGGCTCGCCGTTCGAGGCGGAGCCGGAGGGCGGCGTCGATCCGCAAGCGGCGATCAGTGCGAGCGGGGTAGCGGCGAGGAGTCGTTGCGTGAGCGTTTTCATGAGCGGGTGACCGTATCGATACAGCAGAACGTATCGATAAGTATACGCACGCTGATCTGGATCAAGGCACACGCAGACGTAAAAAGATGCAACAGAGCGGGATGCGATCTGCCGACCGTTATTGCCGATAGCGCATTTCTTGTTCGATGAAATCGCTTGTGTGGTTGTCACAGTGCGGCAACGCCACGCGGGACTCGGCCTGGCGAATTTCGCACGCTTTCGAGCGTGATTCCCGGCGTTTGGCGAAAGGTACTGTTCCAGATCGTGTACTGAACAATCGGACGGTGCCGCGCTAGAATTTCTTCAGCCCTCGACCAAGGGCGTCTTTTTTCATCTGTTTTCACGCGGCTTTCGGGCCGCGTTTTTTTTGCCTGCGAAAATCATTTTCGCTTTGGGTAGTCAGGCTTGACTGCCGAATCCGATGCATACCGCGATGCGGGTAAAATCCTGCCCTTGCCCCGCAACGGGCAAGCCCTCCGCAGACCCGATGAAATGCCCGCCATGACCGATTCCTCGCCCGCAGCCGTTTCCGATTTCCCCGCCGATGACTCCGCCGCCCAGGCGCTGGCCGAGGTGATCCAGGAGGCGCGTCTGTGGCGCAAGGACGGCTGGACCGCGCGCGTGATCAAGAACGAAGACGACGACGGCTGGGCCGTCGAAATGATCAAGGACGGCGAGCCCGAACCCGCGCTGGTGGGGCCCTGGACCATGGGCCGCGACAAGAAGAATCCCAAGCCGCTCGATACGTCGGCGTTCAACACGCTGGTGAAGACCGCGTCGGAAGTGCTGCGCCGTCACGAGCAGCAATCGCGCGCGCTCCTGCATAAGCGCGTGAGCGTGCGTACGGCAGAGGGCGATGTGGAGGTGACGCTCGACATCGTGCCCGACGAGTACGAGCCCTATGCGCTCGTCAGCGCGTTCGACGCGTTCGGCGAGCAACTCGCTCAGGCGCGCGTCGCGCCGAACTTCAAGCTTACCAAGGCGAATGCCGAGACCTGGGCCGAAGGCGGCTTCGGGCGCATCGAATAGATTTCAGGCGACCTCAGGCGCCAAGCCCGCGAACTCAATCCTGCTGACAGAAGATGGCGGTCAGCAGCGGTCCGGCATGGTGGACGATGGCGTTGTTGCCAACCGCCGTGAGCGCCGCCTGCACCTTGGCCTGCGTGCCGACCACGACGGCTCCATAAGCAGAAGGCGCGATAGGCGTGCCGTCGCCGGTCTTGAATAGCGGATCGTCTTTCTGGAAGCCGACCACGGCGAACACGCTGAAGCCATAGGCGGTCATGCGCTGGCCGTGCGCGGGCCAGAACGCGTTGATCGAATTGCTTTCGACTCTCATGGGTTTGGGGTCGATCAGATTTTGCGCGATCAGCCCCGAGATGAAGTCGTGTGCGGATTCGTTGCAGCTTAGCGAGCCTTCGATGGCGGCGGCGCGTGCGTCGACTGCAAAAAGCGGCAGCGCAGCGAGAAGCAGGATGGCGAAAAAAAAGCGTTTCATTGCTTGGATGACAAAGGTGCGCGCGCCCGAGCCGGAATCCAGCGGACCTACCACGCCCCGGCTCGCGCGAAGGCTGCACTCTACGCGGATTCGGCAAGTTTCGCTTGCGGCGTCGCAGGATGCATCTGGCACCGTATATTACGGCGCGCAAGATGGAATGGGCTCAAACGAACGTGACTTGATGCCCGGCGACGACGGCCGTTTGATCGCTTGAGCGGTTCCCGCATGATCCGTCCGCAAAGTCCGCGCCCGTGTGCGGGGGCGGGCTTTGCGGCTCGTGCTCTCGTGCGGGCGCCTGGGTCTGCTTGATGCGCGCTGCTTCATCTGTTGCCGGGTTCCTGTTTTCCGCAACACGGTCCATAATGGCAGCTTTACGCCATCAGCCAGGCTGATGGTCGTTCCTGCCCATGCCTTTAGCCCTCGGCGCTTTTATTGTTCCGCTCATCGTCGCGTGCGCGATGTTCATGGAGAACGTGGACGGAACGGTCATCGTCACCTCGTTGCCCGCACTGGCCCGCGATCTCGGCCAGGATCCCATCACCCTCAAGCTGGCCGTCACGAGCTATGTGATCGGCCTCGGCGTGTTCATCCCGATCTGCGGCTGGGTGGCCGACCGCTTCGGCTCACGCAACGTGTTTCGCACCGCCATCGGCATTTTCATGACGGGGTCGCTCTTGTGCGCGGCTTCCACGTCGCTCGGCATGTTCGTCGCCGCGCGCTTCGTGCAAGGCATCGGCGGCGCGATGATGGTGCCCGTGGGCCGCATCATCATCTTTCGCTCGCTGCCGAAGTCGGACTTCATTCGCGCGGTCAACTATCTCACCGTGCCTGCGCTGCTCGGGCCGGTCGTCGGGCCGCCGCTGGGCGGCTTCATCACGACCTATCTTCACTGGCGGATGATTTTCTTCGTCAACATTCCGATTGGCGTGCTCGGGATCTGGCTCGCCAACCGGCATATCGCGAACCTGCATGAGGAGCATCCGGGGCGGCTCGACTGGGTCGGCTTCGTGCTTTCGGCGGGCGGTGCTTCGCTCTTCATGCTCGGCCTGTCGCTCGTGGGCGGCGAACTCGTTGCCAGCGGAACGGCCGTGGCGATGTGCGCGATCGGCGCGTTGCTGCTGCTCGCCTATTGGTTGTATGCGCAACGTGTCGAGCGGCCCGTGCTCGATCTCAAATTCCTGCGCATACCCTCGTTCAACGCGAGCGTGGCAGGCGGCTCGCTGTTTCGCATCGGGCTCGGTGCCGTGCCTTTTTTGTTACCGCTCACGCTGCAGGAAGGCCTCGGGATGACGGCGTTCGCTTCCGGGGCGATCACGTGCGCATCGGCGTTCGGCTCGATCTTCATGAAGACGATCGTCTCGCGTGTGCTCGGCCGCTTTGGATTTCGCCGCACGCTGATGGTCAACGCGGTGCTCGCGGGCTCGGCCATCGCGATATGCGGCACGTTCTCGCCGGGCATGCCGGTGTGGCTCATCTGGCTTGTCGTACTGGCGGGCGGGATCTTTCCTTCGCTGCAATTCAGCGGGCTCAATTCGCTCGCCTATGCCGATATTCCGACGCGCGACATTGGCCGCGCCACCAGCGTGGCGAGCGTGATCCAGCAGGTGTCGCTCGGCCTCGGCGTGACGATCGCGGGCATCGTGCTGCAGATATCGCATCGGGTGCAAGGGCATTCGACCATCGTCTGGTCAGACTTCTGGCCCGCGTTCCTCGTGGTCGGGCTGTTCTCGGTGGCGTCGATCCCGGTGACGATGCGTTTGCCCTCGAATGCGGGAGAGGAAATTGCTCGGGGCAGGCGTGGCACGGCTTGACCTGGCCGGGCCGTTCTAATGGCGCTGTAGCGAAATCGGCGGATGACTGGATAGCAAACGTTTGCGAGGCGTGCTATAAGGCCTGGGCAGTTATCAGGTAGGCCGACAAACCGAATCATGGGGGTGTACTCAATGAAGCTGGTTGAAAAAACGAAAATCTCCGCTGCCGCTCTCGCACTGCTTTCGCTGACCGCCTTGTCTGCGGGCTTCCTCGAAGCCACGCCGGCCTTCGCGAAGGATACGCAGCAACGCCCGGCGGTCCTGACCGCATCCGCGGTGGCCGTTGCCGACAAGTACGCGGCCGACGCCGCCGAGCAGATCTTCAAGGAGGGCGGCAACGCCGTGGACGCGGCCGTCGCCATCGCCTTCTCGCTGGCAGTGACTTACCCGGAGGCGGGCAACATCGGCGGCGGCGGGTTCATGACGCTCTACGTGAACGGCAAGCCGTACTTCCTCGACTATCGCGAGCGTGCGCCGCTCGCCGCCACGCGCACGATGTACCAGGACGACAAGGGGAACGTGATCGCGGGCAAGAGCCTCATCGGCTACGACGCCGTGGGCGTGCCGGGCACCGTCGAAGGCATGTGGGAGGCGCAGAAGCGCTTCGGCAAGCTGCCGTGGAAGCAGGTGCTCGCGCCCGCGATCGCTTATGCGCGCGACGGTTTCGTCGTGGACGAGCAGCTCGCGAAGCGCCGCGAAGCCGCCGACAAGGACTTCGCAGGCAAGACCAACTTCGACGAGTACTTCGGCAACCTGAAGGAGGGCGTGACGTTCAAGCAGCCCGATCTCGCCAACGTGCTCACGCGCATTGCGAACCAGGGCGCGAAGGACTTCTACGACGGCAAGACCGCCGACCTCATCGCCGCCTCGATGAAGGGGCACGGCCTCATTACGAAGTGCGACCTGCACGAGTACAAGGCGGTGTGGCGCCAGCCGGTGGAGGCGAAGTGGAACGGCTACGAAATCATCACCGCGCCGCCCCCGAGCTCGGGTGGCGTGGGCCTCGTGCAGCTGCTCAAGATGAAGGCGATGCTTGCGCCGCAGTTCAAGGACGTGCCGCTCAATTCGCCGCAGTACATCCACCTGACCGCGGAAATCGAGAAGCGCGTATTCGCGGATCGCGCGCAATATCTCGGCGACCCCGACTTCTACAAGGTGCCCGTCGCGCAGCTCACCGACGACGCCTATCTCGCGAAGCGCGTAGCCGAAGTCGATCCCGACAAGCCCTCCGACACGAAGAGCGTGCAGCCGGGCCTCGGCACGTCGATGCCGGAGAAAGCGGAAACGACGCACTTCTCGGTGGTCGACAAGTGGGGCAACGCGGTTTCGAACACGTACACGATCAACGGCTACTTCGGTTCGGGCGTCGTCGTGCCGGGCACCGGCATCGTGCTCAACGACGAGATGGACGACTTCGCCGCGAAGCCGGGTGTGCCGAACATGTTCGGGGTGGTGGGCAGCGATGCGAATGCGATCGCGCCGAAGAAGCGCCCACTTTCGTCGATGACGCCGACCATCCTCACGAAGGACGGCAAGGTCGCGCTCGTGATCGGTACGCCCGGGGGCTCGCGCATCTTCACGTCGGTCTTCCAGGTCATCAACAACAACTACGACTTCAATATGCCGTTGAAGGAATCGGTGGCGGCGATGCGTTTCCATCACCAGTTGCTGCCGCCCAATGTCATTTTCTGGGAGCCGTACCAGCCGATCGACGGAGAACTCGCCAGGCAGGTCGAGGCGAAGGGCTACGTGCTGAAGGGACAGGACTTCAACGGCGACATTCAGGCGATCCGTATCAATGGCGATACGCCCGACGCGGTTTCCGATCCGCGCGGTCGTGGCGTGTCACGCCTGATCCAGTAAGCCGTGGCGCCGATGCGAAACGATGCGTCGCGCATGACGGCAAACCGTTTCGCATCGGTCCAGCTCGCATGGCGCGCGAAAGTTTGCATAAAATGAGCGTTTATCCCCATTACAAGGGATGCATCTCGGGAGTTCATCGCGTAGTATGCAACTTCCGGCGGAAGACAGCCCTTTGCCGGCGTGTGTTTTGTTGGGGCGGCGTTTGCTGCCCCATTTTTCTTTTCGGCCCCGCGCTTTCGTATTGATCTTGGCGGACGAGGTCACTAAGCTCTGTCCGTTGCGTCACCTCCCGCTGTTTCGTGGCATCGGCGAGGCGCGCCCGCCAACTTCTCATCGCCCCAAGCCGCATGGATCTGACGAGTCGCGAACTCGCGTCGATCGCCGACGTTTTCGAACTGCTGGCCGGTCATGCCTTGCCTGAGGACGCTCTGCGTCTCGAAGTGGGGCGGCGCCTGCTCGATCTACTGCGTGCCGACGGCCTGCGCTCGGGCGTGGATGGGTTTGTCTGGTCGGGCGAGGCGCAG
This sequence comes from Paraburkholderia sp. JHI2823, assembly GCF_038900695.1. Lineage (NCBI taxonomy): Bacteria > Pseudomonadati > Pseudomonadota > Betaproteobacteria > Burkholderiales > Burkholderiaceae > Paraburkholderia > Paraburkholderia sp. JHI2823. The sequence goes on along the minus strand of NZ_JAYMRY010000010.1, from coordinate 29,091 downwards.
CTCGGCGACGTGCGCGTCTGGCGCGGCCAGCAGCGCGAACCTTTCTCGGAGCGCGAACTGGCGCTTTTCGATCTCGTGCGCCCGGCCTTCATGGCCGCGCTGGCGCGCTCACGCGCTCAGGGCGAGTCCCGCCCGACGATTTCCGTGGAGGCAACGACGGCGGAAAACGAGGCGTTCAGCCGGTTGACGCGGCGCGAGCGCGACGTGGTCGCGCTCGTGGTGGAAGGGCTGCTCGACAAGGAGATTGCCGTGCGGCTCGGGATTTCCTATACGACCGTGCGTACCCACGTCGATCGATCGTTTCAGAAACTCGGCGTCACCAACCGCTCGCGCCTCGCGCGGCTCGTGCAGTCTGCGCGGCGCTGAGGCACGTTGCCCGCTCTCCGCGGGCGCACCCTTCTATTGCGGCACCGAGGCCGGGACATGCTCGCCGGCCGCGTCGATCAGGCTGAGGCAGGCTTGCGCGTCGCCGATCCGCTCGATGGCGAGCAGCGCGAAGCGCGCGAGAAAGAGCGGCCCATTGGCTTCGCCGAGGCCGGTCATGGTCTTGCACAGGTGCGTGTAGACAGAGTCGAGTTCGCTGTCGGTCATGGTTTTCTCCGCGTGTTCTGGTTTTGCCTGCGCTCAGGCGCGCAGCGCGTGGTCGAGCGCGGCGAGCGCCTGCTCCGCCGTTGCATCGGCATCGCCGTGCCAGCGGCCGAGCACGTGGCCGTCCGGGCGCACGAGATACAGCGTGCCGGGCTGGGCGGCGTACATCGGAAAGAGGCGCCCCGTGTGATCCCACGCGCTGAGGCGCGGCGTGTCGGCGGGCCGCCGTTGGGCGAGCGGCACCAGTGCGAATGGCAGCGCGCGTTCGGCGAGCGTCGTTTCCAGCGCGGCGATCGGGGCCGGCGTTGCGCCGTCCTCGCTGAAGTAGAAGGCCGTGAATCGCGGGGCGACCAGGTCGGTGACATGACCTTCACGCGCGCCGTCGCGATCGACGATCGTGAGCGGGCATTCGGGCAGTACCGCGCCCGGCGCCGGACCGCTTGCGAACGTGTCGGAGGCGGCGTTGAGCGGCGAGCCCACGTAGGCGATGGCCGAGGTCTGGCGCGGATTGATCAGCGAGCGCACGGCGGCGTGCTCGCGCGCAAGGCTGAGCACGGCAGTGCGCATCAAATCGAAGGCGAACGACGGCGGCGCCATGAACTCCGTGCTCTTCGTGCCGTAGCTCAGGTTTTCGTGCGCGGCGTACACGCGCTCGTCGGAATAGCTGTCGAGGAGCGTCTCGCCCGCGAGACCCTTCACGACCCAGGCAAGTTTCCACGCGAGGTTGTCGGCGTCGTCGATGCCCGAGTTCGCCCCGCGCACGCCGAAGATCGGCACGAGGTGCGCCGCGTCGCCCGCGAACAGCACGCGGCCGTGGCGATAGCGCTCGAGCGTGAGCGCGTTGGCCTTGTAGATCGTGATCCAGACCGGCGACCACGGCGCCTTCTCGCCCATCATGTCGAGCAGGCTCTGCACGCGCGGCATGACGTTCTCTGGCTTGGTCGCTTCGTCGGCGTCCTCGTCGTCGCGCAGCTGATAGTCGATGCGCCACACGTTATCGGGCTGCTTGTGGACGAGCACGGTCGAGCCGGGATTCGACGCCGGATCGAAGTACGCGAGCCGTTCCGTGGGCCGCGCACTGTCGAGCAGGATGTCGACGATCACATAGCGGCCTTCGTAACTCGTGCCCATGAGCTTCAGGCCCAGCGCCTCGCGCACCGTGCTGCGCCCGCCGTCGGCGGCGACGAGCCAGTCGGTATCGAGCGTGTAGTCGCCTTCGGGCGTGGAGAGCGCGAGCGTCGCGCCGTGCGCGTGGTGCTGCACGCTCGTCACTTTCGTGCGCCAGCGGATGTCGATGAGGTCGGCGTGCCGTTCGGCCGCGTCGAGCAGGAACTGCTCGATGTGGTACTGCGCGAGATTGACCATCGGCGGCAGCTTCTGGTTTTGGTCCTGCGGCATCGTGAAGTGCAGCACTTCGTCGTTGCGATAGAAGCTGCGGCCGCCCGTCCACGGCAGGCCTTTCGCGAGAAACCCTTCCAGCGCGCCGAGGCGCTCGATGATCTCGAGGCTGCGGCGCGAGATGCAGATCGCACGGCTGCCGTAGCATACCGATTCATCGGCTTCGATCAGCACCGAGCGCACGCCGTGCTTCGCGAGGCCGAGCGCGACGGCGTAGCCCACGGGGCCGCCGCCCACGATCGTCACGGCGTGGCGTTGGGCTTCATGGCCGCCCTGGAGTTCGGGCAGGCGGGCGGCGTATTGCTTCGCCTCGAACGGATACGGCTTGAATTCGGCACTCATGGGAAAGGCGTCTCCGATACTGAAAGTCTTGTCGTTGCCGGCGTGTCTCGAATGAAAAGCGCCGGCGATGGAGGCAGTATGGAGCGTGCAGGGCGGCCCGCTGTCCTCAATTTGGGTACAGGGGGCTTACAGGGGGAGAGGCGCAGGCGTTCCGGTTCGCGCGTGGGGCGGGCGTCAGCCCTGATCCGTCGCGAGGCAAAGCGCAAAAAGCTGTCGCTGGCTCGAAATGCCCAGCCGCTGATATGCGCGCTTCTGATACGTCACGACGCTGCTGGGCTTCACGCCCATGCACTCCGCGATTTCAACGGCGCTGCGCCCTTCGAGCACGCCGCGCAGGGCGTCCAGTTCGCGTTTGGAGAGCGTGGGGCATAAACCGCGCAGCCGCGCGAGCATGAGTTGCGGAATACCGAGCTGGCTCTGGCCGCGAATCGTGTAGTGATGCCGCGCCGATTCCCCGATCAACGGCGCGAGCGATTCGACCAGTTCCACTTCCCCTGGCTGGAAATTGCCGGCGTCGCTTTCGCGGTACAGGTTGACGGAGAGCCAGATATCGGCGGCCGGCTGCAACAGCAGCGAAAGCCGGTCGGATACGTTGGGCGCGGCATAACAGGCAGCGCGGTAGCCGTCGTGCGCGATGTCCGCGCTGCTTTGCCAGTGCAACACGAGTGACGAGTTCGCCTTGTCGCCCGCGCCGCCGGTGACGATCTGCTGGTTGCCGTCGAGCGCGTAGAAGAGGCGGGCGTAGGTGTCGGCGACGTCGCGCAGGAAGCGCCCGCCGCGATGATCGGCCACGGAGACCGTGCGCGGCCGGTTGCCGAATTCGTATGCGAATACCGTGCACTGCGTGACCGAGGTCGCCGGCCCGAGCATGTTCAGCACCTCGGCGGCGAGCGCGTTGGCGTCGTCGCGGCCGATGGCGGAGACGAGGCTGGTGACGCGCGAGAGGTCGAATTGACCCGTCTGCCTCGGTCGGTCGAGATGCCAGTAACGCATGTATCTGAACGGAAAACGCTGGGAAAAGCCGGTTCTGCGAGAGTAGCACCGTTTGTCCTAGGCGCGAAAGCGCCGACAGCGGGGCCGGATCGCGCAGTGTGCCGTTGCCCTGGAGCTTGCGTCAATGTAAGCAAGGAATGGCCCGTTGGGTTAATCTCCACCCTCGGCCGGCGCGGAGTGCGCGCCATGTTTTCCCACCTGGACCCGCTGCACGCAGGACACCTCGAAATGCTGACGCTCCCCACCGCGATTCCCCCCGATTTCGGCGCCGGAGCGGTCTTTCTCAGCGTGCTCGTCACGCAACTCGGCGCGCCGGTGCCGGCCGCGCCGGTGCTGATACTCGCGGGCACGATGGCGGCCGGAGGCGAAACGTCCTACGCGGGTTTGCTGGTCGCGGCGGTGATCGCCACGCTGCTCGCGGATTCGCTCTGGTTCGCCGCGGGCCGCATGCGCGGCAGGCGTCTGCTCAATGGTCTCGTGCGGTTTTCGCTGTCGCTGGACACGACGATCCGGATCGCGCGCAACGTGTTCGAGCGCCACGGCGCACCCATTCTCGCCGTGGCGAAGTTCGTGCCGGGGCTTGGGCTCATTTCCGCGCCGTTGCTCGGCACGACCGCGGTGGCCGTGCACGTTTTCCTGCTTTGGGATGCCGTAGGCGCGTCCCTCTGGGCGGGCACGTGGCTGCTTGGCGGCGCGGCGCTCCATGCGGAAATCGTGCGCTTCGCCGCGTTCGTGCGCGCGAACGGCATGACCATCTTCGACGTGCTCGCCATCGCGTGCGTGCTGTTCCTCGCCTGGCGTTGGCTGCGGCGCCTGCAGTTCCGCCGCTGGCTCGCGACGCATCGCATTTCGCCGCAGCAGCTCGACGAAATGATGAAATCGAGTGCACCGCCCGTCGTGCTGGACGCGCGTCCTCAAAGCGTTCGCGAGAAGGAGGCGTACCGGATTCCCGGGGCGCGGCCGTTGAATCTCGAATCGAGCGAAGCGCTTGCGCCCGAGCTGGCCGGGCGTCCGATCGTCGTGTACTGCGTCTGCCCGAACGAAGCGACGGCCAAGCGCATCGTCGAACAATTGCGCAACAAGCACATCTATCACGCGCGCGCGCTCAAGGGCGGCCTCGACGCCTGGGAGCGCCACGGCTATCCGGTCGAGCCGCTCTCCAGCGACTTCCACGCGGCGCACGCCCACGTAGAGGCGCTCGAAGCGGACGAGGACGCGGAATACACGGTGCGCGCGAGTCTCTCCAAATAACGCCTTGCCCGAGGCGTGGCGCGTTTCTTTCGCGTGCACGTCGCGCGATGCGCGAATTACAGGCGCCTACGCGCGCTGCCTGCGAGATCCGCCGCCCATCGCGAACCCGATAGCCAGGCGGAGAGCCCTCAGCGAAAGGCGACAGTTTCCAATACGCAAGTGCATCTGGACACCGCGTAGCAGCCAGACACGTTCGACGCGCCGAAGCCCGGTTCAACAGGCGACTTTGGTCTGACGCAGGATCTCTGTCGCGCCAAGATGAAGCGCGAGTGCGAAAAACTCGCGCTCCGCGAGATTGAGCGCCTTCGCGGCGGCCATTGCCCGCTGATGATCTCGCGGATGCAACTGCAGTTTCACTTCGACTTTCGCGTGCGACTTGTTGGCGGACACCATGGATGCTTCTCCTTCGGTAACCGGGCGCTCGGGCCCGTGACGGGTGCGGTGCCCATTACCTGGCGTCCATACGCGCAAGCGCGCGGGCCGTTCGCCGCAACGCGAGGGCGGCTCGAAAACGACGGTGACGCGGAGTGGGCCTTGGGTTCGCCTGCCGTTGCGCGCGAGCGCGGCGACAGGACGCGCGCCGAACTAGCGAAGCGCGGGGCGACGCGATGCGTCGGTCGTGCTGGTGATACGGAAATGCGAGGAGCGATGTAACGGATACGGCATGGCAACAGACTGCATAAGCGACCAACCTCCGGAATTATTCTTCTTGTGCGGCGGGACGCCGCATGGGGAACGGGGCAGAGTGTAGTCCGGTTTTTGACTAGGGTAAACCCCTAATTCGAAAAGAATTATTGCGAATTTCGAGATAATTGCGCGGCAAAGTGCGAAATGCGCCTCGGGCGCACTTCAGTTCATGCGGAATGGATGGGGAAGATTTCCGGGCGGCGAGAACCGCCGCGCCGGCAAAAAATGAGAGGTGCCGTCAAGGCATGGGCGCATCGGCGGCCGTCATGACGCCTCGACGCGCTTGCGCAGGCGCGCGCGGGCTTCGCCGAGCGACAGGAATTTGCTGCCCGCTTCATCAAGCACGGTGACCTCGCCGTGTCCGATGTCGTAGACCCAGCCCTGCAGTTCGAGCTGGCCTTGCGCCACGCGCGCCGCCACGGCCGGGTGAGTCCGCAGGTGCGTGAGCTGCAGGCGGACGTTTTCCTCCACGAGCGCCTGGACAATATGATCTTCGTCGAGACCCCGAATCTTCACCACGCTGTGCGCCGCTTCCGCGTTGCGCAGCCAGGCTTGCACGGTGGGCATGTCGGCCGTGGCTTGCGCCCCCGAGGCGAGCCCCTTCATCGCGCCGCAATCGGTATGGCCGCACAGCACGATCTGCTTTACGTTGAGTGCGAGCACCGCGAACTCCACGACGGCCGAAACGCCACCGAGCATTTCGCCATAAGCCGGCACGATATTGCCGATATTGCGGCAAACGAACAGGTCACCAGGCTTGGCCTGCGTGATCATTTCCGGCGAGACGCGGGAGTCGGCGCAGGTGATGAAGAGGGTATGGGGCGCCTGGGTGTGGGCGAGGCTGTGAAACAGCGCTTTATTGCCCGGAAAAACGTGATGAGTGAATTCGTCCACGCCGTCGAGCAGATGTAGCAGGTCGCAGCCGCACGATTCGGTGTGACCGTCGTGCGAGTGAGTGTTTTCTGGCATGGATGTTTCTCTCTTTATCATGAATCGACACTAACGAATGGCAACAGCGGAAGTTTACGCTGAGCGGACCCTTTGCGGATCGGAAAACTTCGAACGCGCTGCGCGAGTCAGCCGTTTTCCCGCGCGTCTTCCCGAATCAATCGTAGAACCGGCCGGATAAGCCGGCAAACCGTCCGAAAAGACAGCTAAGTCCCGGAAAGTCCGCTGAAGTGCGTGCGGTGGTGCGTCGGGCATTTCCGTTCGAAAACGGATTTTCTCATGCCGTGCGCCATTGGCACATCCGGAGTATCGCAGGCCAGGCCGGGATCGAGATGCGCAGCACGGGCTAGCGCGAGAGGGGTATCCCGCCCGGCGCGCCGCGCGCGGGGCGGCAAAGCCGGTGCCTTATTGCGTTTCGACTGCGCGGCGCGGCGCGGTGGCATGCCGCGACGGCATGAAATACCACGCAGCGCCGGCCACCTGCATGACGACGAGGACGGCCCACACCGTCTGATGCGCGAGGGCGGGGTAATGCCCGTCGAGTGCCGGCCAGTGGGCGAGCGCGGCGCCGATCGCGATCTGCAGAACGAAGATGCCGATGAAGATCACGAGCGTGAACGTGGTGTTCACGCGGCCAATCAGGCGCGGCGGGAAATATTCGGCGAGCACCGCGTAGGTGAGAATGCCGGTGCCGCCGAGCGCGCCATAAGCGGCCCAAAGCAAGGGCGCGGACAGCGGCACGCGGGCTGCCAGCATGGCTTGCACGAGCACGAAGAGCAGCATCGTGACGCCGGAGAAGCGCTGGACGCTCACGCCGCGCCGCTCGAAGCTGCGCGCGAGCGCGCCGAAGCCGATATTGCCCACGATGAATGCGCCGCCCAGCACGGAAACGAGCGAGGCGGCGCGTGCGCCGATATCGGCGGTGCCCGCCGGCACGACGTCGCGCAGGAAGGCGCCGACCCACAGCGACTGCATGGCATAGAACACGGCCTGGGTGAGCGCGGAGAAAGTCGCGGTCTTCCAGAACGCATGGCTGCGCAGGATGTGCGCGGTGCCCTTGAACTGCTCGAGCACGCTGGCCTGGTGATGGGTGTCGCGTGTGCGCGGACCGCCGGTCCAGATGATGGCGGCCACTAGCACCGTGAAGGCCGCGAGCCCGAGGCTCACCGCGCGCCACGGGGCGATCGCGAGCAGCCACGAAAGCGGGGCGCCTACGGCGACGCCGCCAAGCCCACCCACGGCCATCACGAGTCCATTGACGAGGGTGAGTTGCGCGACGGGAAAGTGCTGTGCCGTGGCCTTGAATGCGCCGCCGAGGCAAACCGACACGCCCACGCCGATCAGGAGCCGGCCCACCATCATCGCGGCCATGTTGTGCGAGACGCCGAAGATGAACGCGCCCGCCGCGGCCACGAGCATGACGCAAGCCGTGACGCGGCGCGGCCCGTAGTGGTCGAGCAGCACGCCGCCCGGGATCTGCGCCCCGGCGAAGCCGAGGAAATAGAGGCTCGTCAGCGTGCCCAGATCGGTCGCCGTGAAGCCCATTTCGCGCGCGAGAAACGGCGCAAAACCGAGATTGACGCCGCGAAACAGGTACGAAATGAAATAGCCGAGCGCGAATACCGCGAAAACGCGCAGTCTGAGTGAGGTCATGGTGCGGGTAGAGCCAGAAAGCCGTCTGAATACCTGGCTGTCGATTATTGGCGATTGCCGTGTGCGGGGCCAGCGAGAGATTTCGGACGGCATTGTGAGTAAAATTTCACGTCATGGCCCGACCTCTCCCTCCTCTGCAGGCGCTACGCGCGCTCGAAGCCGCCGCGCGGCGGCGCAGCTTCAGCCGCGCCGCGGAAGAACTGCATTTGACGCACAGCGCCGTGAGCCATCACCTGCGCGCCCTCGAAACGGAGCTGGGCGTCGAGCTCTTTCGCCGCGCGGGCAGCCGCATGATTCCCACCGCCGCGGGCGCGCAGCTGGCCGAGCGCGTGCGCCGCAGCCTCGACGACCTGCGCGATGCGCTCGACGCTACGCGGCCCGGCTTGAGCGGCGTGACGCGGCTCGAACTGAGCGTGATGTCCGATTTCGCTTCCGTCTGGCTGATTCCGCGCCTGGGCGACTTTTACGACCGTCATCCGATGGTCGACCTTTCGCTGCGCATGCATGCCGACGTCACGCCGCCCGACCCCTATCCGTTCGACATCGGCATCTGGCATCGCCGGGTGGACGAGCCTGGTTTCCAGATCCGCAAGCTGCTCGACGACCAGGTGGTGGCGGTTTGCAGCCCGGCGTTGCTCGCGCGGCATCCCGGCTTTCGCATCGAAGATCTTGCAAGCATGCCGCTGCTGCGCTTTTCCCGCCGCTCATGGCGCGACTTTTTCGAAGCCGCGGGCGTGGCCGGAGAGGAACCCGAGCGCGGGCCGGTGTTCGACGACGCAGGCCTGCTGCTGCAGGCAACGGTGGCCGGGCAGGGTGCGGCTACGGCCCGGCTGCAACTGGCGCGCGGCTTCATCGAACGTGGCGAACTGGTGCAGTTGGGGCAGGTCCGCATTCCGGCCTCGCTCGACTATTACTTCACATGGCGCGAGGGACATCCGCGCGAAGCGGCGATCCAGCAGTTCTATCGATGGGTAAAGGCGCAATTGGCCAATTGATGCGGGCCGCCGCCCTTATTTGTTGCGGATTCGCTATTCGGGTTAACCGCTGCCCGCATATTGTCAACGCTGCTTGCGTGATGTGCGTTGCTGTTCGAATAACGGGAGCTCAATAACGAAACGCATGTCATTGCCCGGCTGATTCATATCGCATGACCGTGCCGATCATGCTCGAACGAATTGCACAAAGACGTTTAACAGCGGAATGGATGGGGCAATTCGTGAAGTCATCGAATCCATCGGTGCATGAAGGATTCACTATTTGGGCAATCCACCTTTTCGTCTGCGGAATGCCGTGAGAAGTGTGGCGTGGAATCACAGTTTGGGCGTGCTTCGTGTCAAGAATGAAATAGTTGCGGTATTGTTACTCCCCATCGCGGGTTTGCGCGCGAATGTTTTGTGTCATTGGTGTAGTGAAGTGAACGGGCCCGTTCGTGGGCCAGAAATAAAACTGTGACAACAGGAGAAACTGCATGAAGGCTATTCAGGTGTTCAAGCTTGCCGCAGCCACCGCTCTGGTGGCGGCTTCGTTCCAGGTCTATGCACAGGACGCTTCGGCCCCGGCTGCCGCCGCCGCAAGCGGTCCGACGGCCACCGCCCAGCACAACGTCAACCAGTCGAAGGCAGCGTTGAAGCAGGCCCGCGCAGCCAACCGCGCGCTGAGCCGCAAGGTCCGTTCGGCCCTCGCCCGTACCAACAACCTCAGCGTTTCGAACATCACCGTGCGCGCGAAGGACGGCGCCGTCACCCTGCAAGGCACCGTGCCCGAGCAGTCGCAGATCGAGCGCGCCGGCAGTGTCGCCAAGGGCGTCGATGGCGTGACGTCGGTGCACAACGCGCTGACGATCCGCCCGGTTGGGACCTGAGCATCGCTAGCCGGCGCACCCCTCGCTTTTCGAGGCGCGGGTGAGGCCGGAGCGGGTGTCTCCGGGTTTTGCTGAAGGCCGCACATGCAGTCCAGTTCGTGGACTGCATGTGCGGTTTTTTATTGCATCCCGTGTGCGGTGCAGCCGGATTTCAGGGCTCGACGTAATGCATTTCCGGAGATTCCCCCATCAGCAACGGCCGATTGGCATCGGCGGCCGCGCGCAGGTAATCCCAGAGCCACGTGATGCGCCGCAGTTTGCGCAGGTCTTCGCGGCTGCATAGCCAGAAGCGTCGCGTCACGGCGATTTCGTCGGGCAGGATCGGCACGAGGCGCGGGTCCGGCTCGGCCATGAAGCACGGCAGGATCGCGAGCGCGCTGCCCTGCAACGCAGCGTGGTACTGCGCGATCACGCTGGTGCTGCAAAGATTCGCGGTCACATTCGGCGCTGTGCGTTCGAGGTAGAGCAACTCGTGGCTGAACGCGAGATCGGCGACGTAGCTGATGAAGGCGTGATTGCGCAAATCGGCGTGCGTGCGGATGCGGGGGTGGCGCGCCAGGTACGCCGGCGTGCCGTACAGGCGCAACCGGTAATCGCATAGTTTCGTGTACACGTACTGCCCGCGCTCGGGGCGCTCCAGCATGATCGCGAGGTCGGCTTCGCGCTTCGAAAGACTCACGAAATGCGGCACTGGCAGCAGGTCGATCGACATGTCGGGATGCTGGCCTGTGAAGCGCGCCAGCTGTGGCGCAAGAAAGAAGCAGCCGAAGCCCTCCGTCGAACCCACGCGCACATGGCCCGAAAGCGACTGCGCGCCGATCGCGAACTGCTCGCTGGCCGACTGCACGGTGGTTTCCACGGCGTCGGCGTAGGCGAGCAGGCGCTGGCCTTCTGCCGTCAGCACGAAGCCGCCCGAGCGCGACTTGTCGAACAGGACCGTGGCTAGCGCCGCCTCCAGCTCTCGTACACGGCGCGCGACCGTGGTGTGGTCCACGCCCAGGCGCTTTGCGGCGCCGCTCGCTCGCTGCGTTCGCGCGACTTCGAGGAAATAGCGCAAATCGTCCCAGTTCAGTGTCTCCATTTTGCCCGTTGTGTGTTTTTGCATGTCGGATGGGCTTTTTCATCTATATGCCGTGGATATTCGAATAACTATACTCGCTTAAAGAGCGCCACATCTGTACATAGCGCCACTACGAACAAGGATGGAGACAACCGATGCAAACGCAGTCGATTCCCCTGCACGCTGCGGCCGCGCCCGTTCCCGGCACGCCTTTCCATATGTCGCCCGACTCCATCCCCCGCATGCCCAGCGTGACGGCAGCCGCTCGCATGCCGCGCTCGCGAGGCGATTGAAGACGCCGCGCTTTCCACCCATTTCGCTATATCCGGCCCAGGCCGGCCCGATCGAATCCTTCAGGGAGAGTTCAAGATGAACGCAGTGACTCAGGCATCCAACGCGCACGTTTCGACCGTCAAGCTGCTGATCGACGGCGAGTTCGTCGAGTCGAAAACGACGGAGTGGCGCGACATCGTCAATCCCGCTACGCAGGAAGTGCTGGCGCGCGTGCCATTCGCGACCGTCGAGGAAGTGGACCGGGCCGTGAAGGCGGCGCACGCCGCATTCGCCACGTGGAAGAACACGCCGCTCGGCACCCGTATGCGCATCATGCTCAAGCTCCAGGCGTTGATACGCGAGAACATGCCGCGCATCGCGCAGACGCTCACCGCCGAGCAGGGCAAGACGCTGCCCGACGCCGAGGGCGACATCTTCCGCGGCCTCGAAGTGGTCGAGCACGCCTGCTCGATCGGCACATTGCAGCAAGGCGGCTTCGCCGAGAACGTCGCGGGCGGCGTGGACACCTATACGCTGCAGCAGCCGCTAGGCGTGTGCGCCGGCATCACGCCGTTCAACTTCCCTGCGATGATCCCGCTGTGGATGTTCCCGATGGCGATCGTCTGCGGCAATACGTTCGTGCTCAAACCTTCGGAGCAGGACCCGCTCTCGACGATGCAGCTCGTCGAGCTCGCGCTCGAAGCCGGCATTCCGAAGGGCGTGCTCAACGTCGTGCATGGCGGCAAGGAAGTCGTCGACGCGATCTGCACGCACGATCTCGTGAAGGCGATTTCGTTCGTCGGTTCGACGGCCGTCGGCACGCACGTCTATCGCCTCGGCAGCGAGCACGGCAAGCGCGTGCAGTCGATGATGGGCGCGAAGAATCACGCGGTCGTGCTGCCCGACGCGAATCGCGAGCAGGCGCTCAACGCGCTCGTGGGCGCGGCGTTCGGCGCGGCGGGCCAGCGCTGCATGGCGACCTCGGTGGCCGTGTTCGTGGGCGCGGCGCAGGAGTGGGTGGGCGAGCTGGTGGAAAAGGCGAAGACGCTCAAGGTCAACGCGGGCCACGAGCCGAAGACCGATGTCGGTCCGGTCGTCTCGCGCACGGCGAAGGCCCGCATTCTCGGCCTGATCGAGTCGGGTGTGAAGCAGGGCGCGACGCTCTCGCTCGACGGGCGCGACGTGAAGGTGCCGGGCTACGAGAACGGCAACTTCGTCGGTCCCACGGTGTTCACGAACGTGAAAACCGATATGGACATCTACACGAACGAGATCTTCGGGCCGGTGCTCGTGGTGCTCACGGCGAACACGCTCGACGAAGCCATCGCCATCGTCAACGCGAATCCGTTCGGCAACGGCGTGGGCCTCTTCACGCAAAGCGGCGCGGCGGCGCGCAAGTTCCAGAGCGAGATCGACATCGGGCAGGTCGGCATCAACATTCCGATTCCGGTGCCGGTGCCGTATTTCAGCTTCACGGGCTCGCGCGGCTCGAAGCTCGGCGATCTCGGCCCGTACGGCAAGCAGGTCGTGCAGTTCTACACGCAGACGAAGACGGTCACCGCGCGCTGGTTCGACGACGCGACCGTGAGCGACGGCGTGAACACGACGATCAGCCTGCGCTGATGCGCCGTCCGTAAGCGATAAGGGATGCTGAACAATAACGGAGACAGGCTCATGAAAATCGGATTTGTCGGGCTGGGCCACATGGGCGCGCCGATGGCGCTCAACCTGCTCAAGGCGGGCCATACGGTGGCGGTGTTCGACCTGAGCGCGAGCGCCATGCAGACGCTCGCCGACGCGGGCGCGCAGAAGGCGGCATCGGCGAAGGCGGCGGCAGGCGGCGCGGAGTGCGTCATTACGATGCTGCCCGCGGCGGCGCACGTGCGCAGCGTGCTCACCGCGGAGGACGGCGTGCTTGCGGGCATCGCGAAGGGCGTGACGATCATCGATTCGAGCACGATCGATCCGGCGAGCGTGAAGGAGTTCGCGAAGCTCGCCGCGGCGCAGGGCAACGCGTTCGTCGACGCGCCGGTCTCGGGCGGCACGGGCGGCGCGGCGGCGGGCACGCTCACCTTCATGGTGGGCGGCAGCGCGGCGCTCTACGAGAGCGTGAAGCCGGTGCTCTCGGGCATGGGCAAGAACATCGTCCACTGCGGCGAGACGGGCACGGGGCAGGTGGCGAAGATCTGCAACAACCTCGTGCTCGGCGTCACGATGGCCGGCGTGGCCGAGGCGATGGCGCTGGGCGAGGCGCTGGGCATCGACCCGAAAGTGCTGGGCGGGATCATGAACACATCCACGGGCCGCTGCTGGAGCTCGGATACCTACAACCCGTACCCGGGCGTGATCGAGACCGCGCCTTCGTCGCGCGGCTACACGGGCGGCTTCGGCACCGACCTCATGCTCAAGGATCTAGGCCTAGCCACCGACGCCGCGAAAGCCGCGCATCAGCCCGCATATATGGGCGCGCTCGCGCAGCAGCTCTATCAGGCCATGAGCAGCCGCGGCGACGGCAAGCTCGATTTTTCGGCGATCATCAAGCTGTATCGTGCGCAGCAAGGTTGAGCGCGGCCGCGCATCCCGCAAAGGCGCGCTGTGAAGCGCGCTTTTTTTTGTGCCTGGCTTCAGTGCTTGATACGGGCCTCGATGCGCGCGAAAAGCCGCTTGAACCACTTGCCGAGCTGCGCATTCGACGGCGCGAGGAAGAGGGAGCAGGCCAGGATGCGATAGACATCGTGGCGCGTGATTTTGGAGGTCTTCGCGGGATCGAGCCAGTCGTCGTTTTCGACGAGGCGTTCGAGCGTTTCGAGCCCGATGAGGATCGGCCACAGGCATGCGAGCCGCAGGCGCACCGAAAGGCGCGGCAGCGCGAGCGTATAGTCGATGGCCGCGCGGAAGTGATCGAGCGCGATACGCACGAGTTCGAGCATGATCGGGCGCGCGCGCGCCGATGCGCCAGGCTGCAGGAGATCCTGCGCGCTCAGCCCGGCCTGGGCAAGCATCGTCGCGGGCAGATAGCAGCGGCCGATGCGCAGATCCTTGCCGCAGTCGCGCAGCACGTTGACCATCTGCAAGGCCTTGCCGAAGCGGACGCCGCGCGCGCACATGGTCTCTTCGAGCGAGGGCGCGAGCGCGCCCGGCAAATGCATGTACGTCATCTTCGTCCAGAACTCGCCCACGCAGCCCGCGACCAGGTACGTGTAGCGGTCGAGCTCGTCCCACGTATTGAGCGCCGCCACCTGGCCCGAACGCTCGTCGGGGAACGTGCGCAAATCGAATTCCATGCCTTCGGTGAGCGTCGTGACGATCTCGCGCACGGCCTTGCGATCGGGCTCGTCGAGCTGCTCGAGCACTTGCAGCGCGCCGCCCAGCGATTCGAGCAGCAGTTTCTCGTCCGACTGCGTTTGCTGGCCCGCGACCTCGCCCGCCAGACGCGCGAGCAGATTGTCGTCCTTGTCGGCACCGTTCACGCGTTCACGTAACGCGAGCAGCAAGGCGAGCCGCCGTTCGGGCGGAATCAGCGCGGTGTCGGCGATGGTGTCGGCCGCTCGCGCGAGCAGGTAAGCCTCGCCGACAGGATCGCGCATGCCGGTTGGCAGCACGCGCATCGTGAGGTAGAACGAACGGGAAACACCTTTGAGCAACGGGCCTAGCAGGAAGCCCCGGATAGAATTCTGCATGTGGGGTAGAGGCAGCGAGAGACGGATCGGACGCAGCCGCATTGTAGCGTGGAGGAGGGTATGGGAAGGGCTTGCTTTTGCCTTTCCTTGTTTTCGCGGCGGACTGCCAGCGTTGCCGCTGTGCGGGGCGGTACCTACCTGGCTTTGCTGCGGTAAAGGAAGCGGCGCATGCGTGCTCCTTGTTTTCGCGGCGGTATATTAGCGTTGCCCCTGTGCGGGGCGGCACCTACTTTTCTTTGCCGCGGCAAAGAAAGTAGGCAAAGAAAGCCGCTTAAACCGCCAGCGCCAGCCACCATTCACCTCGCGCCATTAATGGTGAATGGCTCCGGAGCGTCTGTCACCACTCGCCCACGAACGGAGTGACAAGGCGCTCATCCTTCCGGCGGCGCTCCGCGCCCCGAATGGCATAACCAAACACCGGTGGGGCACATGTGTTCTCGCGAACGCTGATTCGTCCCATCCGGTTTCCCATGCAGACCGTTCCGCAGCGCGCGTAGCGAGCAGCGGGATGAATGAGCGCCTTGTCACTGGCTTTGAAGGTGCGAGGTGACAGACGCTCCGGAGCCATTCACCATTTACGACGAGAGGTGAATGGTGGCAGGCATTGGCGGTGTGAGCGGCTTTCTTTTGCCTACTTTTCTTTGCCGCGGCAAAGAAAAGTAGGTGTGTAGTGGTCAAGCCTCTTTGGACACCAACAAGGGGGCTCTTCAATAATTCGAATTTTCGTATCGCACCGGCGGCAGATTGTTCGCTGCCGAATGGATGCGACGGTAGTTGTAGAAGTCAGCGATGTAGCCCGTGATATCACGTTGGGCCTGTTCGTGACTACCGTACTCCTGCTCGCCAATCCATTCGCTCTTCAGGCTCCGGAAGAAGCGCTCGACCACCGCGTTGTCCCAACAACTTCCCTTTCTGCTCATGCTCTGAACGATCCCGTTTGCCTTCAAGTCGCTCACAAAGCGCTCGCTCGTGTACTGGCAGCCCTGATCGGAATGGAACATCAGCCCCGCTGCCGGGCGCCGGCTGCGGCGCGCCTGGTGTAGCGCCTGGATCACCAGTTCGGTGTCTGCCTGCAACGCAAACGCCCAGCCCACGATACGACGCGAATGCAGGTCCATCACGATGGCCAGATGGGACCAGCCCTGACGCGTTCTGACGTACGTTATGTCGCCTGCCCAAACGCGGTTGATGGCACCCGGGTCGAAGCGGCGCTCAAGCAGGTTGGGTGCCACCAGTGCCTCACCTTCCGCCTTGCGGTACCGATGCGTTCGCCGCCGCGCGACCGCCAGTTTCGCCTCACGCATGAGCGTTCGAGCCCGGTAACGTCCGATCGCGTGCCCCTGCTGCTGCAAGGCCTGCGCCATCCTGCGACTGCCGTAACTGCACCGGCTTTCATGGTGAATCTGGCGTACGGCCCCAAGCAGCACGGGCGATGTCGCCGGCTTGCGGCGCCGGCCAGCAAAGGCGTAATAGCTGCTTCGCGGCACCTTCAGCAACCGGCACATCAAACTCACCGGCCAGGCCTTCTTCAGCGAGCGGATCACTTCGAGGAGCGATCCATTTCCTTGACGAAGAAGGCCGTAGACTTTTTTAGTATCTCGCGCTCCCGCTCAAGTTCCATGACGCGGGCTTCCAGCTCACGGATGCGTCGCTGGTCGTTCTGGACCTGCGCCTCGCTGCGTGGCGGTTCGGCCTGCTGGGCGCGCCACTGCGCCACCCAGCGTCGCAGCGCGGTATCGCCCACGCCCAGCGCCTCGCAGGCCTTCGAAAATGAATAGCCCTGCGCAACCACCAGTTGCACCGCTTCAGCCTTGAATTCGTCTGTCAGGTTCCGTCTGCTCATCACTCACCTCAGTTGGGCAATTATCCCCTTTAGAGGTGTCCAGAGTCATTGGACCACTACAGTGCCGCCCCGCACAGGGGCAACGCTCGCATACCGACGTGAAAACAAGAAAAGGCCAAAGCATCAAAAACACCGACAAAAACAATCAGATCAGCAATTCAAGCGTGTGATACAGCCGCCTGCGCTCGGGATTCGCCGAACCCTCACCCGCGTGAATCGCCTCCTTGAGGCATTCCAGAAAGCAGTCGGCCGCGGCGGAGAGCGGCACGCCGCGCCGTGCGACCACACTCACCACCGTACGGTCCACTTCTTCCTGAAGCGCGAGGGCGCGCAGGTTTTCGCGCGCGATGCGCGTTTCCACGAGCGGCCAGGGGAAGATGCTCACCATGTCCGTATTCATGATGAGTCCCATCGCCACCACGAACGAATGCGCGAGATGCACGTTCTGCGGCAGCGGCAGGCCGTGGCGGCGGAACACATCGTCGGCGATCATCTCCTTGCTTGCCGGATCCCAGTTGAGCAACCATTCGCAGTCCTGAAGCTCCTTGAGCGTATGCGCCTGGGAGCGCGGATGACCCTTGCGCACGACCACGGCCGACTCCGTAGCGAAGATCGGCGTTTGCGTGAATTCAGCATGCAACGAGGCAGGGCCTGGCTTGCCTAGCGAGAAGTCCAGCGAGCCGTCGCGCAGCCGCGGCATCACGATATTGAGCAGTCCTTCGTAGAACTCCAGCTGCATGCCGGGCATGCGCTCGCGGAACAGCGTGACGGCGTCGGGCAGGAACGACAGCGCGAGCCACGGCGTCACGCCGATCGCGAGTTTGCCGCCGCCGCGCCCGCGCCGCGCGTCGAGTTCGTCCTGGGCGCGCGACATCTGGTGCACGACGAGCCGCGCATGCACGAGCAGCGCCTGACCGGCTTCCGTGAAGGCGATGCCGTTGGCGTTACGCGTGACGAGCGCGATTTGCTGCTCGGCTTCGAGTTCGCGCACCGCTTTCGTCGCGGCCGCCGGCGAGATGCCGAGCTGTCGCGCGGCGGCCCGAATGCTGCCGGTGTCGGCCATGGCGACGAGCGCGCGGAACTGGTGGAACTTCATAAGGGATTACCCGAGTGCGCACTTCCGGTTGGCGGGGCAACCATTTTAGGGCTGTCGGTGCAATTGCGACGTCATTATTCTCGAGCGAATTCACACTGTCCGTTGAGGGAATTCGTATGAACACGATGGCTATCCCGGCTGCGATCGCCGCGATCGAAGAGGAGATGATCGCGCTGCGCCACGAGATCCACGCGCATCCGGAACTGGGCTTCGAAGAGTTCGTCACGAGCGACCTCGTCGCACAGCGCCTCACCGGGTGGGGCTACGAGGTGCACCGCGGTCTCGGCGGCACGGGCGTCGTGGGCACGCTCAAGGTGGGCGACGGCAAGCAGCGCCTCGGCCTGCGCGCCGACATGGACGCGCTGCCTATTCACGAGAACACCGGCCTCGAGTACGCGAGCCGCATTCCCGGCACGATGCACGCGTGCGGCCACGACGGACACACCGCCATGCTGCTCGCGGCGGCCAAGCATCTCGCGCAATCGCGCAATTTCAATGGCACGCTGCACCTCATTTTCCAGCCCGCCGAAGAAGGACTGGGCGGTGCGAAGCGCATGCTCGACGAGGGCCTGTTCGAGCGATTTCCCTGCGACGCCGTGTTCGCCATGCACAACATGCCCGGTTTCCCCACCGGCAAGCTCGGCTTCCGCGCAGGGCCGTTCATGGCTTCGTCGGACACGGTGATCATCGACATCGACGGGCGCGGCGGTCATGGCGCGATGCCGCATAAGGCGATCGACCCGGTGGTGGTGTGCGCCAACGTCGTGCTCGCGCTGCAGACGATCGTGTCGCGTAACGTGCCGCCGCTCGACATGGCGATCGTGACCGTGGGCGCGATTCACTCGGGCGACGCCCCTAACGTGATTCCGCAAACCGCGCAAATGCGGCTTTCGGTGCGCGCACTGCGCCCTGAAGTGCGCGATTTGCTGCAGGCGCGCATCACCGCGCTCGTCCACGCGCAGGCGAGCGCCTATGGCGCGACGGCGCGCATCGACTACCAGCGCCGCTATCCGGTGCTCGTGAACGACGAGGCAATGACCGCGTTCGCGCAAGATGTCGCGCGCGACTGGCTCGGCGAGGAAGGGCTGATTCACGACATGGAGCCGCTCACGGGCAGCGAGGACTTCTCGTTCCTGCTCGAGCGCCGCCCGGGCAGCTACCTCGTCATCGGCAACGGCGATGGGGAAGGCGGCTGCATGGTGCACAACCCCGGCTACGACTTCAACGACGACTGTCTCGCCACGGGCGCCACATACTGGGTGCGGCTCGCCGAGCGCTTCCTGCGCGGCTGAAGCCGGCCGCCGCGGACACTCAAGACACGAGACACAGGAGGAGCACCCACGATGAACGCCACCCCGCTTCAGGCGCCAGCGGCCGCACCGGCGGCCACGCGCGGCTCGCGAGCAAAGGCCATTTTCGCGATCACGCTCGGCAATGGGCTCGAGTTCTTCGACTTCACGGTCTACAGCTTCTTTGCCTCCATCATCGGCTCGCTTTACTTTCCGGTGCATGGCTCGCTGAACCAGTTGATGCTGGCCGTGGGCAGCTTCGGCGTGGGCTTTGTCGCGCGGCCCATCGGCGGCATCGTGATCGGTGCGTTCGCCGACCGCGTGGGCCGCAAGGCCGCCATGACGCTCACGCTGTGGCTCATGGCGCTCGGCTCCGCGCTCATTGCGTTCGCGCCCACCTATCAGCAGATCGGACTCGCGGCGCCTGCGCTGATCCTGTTCGCGCGTCTCGTGCAAGGCTTCGCGCTGGGCGGCGAAGTGGGCGCCTCCACGTCGCTCCTGCTCGAATACGCCGACGACCGCTCGCGCGGTTTCTACGGCAGCTGGCAGTTCGTGAGCCAGGGGCTCAACATGGTGCTCGGCTCGCTCATCGGCGTGGCGCTCTCCACCACGCTCTCGCAGGCCGCGCTCGAAAGCTGGGGCTGGCGTGTGCCGTTCGTGATCGGCATGCTGGTCGTGCCGGTGGGCGTGTACATTCGCCGCCATCTCGACGAAACGCTCGCGCACCCTGTCGACGCGGAAGACACCCGGCCCGTGGCCGATATGGCGCGCCCGCTGCGCGAGATTTTCGGGCGCCATCGCACGGCGCTCGTGGCCGGCGTCGTCACGACGATCGGCGGCACGGCGGCCAACTATATCGTGCTGTTTTATATGTCGACGTATGCGATCAAGATCCTCGGCCTGCCGATGTCGGTCGGCATGAGCGCGGCGCTGGTCGCGGCGCTCGTCACGGCCGTATGCTCGCCGTTTGCCGGCATGCTGTCCGACCGCGTGGGCCGCAAGTGGGTGATGGGTGTCTCGCGCGTGATGCTCATCGCGGTGATCTATCCCGCGTTCATGGTCATTCATGCCGTGCCGACCATCGCGACGGTGCTCGCCGTCGTGGCCGTGCTGGGCGCGCTCGTCGCGTTCACGGCGGTCCCCAATATCGTCATGCTGCCTGAGCTCTTCCCTCAGTCGATTCGCGTGACGGGGATGTCCGTGGTGTATTGCGTGGGCGTGTCGATCTTCGGCGGCTTTGCGCAATTCTTCGCAACGTGGCTCATCAAGCTGCTCGACAACCCTCTCGCGCCCGCCTGGTATCTGATCGGCTGCGGGGCGGTGTCGATGCTCGCGCTGCCGCTGATTCGCGAGCCGGCGGGCCGCCCGCTCGATTGAGAACCCGCAGTGCCAGCCGTTCTATGCGGGCCGTCAGCGGGGGCGTCGCAGGGCGAGAGGTCTTGCCTCACACCCGTTTCCAAGGCGTACGCGAAGGTCAGAACGGGATTTTTCGCCCATAGACCTTCGTGTTTTCGGTCCAGCAGCCGACCTTCCGCGGCGGTATGGTCGCGGGCGGCGTGCATCAAGCCGGAGCGGTGCGGCAGTGATGCGGCGGGGAATCCGGCGCGGGCGCGCAAGTTGGCTTCAGGGCGTTTCCGCTTCGAGCCAGCGCAGCGATTGCGGCGCGGGCTTCGTGGCCTTCGCGGTTGGCTGGCTCTTTTGAGCCGGCTTTGCAGCCTTCTGCAACTGGAGGGAGCGTCCGGTGCTGAGGGTCGAACCATGGCCGCCGGTTTGAGCAAGCGCGGCGGAACTCGCTGACACTAACGCGAATAGCGCGGCGGCGAGCACGAGGGTGGGGTAGCGAGTCATCTGCATTCTCCCGCATGGACGAGCGGCCGGCATAGGGGGACGGGCCGGCGCTGAAAGCGGCAGTATGTTCGGATGATCGTGGCCGCGCATCCATCATTTGATGGAGAAACGAACGGCGTGCGCGTGCGCGGTGAACTCGCGGTGAGGCTGCTATCGAACTGGGCCTTATTCGGCCGGGCGGCGGTCGGCGAGCGCTCGTTCGCAGTCCTTGAGCACTTGCAGAACGAGCTTGGCCTGGTAATTCAAATCGTCGGTATCGAGAATTTCTTCGACGGCGTCTCGCGCCCAGACCGCGTCGACGAACCATGCGTGCTGCTGCGCGATGTCCTGCGCCATGGCGGCGAGCCGCGCGATCGCGAGCCAGTCGGCTTCGCGCGCGTGACGGTCGAGCCACTTGTGCGCCGCCTGAACGTGGAAGGCCGCGTTGGGCCAGGACTCGTTGAGATAGTAGGCTCCGAGGCTCCCGCAGGTGAGCCAGCAGAGCAGTTCCACGCGGTCGCGCGGACTCAGATGGTGGCGTACATCACTCATGGCGACGCTCGCGAAAGTAACAGAGTTCGATTGACGGGTGCATGCAGGCATTCGAATCCGATGACAAAACGATATCACGCCTTGTGGAAAATCGCCTGCCCGCCCGGGCGCTGCCGCACGGATGTTACGTGAATAGCGTCGCCTGGCGGCGGGCGGTATGCAAACCAGGAGTGACACCAGGAACTGGCACGCTGCTATGCGTCGTGCAACGACTCCAGCCTGCGGAAGTATGCCTTGAGCGACAAAGGGGCTAAATGTATGGTAGATGTAATGCAAGTGAAACCAGAAAGAAATTTCATGAGCGCGCCGCGGACTACCTAAAATGCAAAAGCGCGAAGCACTTTCGCGCGTACGCACGCAGACTCTCGCGAACTGAAGATCACTGCATTCAGGAGACTGAAGATGACGATTCGTCTTGGAGAAGATGCACCGGATTTCACTGCGGAGACCACTGAAGGCAAGATTCGTTTTCACGAATGGATCGGCGATCACTGGGCCATCCTGTTCTCGCATCCGAAAGATTTCACGCCCGTCTGCACGACCGAACTCGGCTATATGGCCAAGCTCAAGCCGGAATTCGACAAGCGCAATACGAAGATCATCGGCTTGAGCATCGACCCGGTGAGCGACCACGAGAAGTGGGCGAAGGACATCGAGGAAACGCAGGGCAGCGCCGTCAACTATCCGATGATTGGCGACCCGGACCTGCACGTCGCGAAGCTCTACGACATGATCCATCCGAACGCGAGCGGCGCGAGCCCGCGCTCGGCCGCCGACAACGCCACGGTGCGCTCGGTGTTCCTGATCGGGCCGGACAAGAAGGTGAAGGCGATGCTCGTCTACCCGATGAGTTCCGGCCGCAACTTCGACGAGGTGCTGCGCCTGCTCGATTCGCTGCAACTGACCGCGAAGCACACGGTGGCGACGCCGGTGAACTGGAAGCCCGGCGACGACGTAATCATCCCGACTTCGGTTTCCGACGACGCGGCGAAGCAAAAGTACCCACAGGGCTTCAAGACACTCAAGCCGTATCTGCGCACGGTCGCGCAACCGAAGTAGGGTTGGGGCGCGATGCTGGGCGCCAGAAATAAAAAACGCGGCGCGTTGGCAGTGCGCCGCGGCTCACGGGCCGGGAGGCTTGCGCCTCACGCAGCCCGGACAGGGGAACCTGATCCGGTCAGTTCGAAGGCGCGGGCCGCCATTTCAGGAGGCGCTGCTCGACTGCGGTGAGCAGATAGTCGGCGGCGAGCGCGACCACGGCGAGCACGATCATTGCCGCAAACACGCCGCTCGCGTTGAACGCGCCCTGGGCCGTCGAGATCAGCAGACCGATGCCTTGCTTCGAGCCGAGGAATTCGCCGACCACGGCACCGACCAGCGCGAAGCCGAAGCTCACGTGCAGGCTCGCGAGAATCCAGCTGAGCGCCGAGGGAATCACGACCGAGGTCGTCACCTGGCGGCGCGACGCGCCGAGAATCTGCGCGTTGGCGATCATGTAGCGGTCGGCCTCGCGCACACCCTGGAAGGCATTGGCGAACACCACGAAGAACACCATCACGACCGCGAGCGCGACCTTCGACGCCATGCCGAGCCCGAGCGCGATCACGAACACCGAGCCGAGCACCACGCGCGGAATCGAGTTGGCGATCTTGATATAGAGGCTGAACACGTCGGAGAGCAGCTTGTTGCGGCCGAGCACGATGCCGCAGAACACGCCGGCGACCGAGCCGATGATGAAGCCGAGGCCCGTTTCTTCGAGCGTGACCCAGACCTGCGTGAGCAGCGGCCCTTGCGAGGTGCCGTTCACGAACCAGTCGACGATCTGATCGAAGATCGCGGTGGGCATCGAGAAGAAGAACGGATCGATCCATTTGAGGCGCGCGGCGATTTCCCAGCCGCCCAGCACCACGACGAGCACGAGAATGCGCAGCGCGACGACGAGCGCCTGGCGCTGACGAATGCGCTTTTGCGCGGCTCGCTCGACAGCGTCGAGCGAGGCGGAATCGAGGCCTTGCGGCAGCGTTTGTTGCGGGGTGGACATGATTCGACAGCTCCGGAAGTTAGGCGATCTGCACTTCTTCGCGCAGGTCGTGCCAGATCTGGCGCGACAGCTCGACGAAATGCGGCGCGTAGCGGATCTCGGATGTCACGCGCGGGCGCGGCAGATCGATCTCGTAGACCTTCTTGAGCGTGGCCGGCCGTGCGGTGAGCACGAACACGCGGTCAGCGAGCGCAATGGCTTCTTCGAGATCGTGCGTGACGAACACCACCGACCCCGTGCCGCCCCAAAGCTGCAGCAGCTCGTCTTGCATCAGCGTGCGCGTTTGCATGTCGAGCGCCGAGAACGGCTCGTCCATCAGCAGGATTTCGGGCTTGTTGATGAAGGTCTGCGCAAGCGCCACGCGCTTTCTCATGCCGCCGGAAAGCTGATGCGGATAGTGCTTGCCGAAATTGGCGAGTCCCACGCGGCGCATCCATTCGTTGGCTTCGTCGTAGGCCGCCGACTTCGAGCGCCCGCGATAGAGCGGCCCCGCCGCCACGTTGTCGAGCACCGAGCGCCACGGGAACACGGCGTCGGCCTGGAACACGAAGCCGATGCGCGGATCGATGCCGTTCACGGGCGCGCCCATCACGCGCACTTCGCCCGTGGTCGGCTTGAGCAACCCCGTGATCATGCTGAGCGTGGTGGACTTGCCGCAGCCCGTAGGCCCGACGATGGCGACGAACTCGCCGCGCGCAACCGACATGCTGAAGTCGCGCAGCGCGACGGTCGCCTTGCCGTCGGGCGAGATGAAGCGGCAGGACACATTGCGCAGCTCGATGGCCGGCGTGCCTTGGGAAAGAGAAGAAGTCATGGTTTCGGTGGGCTGAACGTGGGGCCTTCTGCTTGCCTCGGCGCTTACTTCGACGCCGTGGCCGTCGCGGCCGGCAGATAGTCGTTCGAGTACGTCTTCGCGAGGTCGATGTGCTTGCCCTTCACCGAAGGATTGAACGCCGCGAGCACCTTGAGCACCGTATCCGGGCCGTCCGCGGGCATGCGGCCGTCCTTCGTGAACATCGGCAGCGAGTTCTTCAGCGCGGCCACGTAGAGTTCCTTGTTGCTGCCGTAGTAGTCCTTCGGCATTTTCGAGGCGATTTCGTCGGCGCTATGCGTGGCGATGAAGTTGAGCGTGCGCGAGAATGCATGCGCGAGCTTCGTCGCATCGTCCTTGTGCGATTGCGCCCAGGCGCGCTGCACGTAGAAGCTCGAGGCGGGGTACGTGCCGCCGAGCGCCGCGCGCGTGCCTTCGAGCGTGCGCATGTCGACGAGCACCTTGGCGTCGCCGGTTTGCAGCAGGCGCGAGACCGTGGGCTCCGTGGTCATGCCCGCATCGATGCGGTTCTGCTTGATCGCGGCGATGAAGGTGTTGTCCGCGCCCACCGGCAGCAGCGTGTACTGAGTGGCGGGCACGCCCGCGCGCTGTGCGAGGTACTGCGTGAGGAAGCTCGTGGAGGAGCCGAGGCCCGTCACGCCGAGCGTCTTGCCCTTCACGTCGGCCATGCTCTTCAGCGTGCCGGCCGCAGCGTTCGAGACCATTTCGACCTCGCCCGGCACCTGGCCGAACACCACGAGGGTTTGCACTTCCTTGCCCTTGCTCTGCAGGTCGATGGTGTGGTCGTAGAAGCCCACCACGCCTTGCACCGCGCCCGCGAGCAGTTCGTTCTCGGCGTCCACGCCGGCCGGCTGCGACTGGATCTCGACGTCGAGGCCTTCGTCCTTGAAGTAGCCGAGCTGCTCGGTCAGCTTGGCGGGCAGATAGATGATCTTGGTGGCGCCGCCGACCATGATCGTGATCTTTTCCGCGTGGGCAGCCGTGGAGCCGGCGGCAAGGGCGAACGCGACGCTCGATACGGCGGCGATCTGGCGCAGGGTAGGCATCGTGGAGTCTCCTTTTGCTGGGGCGCCGCGCGTCAAGGGCGGCGCTTTCTGATGGATGAAGTCGATTATAAAAACTGTAAGCCTTCTGCCAGCCTTCCAGGCCCACACGAAAACGTCCGTGTTAACCCGCAGGGCGGCGACCCGCCCGCAACGGCACAATCGATTCCCCCGAAACCTTCGCCGCCTTGCCTGCACCGCCCATGAAGTTGCTGCTGATCGAAGACAATCCCACGCTGGCGCACTGGCTCGTCAGGACGCTGGAGGCGCAGGCGTTCGCCTTCGACGCCGTCCAGGACGGCGAGGCCGCCGACCAGCTGCTGCGGTCCAATCACTACGACGTGGTGCTGCTCGACCTCAATCTGCCGAAGCTCTCGGGCAAGAACGTGCTGAGGCGGCTGCGCCAGCGCGGCGACCCGACGCCCGTGATGGTGCTCACGGCAAGCGGCTCGATCGACGAAAAGGTGGAGCTGCTCGGTGCGGGCGCCGATGACTACCTCGTCAAGCCTTTCGAGGTGCGCGAACTCGTGGCGCGCATCAAGGTGCTGATTCGCCGGCAGACGCCCGCGCGCGCGAACGAAATCGGCTGCGGCGATCTCGTTTTCGACATCAACACGCGCCAGTTCGCGTTGAAGGGCGCGCCGCTGAACGTGACGCCGCGCGAGCGCACGGTGCTCGAAACGCTGATTCTGCGGCTCGGCCAGACGGTTTCGAAGGCCGCGCTCGTCGATGCGATCTTCACGCTCGCCGACGAGCCCAGCGAGGACGCCATCGAAATCTACGTCTCCCGGCTGCGCAAGAAGCTCGAAGGCAGTTCGGCCGTGATCGTCACGCTGCGCGGCCTCGGCTATCTGCTGCGCAGGAAGGACGAGGCGCTATGACGACGAACGCGTGCCGCCATGACCGGTAGCCTGCGCATCCGGCTCCTGTGGTGGATGCTCGTGCCGCTCGCGCTCTACGTGAGCTTCACGGCGACCTCCGAGTATCGCGCCGCCCGCCAGACCGCCGATCTCGTGCAGGACGGGGGGCTGCTTTCGTCCGCGCGCATGATCGCGGGTTCGGTGCAATGGGCGGACGGCGCGCTGCGCGCCGACGTGCCGCCCGCGGCGCTCGAACTCTTCGCCTCGCCGCAGCAGGACCAGGTGTTCTACAACGTACGCGTGGAGGGCGGCTCGCTGCTGGCCGGCATGCCCGACTTTCCGCATGCGGCCTCGGCGCCCGCCGTCGATGCGCCCGTGTGGTACGACGCGGCGCTGCGCGATCAGGCCGTGCGTGCGGTGAGCGTGGTGCGCTCCATGTACGACAACGGCCACATCTCGCGCGTGCGCGTTTCGGTGGGCAAGACCGAGCGCTCGCGCGACGCGATGGTCGAGGCCTTGTGGCGTCCCCAGCTGCTGCGCCAGATCGGCATGGTCATGCTGGCCGTGGCGCTCGCCTGCATCGGCCTCACGTTCGAGCTGCGCCCGCTCATGAAGCTCAAGAACGACGTGGCCGACCGCGATCCTTCGCACCTCGAACCGGTTCGCGCGGAAGGGCTGCATACCGAGCTGCGGCCCGTTGTCGATGCGATCAATCAATGCATCGCACGCCTCTCCGCGCAGACGGCGGCGCAGCGCCGCTTCATCGCCGATGCGGCGCACCAGTTGCGCACGCCGCTCACGCTGCTCGGCACGCAACTGCAATACGCGCGCCAGCAAAAGGCCGTGGATCCCGCGCTCGACGAGGTGCTGGCGGCCATGCACCAGAGCAACCGCTCGATGGTCGCGCTCACGAACCAGTTGCTGCTGCTCGCGCAGGCCGAGGCGCTCGACCCCGCCCAGTTGCCGGCCGCACCCGTCGACGTAGCGCAGCTCGCGCGCGAAGTGGTGGAAGCGCTCGCGCTGCTCGCGCAGACGCGCGGCATCGATCTCGGCGCGGAGTTGCCGGACGAGCCCGGGCAGGCGGTGGTGGCGGGGCATCGCGAGCTGTTGCGCGCGATGGTCAGCAATCTCGTCGACAATGCGCTGCGCTATACGCCCGCAGGCGGGCATGTGACGGTGTCGGTGCAGGCGAGCGGCGAGACGGTCGCCCTCGAAGTGCTCGACGACGGCCGCGGCATTCCCGCGGAAGCGCGCGCACGCGTGTTCGAGCGTTTTTTCCGCGCCGCGGCCGAGACGGAAGGCACCGGCCTTGGGCTTGCGATCGTGCGGGAGATCGCGCAGTCGCATCGCGGCGCGGTGAGCCTGAGTCCGGGCGTGGACGGGCGGGGTGTGCGCGCGCGCGTGGTGCTCGTGCGCTGGCAGGCTGCGCTCGCCGCCGAGCCCGTATAACAGCAGACGCGGGGCCCGCGGCGGTGCGATGCCGTGCCGGACTGCCTCGCCGATCGCGCGCGGCCGCGCTTTAAGGGGCGGTACAATGTGGGCCGCCGCAGCTCCGGGCCGAACCGGGCGGCCCTTGTTCCGGCGACCTCCCGTTCATTCGAAGATCGAGACCATGCAAAAGAAGACGGTCCGCAGTGCCCCTCTGCCCGCCTATGAACAGATCAAGCGCCACGTGCTTGCGCAGATCGAAAGCGGCGACCTGCGGCCCGGCGACGTGGTGCCGTCCGAAACGGAACTCGTGAAGGAGTTCGGCGTTGCGCGCATGACGGTGTCGCGCGCGCTGCGCGAGCTGATGGCCGAGGGCGTGCTGAACCGCGTGCGTGGATCGGGCACTTACGTGGCGCCGCGCCAGTACGAATCGACGGTGCTCCAGATCCGCAATATCGCCGACGAAATCGCGGCGCGCGGCCATCGCCATTCGGCGCGCGTGCTGGCGCTCGAGTCGAGCGACGATCCGACTGCGATCGCCGAACTCGAGCTGGACGCCGGGCCGGTGTTCCACTCGCGCATCGTGCACAGCGAAGAAGGCGAGCCGATCCAGTACGAAGACCGCTACGTGAATCCCGAGGTGTTCCCCGATTACCTGGCTCAGGACTTCACGGTCGAAACGCCGAATCACTATATGGTGCGCCTCGCGCCGATCCAGCGTGCCGAGTTCCGCATCTACGCACAGAAGCCCGACGCGCGCGTGCGCCAATATCTGGAAATGGAGATCGGCGAGCCGTGCCTGCTGTTGCTGCGCCGCACGTGGGTGGGACCTCACGTGGCGACGGCCGTGCGCCTGTGGCATCCGGCTTCGCGCTTTCATCTGGCGGGCACGGTTTGACGCGGCACGGGCCGCTCTTTTTCCGACTTCTCGTTCGCCCGCAGTCCCCCCGCCGCTGAAGCGCGTTTGCCATTCGGATGCAAGCGCGCAGTCGTTCCCTACCTCTATCTCTCCAGAGCCCGCCTTTTTGGTAGGGCGGGCGTCGCCCCGTCGCGCCGGACGCGTTGTGGGGCATCGTGCTGTTTGCCGAGGTCTTGTCTAGTCATGGCGCTGCGCGGCGCGCGTGCCGGTTCCTCGTTCCGGATCGTCGAACGCTGGCAAATACGCCAGGGTAACTACCTACCCTGGTTTTATTGAAACGAGTTGTATATACAACTTGACGGCGTTAGACTTAATCCACGTTGCAGCGCTCATTGCCTTCTACGTTGAAGGCGTCGCACAGGCGGAGCGCCGTCCATCAGCCTGCTATCCAGACCCGAACGAACGCCATGAACCACCCGAACTTCACCGACCCCCGCCTCGATCCAACCCGCACGATCCGCGCGCCGCGCGGCGCGGAGAAGGTCTGCAAGACCTGGCTCGCGGAAGCCGCCTACCGGATGATCCAGAACAATCTGGACCCCGAGGTCGCCGAGCATCCGCATGCGCTCGTGGTCTACGGCGGCATTGGCCGCGCCGCGCGCAACTGGGAGTGTTTCGACCAGATCC